>JANNMS010000241.1:0-4562 GCA_031398055.1 Saprospirales bacterium | reverse complement strand
AAAAAACCTTATGTTTTCTATGTGAAAACTCCTCTGTGAATCTATGTGGCAAAGCAGTTACTACTTTTTAAACAGAAACAACCAAAGGTAAATGCCTTTGGAAGGGTGGGGTTGTACAATTTTGGGAAAGAGTTGCATAATTTACGGGTTTTTGGGCGGGGCTGGAAATGAAAAAACCGTCCTGCGGGCATCGCGGGACGGTTTTTTTAGTTTTAAATCAGGACTTTTTTCCTTTTCAAAAAATCGCAGAAGTCGCCGTTTCCAGTTCCATTTTCAGGTCTTTTTGACCGGCGTTGAGCAGTTCGATTTCGCACGAAATTTTCACTTCGTCGCTCAGCGCGACGCCGCCCAATTCCAAAACCGTGTTCCAGACCAGTCCCCAATCGCTCCGGTTTATTTTTCCGGTGACGGTGAAACCTGCCTTTTCATTGCCCCACGGGTCTTTTGAAATGCCGCCAAATTCGACGTCCAGTTTGATGTTTTTGGTCATGCCCATCATCGTCAGTTCGCCCCAAATTTCGTGTTCGCCGTTGGCGTTCGCTGCTCCGATGGTGCTGGAAGTGAACGTGATTTGTTTGTGGTTTTCGGTGTCGAAAAATTCGGCACTTTTCAAATGCTCGTCGCGTTTTTCGTCGCCCGTGTTTACCGAATTTGGGTCAATCCAAAGGTCGATTTCTGCGGTCGTGAAATCTTGGCCGGTCGTGTAAATGCTGGCGTCAAAAGTTTTGAACCCGCCTTTGACGTTTGAAATCATCAAATGCCTGATTTTGAAAGAAATATCACTGTGCGATTGGTCTATTGACCATTTGATTTGATTTGACATTGAATTTTTTTATTTTTTCTAAAATGCTTTTTTTGCCGTTGTTGGCAAGGAGGCCAAGTTGCTGTTTCAAGTGGTGCAGCGCACCGAAATCTTTGTATAAAACATTGATAATCAATCATCTGAGGTGCGTAGCACCGAGATATTTGGATTCAAATATTCCGGTGCTACGCATCTTTTGGAAATATTGCCAATGCTTTTCTACAAAGATTTCGGTGCGCTGCACCTTTTTGAAACAGCAATTTGAAATCTTGATTGAGCCTTAATTTTTATACTTTTCCATCGTCAACCGCGCCATCAAATAACTCAAAGTGGACTCCGCACCTTGGTTCAGATTGACCGATTTTTCTTCCAAACCATCGTAACAACCGCCCGTGCAGGGATTGTAAATAATCTGGTGGAGGTGGTTTTTTCCCAAAAACCAATTGAACGCAGTCGTCATTTTGTTTAAATAATCGGGCTCTTTGAAAACCTTAAAAAAACGGTCCATCGCCAAAATCGTGTACGCCACATCGATCGGCTGCTCGCCGTGCTCGTCGGGTTTGTGGCCTTTTTGCAGCCAACTTTTATTGGAAATAACTTTTATCCGCTCCTCGCCAAACGTGATGGACAACAGAAAATCGAAGGATTTTTTGGCGATTTCTTGATAAACCGGGTCGCCCGTTTCGAGAAAAGCGCAGAGCATGGCTTCGGGCAAAATGGGGTTTCCGTAGGTCAGATAACTCTCGAACCACAGCCAATCCGGCTCGGATTCGTGCCGGTACATTTGGACCAATCGGTTGGCCAGCAATTTGATCAGCGCGGTGTTTTTGGGCGATTGTTTTTCGAGGTTGTAAAAATAAATGCCTTTGATCGCAAAGGCCACGGAGCGGGTCGAGTGCATCAATTCAACGCGCGGCAAGGCCTGCTCGATGATTTGTGCGGCGGTTTCAACTAAATCTGACGGCAATAATTTGCTTTTTGAAAGCAAAAAACCGAGTGCCCAAATGGCACGTCCATTCGAGTCGGCGAGGTTGGTTTCAAAATTTTGCTCGGTAAAACATTGGTTGCTGTCCACGTAATTATTGAAATCGCCGGTGGGCAGCAGGCAAAATTTGATAAAATCAAGATAGGTTTGGATGTGTTTTACATCTGTTTTGTCCCTTGTCAGTTCGAAGTGCATGCACATCGAAATCAGCGCGCGGGCATTGTCGTCCAAAGTGTAACCGGACTCGAGGTCGGGTTGGTTTATTTTTGAAAATTGGATCATCCCGAAATCTGTGGTCATCTTTTTCACATGGTCGAGACTGATTTCCGGCTGGCGGTATTCCAAGGCAAATTTTTCTGGCTTGTTCAAATTTTGGTACATCGCGGGTTTCAAGTTGTTTTCAACAGCCTCGTGGCCGTTGTTTTGGTTGCCGATTTTTTGCAACAATTGGGCGTGGGCGATGGCCGAATTTTCCCAGGCCGTCGGCACGATGCGTTGCAAAGTGCTGGAACTGAACTCCGTGCGCAGCGGCTCGTCGCCCATCAAACGGTTGACGGCGGCGGCCAACTGTTCCGAATTTTGAAAATCAATGATGATTCCGGTGTCGTCGCGCAGCACTTCTTTTGCGTGCGGGATCGGGGTGGAAATAATCGGGCAGCCGCAGGACATGGCATACGAAAACGTGCCGCTGACCGCCTGATTTGGGTCTTTTGAGGTAAAAAGATAGATGTCGGTCAACTGCAAATACTCCAACAAATCGGCCAAAGGCAAATAGCGATTGATGAATTTCACATGGTTTTGGAGGCCGAGGGCTTTCACTTTTTCGGCCAACATTTCCCGGTAATTTTCGCCGTCCGATTTGACGACGCCGGGATGCGTTTTGCCGATGACGAGAAAAAGGGCATCCGGATTGAGTTCGACGACCGCCGGCAAAGCGTCCAAAGTCGTTTCGATGGCTTTGCCCGAACCGAGCAGGCCAAAAGTGGAAAGCACTTTTTTGCCCGACAGACCATATTTTTCTTTCAAAAAATCTTTGTCCAAATGCGGGACGAGGTGCGTGCCGTGGGCAATCACCTCGATTTTTTGGGTCGGAATGCCGTAATCTTCGTTCAAAATCTGCGCGGCGTTTTTGGTCATCACGATGACCGATTCGCAGGCCGCGACGATGCGCCGGACTTCAATTTTCAAATTCAAATCGGGCTGCGGCAAAACGGTGTGAAAAACCAAAACCGCAGGTTTGGAAAGGGTGTACAAAAATTGGAGCAGCGCGTTTTCGCCCGCATTTTTAAAAAAACCAAACTCGTGCTGAACCATGATAAACCGGATGTCCTTGTCGGCATTGATGGCGTGCGCCAATTCAAAATACTGGCGCGGATCGCTGGTGTCGAGGGTGTATTTTACCTCCGATGGATAAGTATGGTTTGATTTTCCGGCTTCGAGCGCGCAAACAATCAGTGAAAATGAATTGCTGAACTTGTTTTCCATCGCTTTCATCAAGTCTTGCGAATAAGTCGCGATGCCACATTCGCGGGGCGGATAGGACGTGACGAACAGGATTTCGGGCAATTTGACGACCGGTTTTTGGGGCACGGCCACCAATTTTTTGGGCACGAAATGGGTGAACGAGGCATTGATTACGCCTGGCTCAAAGTCGAAAATGGGTTCAATTTTCATAACTGTTTTATGAATAAAATGTCTGAATCAGAATTTGCAGAATTTTAGAATTTTCAAAATTTGCTGCATTCTGTAAATTCTAAAATTCTGCAAATTCTGATTCAGACCACTTGCGTTTAAGTTGAGAGGTTTGGCAGTTTATCATTTGTTTTTGGTCGCTCCGCCTGCTTTGCCGTCCGTTTTTGGGACGAAAGCACCGAGGGAAGGGTCTTTGCTTTTGCTCTCGGATTTGTAATCGGACGTTGCTTTGTTTTTGGTGGATTTGTCCGCCGGGGCTTTTTTGACGTTTTTGGTTCCTTTGTCCTTGCTCATTTTTTTTGGAAATTTAAGAAGTGAAAGCATAAAAAAAGGCGCGCTTTTGGCGCGCCTTCCCTCTCGCGTATTTGGTTCGGCCTATTTTTTATTGTCTTTTCCCAAGTCTTTCAAGGATTGGCCGATGCCGTCCATGTCGTGGTTGAATTCGCGTTTGAACGATTCCCACTCGGTTTCGCCTTTGTTGTACGAATTTATGCGGGCTTTGAGGTCTTTGTTTTTTTGTTCGAGTTCGTCGACGGTTTTGGCGTAGGCCGCATCGATTTTCTTTCCGGTTTTTTTCATCGCTGATTTGAGGGCGGCGATGGAAATGTCGTTTTCATTGATTTTGGTTTCGACTTCCAATTTGTAGGTTTTCCAGGCTTCGGCGTCGGCGGCTTTGATGGCTGCGGCGTCGGCTGTTTTTTGGGCATCTTTCAAATCTTCTTTGGCATCCATCACTTTCGTGTCGGCTTTGTCAGATTTGGTTTCTGCCGATTGGCAACTGGTGAAGATGTTTCCTGAAATAAACGCTGCGATTGCAACGGACATGAAAATTGATTTTTTCATTTTAAATTGATTTTAGTTTCCCAAAAAACTGTCGGGGGCAGGCGTGAATTGTTTTTTTTCACGATACAAAGTTGAGCGGTTCGGGGTCTGGGGAAATTATACAATTTTGGGCAAGAGTTGCAGGATTCACTGGTTTGGAGGTCGAAATTTTTTTCGACCCAGTCGTGGGGGTAATAAAATTAGTCCACCCAAAAAAAAAAAATTTTTAAGTGTTAAGGGAAAGCGAACCCCCAAACGGTT
>JANNMS010000226.1:0-2359 GCA_031398055.1 Saprospirales bacterium | reverse complement strand
GGCTCGCCCGCGAACTCCTTGCTGGAGCCGGTGGGGATTCACATAGAAAACATAAGGTCGTGTATGTTTTTTTGAAAAAAACCTTATGTTTTCTATGTGAAAACTCCTCTGTGAATCTATGTGGCAAGTAGTTGCTTTTTTAGCAGCAAAATTACGTGGTCTGCGAGCCTGCTGGTTAATGCTTTGTGTAATCAAAAACGGGTTTCGTGTAATAAAAACCGGGCGTTGTGTAAAAAGGAAAAATGGACGAGCCACTCGCACAACCTTTGAGACATTAACGAAAAATCGAAAGTTAAAACTCGAACCAACGTACAACCTTTTCCAGTTTTCAAAGCCTAAAAAACCTGTTCAACTCCCTTTCTGATTTAATTTGAACGCCCCGATTTTCCCTGTCTCCCAAACTGTTTTTATCTTTTTTTTATCAACCAAACTTTTTTGTTCAATGAAAAATTTTCTAAAAATTTCACTGACCTGCCTCGCAGTTTTGACCGCGACTTTTATCCTCACCAACTGTAAAAAGGATGTTTTCCTCTCCGATCCGGATGTTTTGGAAAACCAAAACTTGATGAACCCGACCGACAATTTGCGAAAATGCGCCGCAAATGATGTGTACGAACGAATGTTGAAAGCCAATCCAGAATACGCCAGAACCCGCCGCGACATCGAAAATTTTACCGAAAAATACATCCAAGAAAATGCTGGAAAAGCCAGCGACCGTACCGTCAGAACCATCCCAGTCGTCGTCCACGTTCTTTGGAAAACGACCGCGCAAAACATCAGCGATGCCCAAGTTCTTTCCCAAATCACGGTTTTGAACAATGATTTTCGCCGTTTGAATGCCGATGCGAGCAACACGCCCGCCGGTTTTTTGCCCATCGCTGCCGATTCTGAAATTGAATTTTGCATGGCACAACAAACTCCCTCCGGCGCAGCCACCAACGGAATCGAACGCCGGCAGACGACCGTCACCAGTTTTACCGACAACGACAACATGAAACATTTCAGCACCGGCGGCCTCGATGCTTGGGATGCGACGAAATATTTGAACATCTGGGTTTGCAATCTCGGCGGCGGACTTTTGGGATATGCCCAATTTCCAGGCGGCCCGGTTTCGACGGACGGTGTCGTGATTTTGTGCACTGCTTTTGGAACGGTCGGCACGGCTGCTGCGCCGTTCAATTTGGGTCGCACCGCCACCCATGAAGTCGGCCACTGGCTTAATCTTTTTCATATTTGGGGCGACGATGGTTCGGCTTGTTCCGGCTCGGATGCCTGCGCCGACACGCCAAATCAGGCCGATGAACATTACGGTTGCCCATCATTTCCGCAAACTTCGTGCAGCAATGGCTCGAACGGCGATATGTTTATGAATTACATGGATTACACCGACGACGGCTGCATGAATGTTTTTTCGACTGGTCAAAAAACGCGGATGCAAGCCTTGTTTTCGGCAGGCGGTGCGCGGGTCGGTTTGTTGACTTCGATTGGTTGCCAACCGCCGAGCGGCGGCTGCGGAACGCCGGGAACTTTGGCTGCCGGAAGCATCACGACCACTTCGACCACACTTTCGTGGGGCGCGGTTTCGGGCGCGACTTCGTACAATATTCAATATAAAACGGTCGCAGGTACCACTTTTACGACCACCACCAGCACGACAACTTCCAAAAATATCACGAGTTTGACGGCTGCGACGGCTTATCATTTCAAAGTTCAGGCCGTTTGCGCGAGCGGCACGGGCAGTTATTCTGGCCTGACGATTTTCACCACGCAAACCAGCGGCGGCGGCTGCACCGATAATTATGAAACGAACAACTCAAACGGCACCGCAAAAGCAATCCCAGTGAACGCCGCCATCACCGCGATGATTGGCACTTCGACGGACAAAGATTTTTTCAAATTCAGCAACACCACGGCGCAGAAAAAAATCAAGGTCACGATGACGAATTTGCCAGCAGATTATGATTTGTATTTGTTCCGGGGCACGACTTTGGTCGCTTCGTCGGACAATCCGGGCACGGCCAACGAGGAAATTATTTACAACACGAACGTCGTGGGTGAGTACAAAATCCGTGTTTTGGGTTACGCCGGAGCATTTTCGAGCACGCTTTGTTACAGTTTGAACGCCAGCATCCAAGCATCGAATTTTAAAGAAGGCGATGGTAGTTTGTTGAAAATCTCCGGGAAACAAATCCCGCAGGACATGGAATAAACGAGATAAATTTTGGCTCAATTATGATTCCAAGTTGCTGTTTCAAAAAGGTGCGTAGCACCTCAATATTTGTAGAATTTTGTAGCCAAAATTTTAAAAAGGTGCGTAGCACCGGAACATTTGACATTGAAATATGACGGTGCTACGCAC
>JANNMS010000212.1:0-13060 GCA_031398055.1 Saprospirales bacterium | reverse complement strand
GTTGGATTTTGGACTTTTGAAAACCGAATCCAAAATCAAAAGTCCAAAATCCAACGTCCAAAATCCAACGTCTTATGAAATTGTTGATTTTACCAAAAATAGGGCTGCCTGTTTTCATTTTCCTTTTTTCGATGGGAAAATTGGTTGCACAATGCGACCGCGTGGGTTGGGTGGCTTCGAGCAGCCCGGATTGTGGGGCGAAAATTATTGACCTGAACAACGGCGAAATCCTGCGTGCGGTGGCAGGCGCGGATAATTTGACGCCCGGCAAAACGATGTCATTTTCGTCGGTCTCGGCCAATGGTTTGGCTACCTGTCCAAACGAAACTTTGCCTACTGTTTCTTTGACTTGCGTTTCCGATAAAATTCCTTGCAAAGCAGATTTTGTGCCGGTTACCGACGAATTTGACCCGATGACGGTGCATTTTTCGGCGCAGATTTTTGACCCGTCCAGCCAAAATTGCCTTTGGGATTTTGGCGACGGCACGACCGAAATGGGGCAAGAAGTCGTCCATACTTTTTCGGACGAAGGCAAATTTTCGGTGATTTTGACTGTGAAAAGCGACGATTGCGAGGCGTCAAAAAATTTAGAAGTGGCTGTCAGCCATCAAAATGTGGCAAATTGCGGCTACGAATTGGAAGTAAATGTGGTTGGAAAATTGTTGACCGGAAAAATTGTTTCGCGAGACCACGTTTTCAGCGATGTAAAAAAAGTGAACTGGTATTTTTCAAAAACCAACCAAATCATCGCGCAAACTGTTGATTTTCAATATATTTTGCCCAGTTTCGGAAGTTACAATGTCTGCGCCGAAATTTTGGCCGAAACGCCCGGCGGCGATATTTGTGCTTCGACGCGCTGCCAGCAAGTTTCGCTCAGTCCGCCCGGTTGCACCGACCCGGCGATGGTTTCAAAAAATGTGATGTGCCCGACGTTTTTCGCGCCCGTTTGCGGTTGCGACGGCGTGACGTATGGCAATGAATGTGAGGCGATTGCGTCCGGTTTGACGACTTGGTGGGCTGGAAAATGCAATGTGCCGACGCCCGGAACTTGCGTTGCGGATGTGGATGCACGGGTGATTTCGGGCAACCAAAATGAAGGTTTTTTGACGCGTTTTTACAATTTGGCCGGGGGCGATTTTGCCTATTTGCAATTGGATTTTGGCGATGGCTCGCCCATTTTACAAACCGCAAATTGGGATTCGGTCGAATATCGCTACGCTTTGCCGGGCATTTATTTGGCCAATTTGACAGTGTGGAAAAGCAATGGGTGCGTGTCGTCGGTGGTGAAAGTCATCAGCACCGATTGGGCGACGGTGATTTCGGACGAGCAGCCCCAAGGTTCTGAAAATGTCCTGCCCGGCGATGCCAACGGTGACAAAAAAGCAAATGCCTACGACCTTTTGAACGTGGGGGTCGGATATTTTTCGGATGGTGCGCCGAGGCCAAATGTTTCCACAAATTGGTCGCCGCAGTTGGCCGCGAATTGGCCAAAAAAAATGGTCAATGGCTTGAATTTCAAGCACTTAGATTGCGATGGAAATGGGAGCATCAATGAACTTGACCCCAGTTTGATTCATCAATATTATTCGCCGCTGGACACTTCCGAAGTGGTTTTTAACCCTGCCGCGCCGAAAATTTGGTTGGATTTCAGTGGCAACCCGGACACCATTTTTGTTGACCCAAACAATCCAAAACCGCTCGAAATTTCGGCGGATGTGATGGTTGCGACGGTCGGGCAGCCCGTGCATGATTTGTACGGTTTGGCTTTCGCAGTGAAATATCCATACTTCGTCAACCAAGACCCAGAGGTAAATTATTACGACAATTCCAATTTTGGATTTTCCAATGACATTCTCTGGCTGCCCAAAAATAACCCAACCCGAAAACAACTTGACCTCGGTTTCGTCCGCAAAAATGGGCAGGGCAAAAACGGCTATTTCAAAATGGCCAAAATCACGTTCAAAACCGACTACATTATTATAATTGATGTGGTTTACCGCGAAGCAGGCGCGCCAAAACCGTTCGTCACCGACATCAAAGGTTTGCTGGCGATTGACCCGAAAGGTTTGCCGAAAGACCTCAGTTTGCCCGCGGGGCGCGACACGATTTGGGTGAAATTGAAAACGACGACCGCCACTTCGAATTTGGCTTTGCAAAATTTGGTTTCCGTTTTTCCAAATCCGGCAAACGGTTCGGTGACTTTGCAGGCTGGCAGCGATTTGAAAATGGAAAATGTGGAGGTTTTGAATTCGCTGGGGCAGCGGGTTCAAAATTTGGAAGTGAAAAATCAGCAGAAAATCCAGTTCGAAACCGCAGGTTTTGGCCAAGGAATTTTTACTTTGAAAATACAAACTGACCGAGGAATCGTTGAAAAACGACTGGTTGTCGAGCGTTGAGACAAATTGAAATTTTGATAAATTATCAAATTAAAAATTGATTTTGGTCGCATTGAGTTGAAAAACATCCGGACTACTTTTGTTTTTCAAAACGTACCGGATTTATGGTAAATATTTATGACCGCATCGTCAAAGAAATAATTGAAGAAGCTCTGTATCCGCTCGCCGAAATTGTCCTGAAAATTCCCATCGAAAAAACACAGGAAATCAAAGACAAAATCCAAACGACCCTCGAACGAGAAGGCGACCATTTGAAAATCATGCTTTTCAAGGACAAAAATTTGAAGGAAATCCTGCACCTCGAATTTCATGTCAACGATGAAAACATTGGCAAATTGGTGCTTTTGAAAAAGGCAATGTTGTCGGTCAATCTCAATTTGCCAGTGCGCCAATTTGTCATTTTTATGGGCAACCGGAAAAAACCCAAATACATAAAACCGTTTTTTCGAGATAAATTTACGAACCATCGTTTTGCGGTAATCAGTTTAAAATCAATCAATTGGAGGCAGTTTTTGAAATACGACATTCCTGAAATAATCACATTTGCCATTCTCGCTGATTATGGAAATGAACTTCCAGAGGACGTTTTCCGAGAAATTTTAACCAAAATGGATAGACTGTCTGGCGGGAAATCGGGTGCATCGAAGCACGTCAGGCGTTTGGCTATTTTTTCAAACCTCCGTAAATTGCAACCAAAATTCATCGAAATTTCAAATCAAATGGCATTTACATACGACATCGAAAATGACTTTTTGTACAAACAGGGCATTGAAACTGCTACCGAGAAGGACAATAAAAGATTCGCCACCAATTTGCTTTTGGATGGTGAATATCCTGACAAAAAAATCGCAAGTTTGGTAGGTGTTTCCTTTCATTACGTTCAAAATTTGCGAAAAGAATTGGAAAAGAAAGGGATGTTGTCGGCCAAATCTGCTCCATCAAATTAGCAAAATACCCACTCAAAACCATGCGAGAAAACTTCCTCCACCATCTTTGGCGATGGCGAAAATTCGATTTGACCAATCTCGAAACCACCGACGGCCAAACACTCGAAATCATCCACCCCGGCGAATTGAACACCGATGCCGGTGCTGATTTTTTCAACGCCCGGCTGCGGCTCGGCGAAACGACTTGGGCTGGAAATGTCGAAATCCACATTTCATCTTCCGAATGGCTCGCACACGGCCATGATGCCGATCCGGCCTACCAAAATGTGGTTTTGCATGTCGTTTTGCAAGAAGACAAAATCATTTTTCAAAACGGCCAACGGCTGCCGTGCCTCGAACTGAAAAATCGGATTCCTGAAAAAATTTTAGAAAATTACGAACGGCTCGTCGCTGCGGAAACGCCGATTCCGTGCACTGCTTTTTTTCACGAAGTCCCGGAAATTATCCGTTTGAATTGGCTCGACCGGCTGCTCGTCGAGCGGCTGGAAACCAAAACCCAACCCATTTTGGAAGGTCTGGAAAAAACAGAAAATCATTGGGAAGAAATTTTTTACCGCTCGCTGGCACGCAGTTTTGGCTTGAAAATCAATGCTTTGCCTTTTGAAAACTTGGCAAATTCACTGCCGATTCAAATTTTGGGAAAACACAAAAACTCGCTTTTTCAATTGGAAGCACTGCTTTTCGGGCAGGCCGGTTTTTTGTCGGAGCCGGCAGACGATTACCAAAAATCATTGGCAAAAGAGTACCGTTTTTTACAAAAAAAATATGAACTCACGCCGCTGCCGCCCGGCGTTTGGAAATTTTTGCGGCTGCGCCCAGCCAATTTTCCGACGATTCGGATTGCCCAATTTGCGGTTTTGATTCACCGCGCCGAGCATCTTTTTTCAAAAACTTTGGAAATGAAAACTGTCCGCGAACTGCAAAATCTTTTCGATGCCGGGGTCAGCGAATATTGGCTGACGCATTATATTTTTGGAAAAGGATCTCCAAAAAGGCAAAAGAATCTGGGTGACGATTTTGTCAAACTGCTTTTAATAAACACGGTGATTCCGTTCATTTTCCTTTTTGGAAAACTAAAAAAGCAGCCCGATTTGCAAGATCGCGCCCTGCGTTTTTTGGAAAATCTGCCGCCAGAAAACAACTCGATTTTGGAAGATTGGTCAAAAATTGGAGCCGCGCCGCGTTCCGGTTTTGAGGCGCAGGCCTTGCTCGAACTTCGCAAAAATTACTGCGACCGGAGGCGGTGTTTGGATTGTGCGGTCGGGCATTTTATTTTGCGGTGATTGAAAAACAGTCGCAAATCTTTGAAAACTGCATTTCAAAAAATGATTTTAAAAGTAAAAATTCCAAATTCAAAACCGTTGCCTTTCGCTATTTTTGCAGCCCATTTTCAGTAAAATATTGATTTAGAAAGGCTTTAAAAATTCTATTTTTTTCGATGAAAGATATTTCAGCAGTTTTCAACGCGCACCCAGGGTACATTGATTCGATGTACAAAAATTGGCAAAATGACCCAGCGTCCGTCGAAACGGATTGGGCGCAGTTTTTCAAAGGTTTTGATTTTGCGGCGCAGTCCGCGAATGGCCAAATGGCCGATTCGACTACCGTTGCGCCAGCCGGTTCGGACGTTTCAAAAGAATTGAAAGTTTTCAATTTGATTGAAAGTTACCGCGACCGAGGCCACGCACTTTCTACCACCAATCCGATAAAACCCAGAAAAAACAGAAAGCCACGACTCGATTTGGAAGATTTTGGTTTGGAAAAAAGTGATTTGGACAAAAAATTTGGAGCGGGCGCGGAAATCGGTTTGCCCAATGCCTCGCTGAAAGAAATCATTGAAAAACTGACAAAAATTTACTGCGGAAATCTCGGTTTCGAATTCACCCATATTTTTGAAAAAGGCCGGCGCGAGTGGCTGCGCGAGCGCATCGAAAACCGGAATATGTCGGGCGATTTTGGTTTTTCCATTGAAAAAAAGAAGCGGATTTTGGAAAAAATTAATGGCGCAGTGGGTTTTGAGCAATTTTTGGCGACCAAATTTATCGGCCAAAAACGCTTTGGTTTGGAGGGCGGTGAATCGGCAATCGCTGCGCTCGATGCCATTTTTAACAAGGCCACCGAGACCGATATTCCTGCCGAAGAAATCGTCATCGGCATGGCGCACCGGGGCCGATTGAATGTTTTGTGCAACATCATTGGCAAAACTTACGACCAAATTTTCAGTGATTTTGATGGAAAAATGATTCCCGACCAGAGTTTTGGTTCGGGTGATGTGAAATATCACCTCGGATTTTCTTCGCAAACAAAAACCTTGAATGGCCGCGAAGTTTATGTCAAATTATTGCCCAATCCGAGCCACCTCGAAGCCGTCAACCCGTTGGTCGAAGGTTTTATCCGCGCCAAATTGGACATACTTTATGGCGGCGTGGCCGACCGAATTGTGCCGATTTTGATTCACGGCGACGCGGCGGTGGCCGGACAAGGCATCGTTTACGAAGTGGCACAAATGATGAATTTGAAAGGTTACGACACGGGCGGCACGATCCATTTGGTCATCAACAATCAAATTGGTTTCACGACGGGCTGGGAAGATGCGCGGTCGTCGAATTACTGCACGGGCGTGGCCGAAGTGACCGAATCGCCCGTTTTTCATGTCAACGGCGACGACCCGGAAGCCGTGGTTTTTGCCTCGGAATTGGCGACGGAATACCGCCAAACCTTCAACGACGATGTTTATATCGACATGGTTTGCTACCGAAAAAATGGCCACAACGAAAGCGACGAGCCGCGTTTTACCCAACCCGAACTTTGGTCAATCATCGAAAAACACGACGACCCGCGAAAAATTTACACCCAAAAATTGGTGCAGCGCGGCGATTTGGACGAAAAAATGGCACTCGAAATGGAGGCCACTTTCCGCTCCGATTTGCAATCACGCCTCGACAATATCCGTCAAAAACCGCTACCCTATTCTTACCAAGAACCAGAATTGCAGTGGAAAAAATTGAAAAAAATCACGACCGACGAGGATTTTGACAGCAGCCCGGACACCGGGATTCCGCAGGAAATGATTGATTTGTTGCTGAAAAAACTGCTCACTTTCCCCGAAGGTTTTACGCCGTTGCCGCAAATTTTAAAACTCACCGAGGCCAAAAAAATGCTCGTCGAGGCAGGTCAAATTGATTGGCAATTCGGCGAATTGATGGCCTACGGCTCCATCCTTTTGGAAGGAAAAGACGTGCGGATGTCCGGCCAAGATGTCAAACGCGGCACTTTCAGCCACCGGCATGCTTGCGTGATGGACGCGAAAAATTACATGGAAGTCAATCGTTTGGAAAATTTAAAACCAGGTCAGGGGAAATTTCGCATTTATAATTCTTTGCTTTCCGAATATGCTGTTTTGGGTTTTGAATATGGTTACGCGATGGCCTCGCCCGATAATTTGGTGATTTGGGAAGCCCAATTTGGCGATTTCGTCAACGGCGCGGGGACGATTATTGACCAATTTATCACCGCTGCCGAAAAAAAATGGGGTCGGATGAACGGCCTCGTCATGCTTTTGCCGCACGGTTACGAAGGCCAAGGCCCCGAACATTCGTCGGCGCGGCTCGAACGATTTTTGAGCGGCTGCGCCGAAAATAATATCACGGTGGCGAACGTCACTTCGGCTTCCAATTTTTTCCATTTGTTGCGGCGGCAGTTGGCGCGTCCGTTCCGGAAACCGCTCGTGGTGATGTCGCCAAAATCAACTTTGCGCGCGCCTTTTAATTTGGGAAAAATATCGGAACTGCTGCCCGGCAACACTTTCCGCGAAATTTTGGACGACGAAAAAATTGCATCCCCAGAAAAAATCAAAAAATTGTTGGTCTGCTCCGGTAAGGTTTTTTACGATTTGGAAAAATACCGCGACGAACAAAAACGCGACGACGTGGCCATCGTCCGGTTGGAACAGATTTACCCATTTCCGACCAAACAATTTGAAGCGATTTTGAAAAAATATAAAAACGCCGCGCCAATTTGGGTGCAGGAAGAACCCGCAAATATGGGCGCGCGGCCACATCTCACGGCCAATCACGGAGAATATAAATGGTCATTCGTGAGCCGAGCAGCGGCGGCGAGCCCGGCGACAGGTTTTCCAAAATTGCATCAAAAGCAACAAGAAGAATTGGTGGCCGCAGCATTTGCCTAATTTGGTTATTGGTTATTGGAAAACTGGTTACTTGTGGCCAATACCGATAACCAATTTCCCAATAACTAATAACCATTCAATGAATAGAACTTTCGCCAAATTTTTCACCTACCTCGGCCACCCACTTTTTGTGGTTTTTTACGGCTTGGTTTTTTTGATGTGGCTCAATCCGTTTGCGTTCGGGGCGAGGCATTTTACCGATAAATCCGCGCTGGTTTTGTTGGCGATGGTTTTTGCCCAAACCGTTTTGATCCCCGGCGCGGGCGTGATGTTATTGAAACCGCTCGGATTTATCCAAAGCATCGAAATGGAAGACAAACAAGAACGCATCGTTCCGTACATCATCCTCGGTATTTTTTATTTGTGGCTTTTCAAAAATTTGATGTCGCTGGGGCAAACGCCTGCACTTTTTAATCAATTCGTTTTGGGCGCAACGATTGGCCTGTTTTTGGTTTTCTTTTTCAATATTTTTACCAAAATCAGTGCGCACGCGGCAGGGATGGGTGGTTTGGTGGCGGCTGGGATTTTCACGGCGACGGAGTGGGCGGGGAGTTCTGGGAACATCCCGTTTTTTGGTGGCACGGTATCGGTGAGCATCAATTTTTTGCTGGCGGCGATGATTTTGTTGGCCGGTTTGGTGGGGGTTTCGCGGCTTTCGCTCGGTGCGCACACCCCGCAAGATTTGTATCGTGGCTATTTGGCTGGCATTTTTTCGCAAGTCGTGGCCGCATTTTTACTTTAATTTATTGGACACATAGTTCAAATAGGAGTTTTCACATAGAGGCGCATAGATTTTTGTTTAAAAACCTAAAAACCTATGCGTCTCTATGTGAAAACTCCTATCTGAACTATGTGTCCAAACAGAAAAAACTTTGTTGTATGGAAAACGAAATTCCCAAAGAAAACCTGCAAACGCTGCGCCCGGCGAACGGCCAAGGAGCACCTCGCGTGATGAAGCAGTGGTCAAAAATGAAAGGCGAAAACGCTTGGACGATGTTCAAAGTGATGGCCGAATTCGTCGATGGCTTCGAGGTTTTGAACAACATTGGGCCGTGCATCTCGATTTTTGGGTCGGCGCGCACCAAACCGGGCACCCATTATTATGAACTGGCGACAAAAATCGCCTCGCGGCTCACCGAAGAAGGTTACGGAATCATCACCGGCGGCGGCCCCGGCGTGATGGAAGCGGGCAACAAAGGTGCGTGGATGAAAGGCGGAATGTCGGTCGGTTTGAACATCGACCTGCCGTTCGAGCAGCACCACAACCCATTTATCGAACAGGCCAAAAACCTGAAACACCGCTACTTTTTTGTCCGGAAAGTCATGTTTGTAAAATATGCCCAAGGTTTTGTGGTGATGCCCGGCGGATTCGGGACACTCGACGAAATATTTGAAGTGTTGACTTTGGTGCAAACCAAAAAAATTGCGCGCGTGCCGATTGTTTTGGTGGGTCGAGAGTTTTGGGAAGGCATGAAAAATTGGATGGATCAAGTTTTGGACGAACGCCACCACACCATCAGCCCCGGCGATACCAGTATTTTTCACATCACCGACGATCCGGAAGAAGTGGTGAAAGTCATCACCGATTTTTACGAAGGCGAGCAGCAAGCGAAACTTTCGCCCAATTTTGAACTTTAATTTTTAGGTGTGAAAAATGAATAAAAAAGCCGCAACTGTTTGTTTTTCAAACAGTTGCGGCTTTTTTTATTCCTCATCCATCGGTTCTCATTCCTTCAATTTTTCTTTATATTTTTCCCTAAATTTTTTCACTTTCGGTGCAATCACGATCTGGCAGTAACCTTGGTTCGCGTTGTCTTTGTAATAATTCTGGTGGTATTTCTCGGCTTTGTAAAAGGCATCGAATTTCGTGATTTCCGTCACCACTTTATTGTCCCAAATTTCTTCGGCGGCAATTTTGGCCGCCTCCGCGATGTTTTTTTCTTCCAAATTTCTGTAAAAAATGGCCGACCGGTATTGCGTCCCGACGTCCGCGCCCTGCCGATTTAAAGTGGTCGGGTCGTGGACGGTGAAAAAAATGTCCAAAATTTCGCGGTACGAAATCACCGACGAATCGAAAGTCACCTCGATAACTTCGGCATGGCCGGTCAATCCGGTGCAGATTTCATTGTAAGTTGGGTTCGGTGCGCTGCCGCCGGAGTAGCCGCTTTCCACTTTTTCCACACCTTTCAAATCTTGAACAATGGCCTCGACGCACCAAAAACACCCGCCAGCGAGGGTGGCAATTTGAAGATTGGTTGATTGGTTGATTGGTTGATTGGAGGGTTGGGCGGCGGCAGTTGGATTTGCAGTTGTCATTTCGTCAGATTTTTTTTCTGTGTTTTGGCATTGGCCGGAAGCCAAAAAAGTGGCGGCCAGCACGATGAACAATGATTTCATTTGTTTAAAATTTTTATTGAAAAACAAAGGCAAAACGGGCGACGGTCGGGTTTGGTTTTCAAATTTTGGAAATGAAATTTGAAATGTCCGGGCTGGAACAATTGGGTAAATTGAAAAACTAAGTGAATCACGCTTTTTCGCGCCTTCCCCATCAGCCTATCTTTGACCCAAAATAATCGAATTTCCCGCTTTTCGCATTCCATTTTTTATTTTTTTAAAAGGACAAAACACACGCGATTCCCATGCGGCATTTTAACATCACGCTTCTTTTGCTCGGATTTTTTCAAATTCAGGGCATTTCCCAAAATTTAACTTTCACAAAATTCCCGTTCGACTGGCAACTTTTTCAACGCGACCTCCCGGCAAATTTCGCCACGGTCGATGTTGCAGGTGTTGTCAAGCAATCTTCCGGTTATTCAAAACTCGAAGCGCGGCTTTTCAATGAAGATTCTTCGGTGGCGGTGCTGCCCAAAACTTTGGTTTTTGCCGCAGGCAAGGCCAATTTCAATTTTTCGATAAATATTCCGGCGGCCTGCAACAACCATCGTTTGGAAATTTATGGTTTCAAAACTTCCAACGGCCACTGGGTTTTGGAAAAAAAAGCCGAAAAACTCCTCGCTGGCGATATTTTTATCATCAACGGCCAATCGAATGCGCAAGCCGCCGCCTCGCCCGACCTTTCCGATGTGGATGAATACACCCGTTCGTGGCAGCAGCCATACGGTTGGGGGAAGTTGAATTTGTCGTTTCCCGGTTTGTGGGGCGCGCGTTTGGCGAACCGGATTGCCGACGACATCGGGGTGCCGGTTGCCATTTTCAACCAAGCCGTCGGTGCTTTGACGATTGATACTTATTTGAAAGATTCGACGGATGAATTTGCTGGAAATTATGGCTCGCTTTTGACCCGTTTTGAAAATGCCGGGCTGCCCCGAAAAGCACGCACTGCAATCTGGTTTCACGGCGAATCGAACGCATGGAGTTGGGAATCAGCGATTTACACAAATCATTTTCAATCGCTGGTCAATTCGTGGCAGGCCGATTTTGGAATTCAGCAGGCGTTTTTGTTCCAGATGCGCTTTGAAAGTTGCAATTCGCCGCGCCCGTTTATCATGGAATCGCATCGACAGTGCGGCGATTTACCGAACGTAGATATTATGTCAACGACGAACGCCGATCACGATTCTTGCCATTTTTATTATCAAAACGGCTACAAATCTTTGGGCGACCGGATGTTTGATTTGATTGCCAACCGTTTTTATGGAAAAAATGTCGCCGAAGTTGAGCCGCCCGATATTTCAAAAGCATTCATTTCCGGCACGTCTGAAATTACGATTGAAACAAAAAACGCCGCCGCCGACCTCGAAATCCTCGGTTTTCCGTGGTCGGATTTTCAAACAGAAGGCGCGAAAGTCGCCGTGACGAGCGGTTCAATTTCTGGCACGACCCTCAAATTGACTTTTGCAAAACCAGTTTCGGCGGTCACCGGCATCAGTTATCTCGGCCATCCGGGCAAAAAACCGGACTGGATTTTCAACTCGCGGGGCGTTGGTTTGCTCACTTTTCACAACTTTCCAGTTTCAGGTGGCAGCGGCGGCGGGGGTTTGGATTGCTCCACAATTTTGATTGAAACTGCGGGCGATTCTATTTTAATTAAAAATTTGTCGGCACCCGTGATTGGGGTTCAAGTCTTTGACAATCAATGGGTTCAGAAGTTTTCCTGTCTTGGGAATTGCGACGAACCGGAGCAAATCGTGCCCAATCTTTTCGATGGAAATTACTTTGTCAAAGCAGATTTTTTGACCGCAAACTGGCAGTCCGTCTGCAAAAAAGAGGCATTTATTGAGGTAAAAAATGCGCCGCCGCCGCCCACCGAAATTGACCTCGAACTTTCGGGAAGCACGGCAACGCCCGACCCCGGCGCGTTTTCTTTTGTTTCTGTAAAATTTGTTTTGAAAAATAATGGTGGAAAAATTGCCACCAACGTGCGGGTCAATGTGCCGCAGGCCGCAGGTTTGGTTTATCGCGGCGGCAATGAATTTTCGGCGACGAAAGGCGATTTCAATTTGGGTGCGGCGGATTGGACTTTGCCAAATTTGCCCCCCGGCGACTCGGCAGTTTTGATTTTGAATTATTACAATTTGAATAAAAACTTGAAAAATGTCTTTGCCCAAGTCACCGCCGCCGGGCAAACGGATGCCGATTCGTCGCCCGGAAATGCAACGGGCGGCACGGCAAACGAGGACGACGAATTTTTAATAAAATTAAATGAAACCATCGTTCCGCCGCCGCCGACGGGCAATCCTGACCTCGAAATTTCGCTCGCTGCCGATAATTTGAAACCCGGCCAATGGCGAAATGTGGAGCTGGTTTTGACTTTGAAAAATATGGGAACTGCCGCAGCAACCGATGTTCAAGTTTCATTTTTGAACCAATCCGACCCGGATGTTTTTTCAAAACTTGTTTATTCAAGCCACATCATTTCGCCGGGAACCACATTTGATTATTGGTTTGGAAATTGGAAAATCGCCAAACTCGCTGCCGGGGAAACGGTCGTTTTGAAATATCAGTCATTTGTAAAAGTGGCCGACGAGGTTTCTATTTTTTCGGAAGTGAAATCAACAAACGAAGTTGATTTGGACTCGTCGCCCGGCAATTCAATTGATTTAAATCCATCAGAAGATGATGAAGTTTTGTTGATTTTAAATGCAGTTAATTTACTGCAACCGGGCGATAGAAAATCAATTTCGCAGCCAACGGATTTGCCCGATTTTCTTATTTTTCCAAATCCGGCAGGCGAGATGCTTTTCATAAATTTTGAAAAACGGATAGAAAAAAATATTGAAATTACAATTGTAGATATAAATGGGATAAATCGTTTTACGAAAAATGTAAAATTTGACCAACCGTCTGTTTTGCCGATTGATTTATCGGGGTGGAAAAACGGGGTGTATTTTTTAAAAATTCAGGCGGCGGGAATGCGGTCGGTGAGCCGGAAAATTGTGGTTTCGAGGATGTATTAATTTGTAGCCATCAGATTTCGGAAATTTAAAAAATTTCCGAAATCTCAAATCCCGCAAAGTGTCGCAGCAACTTCGAGGTTGTGCGACACATTTCATTTCCAGCCATTACGT
>JANNMS010000193.1:0-28408 GCA_031398055.1 Saprospirales bacterium | reverse complement strand
GTGTCATCTGTGTTCCATTTCTACAAATTGTACTGTTTTATCTTTCGATAAAGCGTCCGTTCCGAAATTTTCAATTCCTCGGCGGCCTCTTTTCGGCGGCCATGATATTTTTTCAGGGCGCGTTTGATGGCTTCCTTTTCAATTTCATCCATCGCCAGCGATTCCTCTTCTGTTTCTTGTTTTTCAAAACCGCCAGCCGCGCCGGGGTCAATAATTATCGGTTTAACGCGTCCAACGTGTTCATTTTCAGGGTTGTAAAAATTCTGGTTTTCCTGTTGAATATAAAAATCATTCGAATCCGAACCCTGCTCGCCCATCGAAAAACGCGAATTTTGGGCAGACAAACCGGGCGAAAGTGGCCGATGAAATTGCGGAATCGGTGGCATTTGCAAATTGTTGCTTTTGACAAGTTCGAAAAACATGGCCTTCAATTCGTTGAGGTCGTTTTTCATGTCGAAAAGCAATTTGTACAAAATTTCGCGGTCGGAATAGGGTTGTTTTTCTTCGTCAAAACCAAAACGTCCGGGCGTGCCGGGGAGATTGCGGTTGAACATCTGGGGCAGCAAATGCTGGATATTTTCGGCTGAAATCTCGCGGTTTTCGGAAAGGACGGAAAGTTGCTCGGCCACGTTTTTCAGTTCGCGGATGTTGCCCGGCCAACGGTAACTTTCCAAAACGCGCACCGCCACGTCGTCCAATTGTACTGGTTTCATCCTATATTTTTCGGCAAAATCGGTAGCAAATTTCCTGAAAAGGACAAAAATATCGTCGCGTCGGTCTTTCAAAGCGGGCACTTTTATCGGCACCGTCGAGAGGCGATAAAACAAATCTTCCCGGAATTTTCCTTTTCGGACACGTTCGTCCAAGTCAACATTCGTCGCGGCGATGACCCGGACATCCGTTTTTTCAACCTTCGACGAACCGACTCGGATGAACTCGCCATTTTCCAAAACCCGCAGCAAATAGGCTTGCGTGTCGAGCGGCAGTTCGCTGATTTCGTCCAAAAAGATAGTGCCGCCGTTGACCGTCTCGAAATACCCTTTTCGGTCGCCGACCGCTCCGGTAAACGAGCCTTTTTCGTGGCCAAAAAGTTCGGAATTGATGGTGCCTTCGGGAATCGCGCCGCAGTTCACGGCGATAAAATCGCGGTGTTTCCGAGCACTCAACGAGTGGATGACTTTCGAAAAAACTTCTTTGCCCACGCCACTTTCGCCGGTTATCAAAACCGTCAAATCGGTCGGGGCAACCCGGACAGCGGTGTCGAGCGCGGCATCGAGTTGCGGCGAATTTCCGACCATGCCAAAACGGGCTTTTATGGATTGTAAATGATTAGACACGAAGTTTGTAAAGTGAGATTTTTAAAATAAAAAGCCTACTCCAATTTCTATTGAAGCCCGTTTTGTGGCTTCAAATCCATTTTTTAGAGTTGGCAAATAATTTGGGTCAATTGGCAAAGAAGATGAATGATTTTTCCAACTAAGATTAATCCAGTCGAATGTTATCGCTAAATCAATAAAGCAAAATTCAGCCACCCAAAAAGTTGATTTTGTACACATTCCTAATGACAAAGATTGGGTATTCAGTTTTTCATTGAAGTTCGAAGATGTTCCAGAATTGGCGTCGTAGCGATTTTTCAAGTTTGAATAACTAAATAATGCGCCACCACCGAATGAAAATGAACCGTTTTTCGATTGATAGAAAATGTAATCACAGCCTTGTCTTATTAGAAAACCTGAATTAAAAGAATTACCACTTCGCGCTCCGCCAGGAGTGAAATAAACGATTCTGGTATTTTCTTTTTCTGGCATTGTTAAAAAGATAGTCTCAAACTTAATTCTGCGATTGAATTTATAAACGTATCCTAACCCAAAAGTTAACCCATCAGGTTTTTGAGAGTTTCCATAAACCATGTCGTGTTGATAATCATTAATAAAATTGGCATAGCCAAAATTCATTTTTATCCCGTGTTTTTGAGCAAAACCAAATTGGAACGACAAAAGAAAAAGCGATAAGAAAAAGTACTGTTTCATAGAATTTTTATTGAAAATTAAATCAATTAAGCAGTAATTTGAACTCGCGGTTGATTGCTTTTTAAAATTGGCATTTTTGGAATCAGCCGTTGAGCAGAAACGTAATTTTCAACAACAGTTAAATCAGGACAAAGTGTTTTATCAAAATAGACATCCGGCTCAGGAAGATAAGCATCCGGCAAACTTTTCCGATTGTGCCACTCTTTTATGATGTATTGTTTATCGCCCAATTCTAAAACCAAAAACTGACCAGGATTGGCGTTCGTTATCAATTCTAATTCGCTTATTTTTCCAAAAACATACTTTCTTAAATCAGTTAAATTCACTGGAAAAACCAACCATTGATGTTTATTTTGTTGAAAATCCAACCATTTAAATAGCAAATGGCCTTCTCCTTTTCCACGACTGAAAAGGGAAATTAGTGGGCCATCGAAATATTCCAAATCAAATTTCTTAATTAGGTTTAGCATAGATTTCTATTTAAAATTGAGTGGAAAAATGCTTTCTACTTTGTTTTTCAAATCCGTTTTATCAAATTCGTGAAAAGTAAAATGACTATAAAAATCGTCTCGCCAATCTGAACATTTGCCATCATTTTCAGATAAATTTATAATCGCAATTGAACTTCCAACTGTTGTCGCATATCTCCCTTTTGTTCTTTTTAGTAAACTTATAAACCTTAATTGGGCTTTACTTTTATCTACAAACATTGAAAGTCCATAAGATTTACATTGATTTTCTGTATCAAAATCATTTGTTCTTTCAGGCGAAATTTTACCGACGGGCAAAAAATTATTTGGATGATTGATGTCTGAATATACAAACCTAAATGCTTGTAAATTTTGAGGTTTATAATTTTCGGGCGGACAACCAATCAGTTTAAGTTTTTCAATTTCAGTTTTGTATTTGTAACCCATTGCTATTGAAGTAAAATCTTATAATAATCAATGATTCCTTGAAAGACTCCCAATACAATTTCTATCTCTTTTAAATCATAAACATGGAGGTCAACCAACAATTCTTTGTTTACCAATTTCATAAATATCCAATCATCACCAGTCGTAACACAGCCATAAATTGCTGGCAAATCCCTTTTTCGAATATTGTTAAATACCTGTGCGCCAATAAGTTGTGCGCCACATTGTGGGATTCCCAAATCAAGGTCATTTTTTTTGGCTTCGACAATTGTCAAAATCGGCAGGTTAATACTGATTGATTGTGTTGTTTTGGTGATGATAAAATCGCACTCGCCATAAAGGCCTTCCTTTTTATCAGCATCTAAAATTTCACCTGAATAAATGGTAAAAAAGTTCTCGTTGTTTCTCCAAACTTCTTTCAAAACTGGTGAAACTATGTTTTCGGAACGTGATTTTTCACTGCGTTTTGGCAGTTTTGATGCGATATCAAGTTCTGCTTTTAAAATGACACTTGGTTGAATCGGTTTTATGTCAAATACAAGTGTTTCAACACGGTTGGTCACGCCGAATTTCGATTCTATTGATTCTAATGTGAAGTCTTTGTAAGCCATGAATAATTTGTTTAAGAAAGATTAAGCAACTTCGTACTCGAATTTATTCGGCTGCTTAACTTTAAGAGAAGCATTTAAAATTTCAATAGCCACTATTTTTCCATTTATATCATAGTCAATGATTATTCCCGGCAAATCACTATCGCTTTCAGCAATCTTTTCATTGCTAAACCGGATATAAAGTATATCAACTTCTTTATCGAAAGTAATTTTCATCTTAATAAGTATTTATCAATTTTTGAAGTTTTGTATAAAGTTACAATTACTGGCGGTTGTTTATTTTCATTGACATAAACCCTGACCAGATAATTTTTTTCTGAAAATTTTATGACATCTTGATAAACTCTCAATCCGTCTTCTTCATAAGTTTCTAATGGATTTTCTATAACTTTCTTTATAATTTCAATCGAAACATCCCGGTTTTCCATCTGTGTTAAAGCATGATTAGATAAAATGTAGTTTTCCATTTCTCTTTTAATTGAATAAGTTATCGGCGATAACGATTATTGATTTTTTCATAGAATTTCTATTCAAACAATATCCCCCAAAAGTGCCGCACTCGAAACATCCCGCACTTTCACCAAAACATAATCCCCCGGCTTCAAACCATCTTTTTTTGGAAAAACAAGCATCTTGTTTTGGCTATTTCTGCCGCAAAAATCAGCGTCCGATTTTTTGGAATTTCCCTCAATCAAAACTCTAAAAGTCTTGCCGATGTCCAACAAATTTCCCCGGTGCGAAACCGACCGCTGCAAATTGATGACCTCTTGCAACCTGCGTTTTTTCACTGCTTCCGGCACGTCGTCCGGGTATTTTCGGGCGGCCAAAGTGCCAGGGCGTTCTGAATAAAAAAACATGTACGACATCGTAAAATTCGCCCAATCGACGATGCTCAACGTGTCGGCGTGCTCCGCTTCCGTTTCGCCGCAAAAACCCGTGATGATGTCCGATGAAATCGCAGCGTCCGGCAAAATCCGCCAAACCGCTTCGATTCGGTTCATATACCAATCGCGGTCGTACGTCCGGTTCATCCGTTCGAGGATGCGCGAGTTGCCGGATTGGACGGGCAAATGGATGTATTTACAAATATTTTCGTGGCGCGAAATGGTGTGCAGCACGTCGTCCGTCATGTCTTTTGGGTGGCTCGTGCTGAAACGAACGCGCAAATCTGGATGCACAAGTGCCACGTTTTCAAGCAGTTGTGCAAAAGTTTTGCGCTCGCCAGTCTCTGGATTGTCCCATTTGTACGAGTCGACATTTTGCCCCAGCAAAGTCACTTCGCGGTAGCCTCGGCCAAACAAATCGGTCGCCTCGGCCACGATCGAAAACGGGTCGCGGCTCCGTTCGCGCCCCCGCGTGAACGGCACGACGCAAAACGAGCACATATTGTCGCAGCCCCGCATGATGGAAATGAACGCCGAAACCCCATTCGTTTCGAGCCGCACCGGGCTGATATCACCGTAAGTTTCCTCGCGGCTGAGCAAAACATTCACCATCCGATTGCCTTCGTCCGCCGCGCCGAGCAGGTTCGGAAGGTCGCGGTAGGCATCGGGACCGACGACCAAATCCACCAATTTTTCATCTTCCAACCATTGTTTTTTCAGCCGTTCGGCCATGCAACCGAGCACGCCGACTTTCAAATCACGCCGCTTTTTTTTCAAAACCTCAAAAACGCGCAGCCGTTTGCGCACCGTGTCCTCTGCTTTTTCACGGATGGAGCAGGTATTTATCAAAATCAGGTCGCTTTCTTCCATGTTTCGGGTGGGTGCGTAGCCGATTTCGCCAAGGATGGAAGCCACGATTTCGCTGTCCGAGAAATTCATCGCGCAACCATAACTTTCGATATAAAACTTCCGCAGCCCCGGCGTACTGCCAAAACCGTTCATTTCTGTGAAAAAAACACTGCCCTGCCGCGTTTCGTCCATCGTTTTGATGCCTTCGAGTGTTGGATTGCTGTCGTACATTGATTTACGATTTCGGATTTACGATTTTAGATTTTGGGAAAAAACGTTTACGAAACTTGACAAGTTTCGTAAACGTGGCCCCCGGTTTCGGGCGACAAATGTAGTTTGATTGGCGGTTGAAAATGACAAAATGGCAGGAATAAGTTTCTGTCATTCTGAGCGCAGCGAAGAATCTGAGGAATTTTTTCACTCAGATTCCTCGCTGCGCTCAGAATGACACGCCAATTTGGAAACTGGAATCATTTGATTTCCGGAAAACCTTCCAAAAACTCAAACCCCTTTTTTTCATAATCCAGTGCGCAGCAAAACGTGGAAAGCCCATTTGTCACCGCCAAAAAAGGCACGTTCAAAGTCAAATTGTACCGCGCCGACTGCTCAAAAACGGATTGGGAAAGTTTGATTTTGGGAGATTTGCATTCAATCAAAAACCACGGGTTCAGTTTTTCGTCGAACACCACGATGTCGCACCGTTTCATCAATTTATTGACCCGGATGCCCATTTCCACCCGGATCCGCCCGACGGGATACTTTTTTTCATCCAAAATGAACTGCAAAACCAACTGACGGAGCAATTCTTCGGGCGTCAAAAAAATCTCTTTTTTCCGGATCGGGTCAAAAACAAAGGTTTTCTCGCCAGATTGGGAAAGGCGCAGGATGGATTGATATTTTAAAAAATCAATTTCGAGTTTCATTTTAAAAGTTCAAAAACAAAAGGCGCGTTTTTCGGGATTGTCAATTTTTCAGGCATTGCCAAAATTTCGCCGGTGACCACATTTTTCAATTTTGAAAAACCGACCGTCCGCTCTGAAAACCGGGACATTTCAATCGTTTTTTCAGAATTTGCGGAATTCACGATGGTCATCACCGTCGTTTTTTCATCGAAACGGAAAAAAGTGTACACACTGTTTTCGGGGACAAACTGCATCAATTTTCCGGTTTGCAAAGCCGTCGTTGCGTTTCGGTAGTGTATCAAAGTTCTTGTAAAATTGAACGCCTCGTTTTCCAAATCCGTCCGTCCGGCGGCGGTAAATTTATTTTTCGCGTCGCCTGGCCAGCCGCCGGGAAAATCTTTTCGGATGTTTCCGTGCGACGGATGTTCGTTTCCGGTGCCCAAAATTTCGGTGGCATAATAAATCTGCGGCACGCCGCGCGAGGTAAAAAGCAAGGCCATTCCCGATTTGAACTTGTCAAAATTTTCTCCAATCGTCGTGAAAAAACGCGTAAAATCATGGTTGTCAACCATGATTACATTTTGCAACGGATTTTCATAAAAATAATCTTGCGCCAAAACATAGTACAAACGCGCCGCGCCCTCCGTCCAACCTTGCTCGCGGTTCAACATTTCTTGCACCGCAAAACACCATTGAAAATCCACGACGCTCGGCAAATTGGAGTCAAAATTGGCTCGTTGCATCGGCTGATTGTCGGCAAAAAAACCGGTGATAGCCACCGAGTGTTCCCAAATTTCGCCAAACATTTTCATTTTTGGATATTCGTCGGTCATGGCTTTGCACCACGCCGAGCAAAAGTTTTGGTCAGAATAAGGATAGGTATCAATCCGAAAATCATCGAGGCCAGCGTACTCCGTCCACCAAATGGTTTGCTGCGTTAAGTACTTGGCAACGTGTGGGTTACGTTGATTTACGTCCGGCATTTTTCGGTCAAACCAGCCGTCGGAAAACTGTTTTTTGTCGCGTTCCGAGGCATATGGATCGAGCACGGTGGGGGCGCGAAAATTTGATTTTGTGAACGTCGGCCACTGATTTATCCAATCTTTTGCCGGCAAATCTTTCATCCAATAATGTCCGTCGCCGATGTGGTTAAAAACCACGTCGCGCACGACTTTCATGCCTCGCTCGTGGCATTTTTCAACCAATTTTTTCAACAAATCATTCGTCCCAAAACGCCTGTCCACCCGATAATGGTCGGTCACGGCGTAGCCATGATAACTGGCGTGCGACTGGTTATTTTCCAATTCCGGGTTCAGCCAAATCGTGGTCACGCCCAAATCCTGCAAATAATCGAGGTGGTCGATCACGCCCTGCAAATCGCCGCCGTGCCGCCCGATCAAAGAATCGCGCTGCAAACCTTCCAACATTCCCGGCACATTGTCGTTCGACGGATCGCCGTTCGAAAAACGGTCCGGAAAAATCAGATAAATGATGTCGGACGGGTTCACGCCCTGCGCTTTTGGTTTTTCATTTCGCGCCAGCAGCGGAAAATTTTGGGAAAAAACAAAGCCGTTTTTTGAAAAATTAAAAGCCAAAGTCCCCGGTTTGGCTTTCGGCGAAATGTCGAGCGTGATAAAAAGGTAGTTTGGCGAGTCCGTTTTTTCGATTTTCAAAATTTTCACACCGCTGAATTTGCCCATTTTGACTTCAAAATTGGCGATGTCCTCGCGGTGAAAAAGGATTTCGACTTCCCTGTTTTTCATGCCAATCCACCAATTTGGGGGTTCGACGCGCATTGTTTCGGGCGATTTTGCAGTCGAAACGGTGCGCGACGGCAGGGCAGTTTTGTGTGGATTGCCAATGAAATTTTTACAGGCAATTGAAAAGTTTTGGGTAAAAAAGAGTAGCAGGATGAAATGTTTGGACACGATTTGTGGATTTTAAATTTTCGCCAAAAGTCTAAATTGAAAAGGTATTTGCCTAATTTTTTAAAATATTCACTCTCGGATTTCCAAAATTTCCACCCGCCGTTCTCGCGCCGCCGCCGGGCTAAAAATCGAATTCCGCTCGTCTTTCAAATCGTCCGAAATTCCAGCGCGCGCGGTCGTTTCCCCAAAACTGGTTTCCGAAATTTTCAGCATCCCGTTCAAAATAAACGGCTGCAAAATCCCCTCCGACCAAGTCTGAAAATGATTGCGCAGCGAAGAAATTCGACGTTTGCCGAGGTTCAAATTATAGTCCGTTTCGGCACGCGGGCTGGTGAACCCTTTGATGATCACTTCGACCGGTTCTCCCGATTGTAAACGATTGAGGATCAACTCGCTGAGTTGTTGCAGCCGGTCAAAACCTCGGCGGATTTCATCTTCAAAATAGGTGTCGATTTCAGTTTCTGCCGCGTCTTTTTGGTCAGTTTTTAGGCCGGTCGAAAACCGTTCGCGGTACTCGTCCTGCCGTTCGAGATAGGTCAAAACGGTTTCTTCGTAAGTTTTTTTTGTGGTCGTTTTTCGGGTGCGTTTGTCCGGTTCGTCGTTGTCAAAATAGAGTGGGAGGCCGACAAAATCCTGGATTTTCGGGGGCGCGGCGGGCAAGGTTGGCGGCAAATTTGGGTTGCCCGGAACTGGGTTTGGGTTGCCGGAAGGCAGCGGCGGCACGTCGGTTTTTGGCCGTTCCAAAACTATTTTTGGCAAAGAATCGCTCGGGATTTCAGTTTTTGGAAGTGTTTTTTCTGGAAATTGAAAAGCAAAAATGTCGTGGCAGCAAGCCTTGTTTTTTTCATCGAGGTAAAAAACGCCCGGTCGGTTCGAGGAAAAATAACCCGTTTTTCCATCACGACCGACGAAGGGGTACAAATCATTGTAGGATGAATTGAGGCCAGCACCTGCGTTTTCGGGAGCGGAAAAATTTCCGCCCTCCAATTTTGAAACGAAAATATCGTAGCCACCCAAACCGCCGCGACCGTCGGAACTGAAATACAAATTTTGCGACTCGGCATGAAAAAACGGCGTGGCATCCTCACCCGGCGTATTCAAATTTTTCAAGTTTTCGGGCGCGGAAAATGCAGGCATTTTTGGGTCTTTTTTTCCAGTCTCGCCTGAGGCGAGATCGGCATGGCAAGGGCAAAACCACTGCGAATCCAACGCGACCGAGTACAAATCTTGCATTCCCGCACCGCCCGGCCGGTCGCTCGAAAACATTAAAACGGGCGATTTTTTATTATTAAAATAAGCAATTGTGGGCTGGGTATTTGTCGAATTTTTCAAATTTATCGGCTCCGGCAAGGCCTGCGGAGTCGTCCATCGGCCACGTTTTGTTTTTACCGTCAGGTAGATTTTACATTGGATTTCGCCTGTTTTTTCTATGTTTTTGCAAAAATTAAAGAAGAAAAACCGCCCGTCGCGGGTCATCGCCCCATTCGCAACGTGGGTCGAATCGGCTGCCGGAAAACTCGAACCGACATCCCGCGCCCGTCGCCCGCCGAGCGACGACATCATTTTGGTGAGGCGCGGTTTTGGGTTGGATTTTGACTTTTTATCTTCAAAACGGTAGGATGAAAAATACAAGGTATCGCCGCGTTGAAATGCACCAAAATCCGAATATGGCGAGTTGATTTCTTTGCCGAGGTGGGTGATTTTGACGTCCGTTTTTTCGGCCAAGATTTCGAGCGCGGCGCGGCAATTTTCAATTTCAAATTTTGCACCAGCCAATTTTTCGGCCTGCCCGGACGGATTTTCTACCAAAAATTTTTCAAAAAAAACAATCGCAGCGTCGTACTCGCCTTGCAATTTTTTGGCCTCACCGAGCCGAAAATTGAGCAGCGGAAAATCTTTTTCAGCCGATTTTGACTTTGCGATTTTCAGGAAATTTTTCTCGGCCTCGGGGTAGGCATAAAATTTCATGGCCGACTCGGCATATTTCCAGCGGGCATCCAAATTTTCAGCGTCGGCATCCAGGACGACTTTGAAATATTCGAGCGCGGCAGCGTAATTTTTTTGTTGAAATGCTTTTTCGCCTGCTTTTTCGTAGGCTTTGAGCGATTGGGAAAAAAGGAAAGGGTAGGTAAAAAGGAGAAAAAAGAGGGTGGCGAATAGTTTTTGCATATCCTAATTCTTAATTTTTAATTCCTAATTTTTTCAAATCGTCCAATCCTGCCGCCAATAATTGGGTGGAAAATATGGCTGCCGGTCTTCCTCGGCAACCCGGGCGGTTTCCTCGGCAGCGCGTTTTTCGGCTTCGGCGCGCTCGGTTTTTGTCATTTCAAAAGCATCGCCGGGCAGGAAAAACTGCTTTTCGGTTTCATCGCCAAAAACGTAGCGGTGGTGTTCTTGCTCGTCTTCTTCCAACTCACTTTTGAACCAAAACGAAGTAAAAATGCCAGCCAAACTGCCCAAAAGATGGCTTTCCCACGAAACTCCTTCTTGGTCGGGCAGCACGCCCATGAACATTCCGGCGTAAAAAAGCAGCACCAAAAGTGCCAAAACGATGCTCCGGACGCTTCGCCGAAATATGCCGTTCCAAAAAATAAAAGCCACCAAACCATAAACCACGCCACTCGCCCCGATGTGGTAAACTGGCCTAGCCAACAACCAAACCGCGATGCCTGTCAACAAATAAATCATGGTAAACGAACGCGCTGCGACTTTCCGATAAAAATAAAAAGTGAGCCCGGTGAGCACAAAAAGCGGTGCGGAATTCGAGGCCAAATGTCCCCAACTTCCATGCACGAGCGGCGCGGTGATGATGCCAGTCATGCCCCAAATCCGTCGCGGATAGATGCCCCACGCGCCCCAATCGCCGCCGGAAAGCCATTGAAAAATGTAAAAAACCCAAATTACCAGCACCATAACGCCCGCTGCTTTCACACTTTCGGTGAAATGTTGGGTGGTTTCTTGCAAACTGTCGTTTTCGCTGTCGAGAAATTGGTGCATAAATGGAGGGCGGAATTTATTCCGCCTATTTTTTTGAGCGGAATAAATTCCGCCCTCCAATTTTAAAATGAAAATTTCAATCCAAAACCTGCGGCGGCCATGCCTGAATTTATTTGAAAAATACTCGGTTTTACCTGCAAAGAAAGGTCGTCGGAGACATCAAAATGTTTCAAATGGGCATCGGTGAAGGCTTCGGCGGTTATCAAAAGTACGTTGAGCCCCAGAAGCAGGCCGGCAAATTCAGTCCGTTTTCGGACTTCGTCGCGGGCGAATTTGATGGATGTGGCATCGTAGTTTTCGTATTTTGGGATTTCCTGCGGCAGGTTATTTACCTTATTAAAATAAGCGGTTTTCAATTCGCGGTGGTAATCTACATTATAAATTTCCCACCAAATTGTCCCGGCTAAACTACCATAAACCAGCGGTAATTTCCAATAACTCTTATTATAAATCTGCCCGCTGCCCGGCAAAATCAATGAAATCAACGCCGCTTTCCGAGGGTTTGGATAATCTTTTTTAAAGAAATTTTTAAAAAACTTATCTAATTTCTTATCTGATTTAGCGACAAGACTGTCGGGCTTAAAATTTGTTGTGTCTATTTTAATTCCATCATTTTTAATGATAGATAAAGTCGTGTCTATTGTTTTTTCAGCACCGCCGCGCGTTTTATTGGGGATAGAATCCGTGTTTTGTGCAGATAGAAAAACAGTAAATTTTATAAGAAAAATAATTGTTAAGAATCGAGTCATGACAATCTAGAACCAATTAATCGAAGAAACTCACTGCGCGTTTCTTCATTTTTAAATTCTCCGGTGAATGCAGAAGTGGTCGTCGAGGAATTTTGTTTTTGCACCCCGCGCATCATCATGCAAAGATGTTGGGCCTCGATGACCACCGCCACGCCGAGTGGTTGCAGTGTTTCTTGAATAACGTCACGGATTTCCAAAGTGAGGCGTTCCTGGACTTGCAAACGTCGAGCAAAAACATCGACGATGCGGGGAATTTTGCTCAAACCGACGATATGGCCATTCGGAATGTAGGCAATGTGGGCTTTTCCAAAAAACGGAAGCATGTGGTGTTCGCAAAGCGAATACATTTCGATGTCTTTCACGATGACCATTTCGGAGTAATTTTCGGCAAACATCGCCGAGCGGAGGATGGACGCTGCGTCTTGATCATAGCCTTGCGTTAAAAATTGCATGGCTTTTGCTGCACGTTCTGGAGTTTTGAGGAGGCCTTCGCGGTCGGGGTTTTCGCCCACGCCGTTCAAAATTTCATTGAAATTGGCCAGCAGTTTTTGCGTGATTTCGGGGTCGTAATGGTCGGTTTTTTTGTAACTCATTTAAGTTTGAAAAATTTAAAAAACTACAACTCCATTTTGGGCAAGTGGTTTTGAAAATTACGACAACCGGTTTTTATAGTCTTTGTAACCAAATTTTCGGACAACATCCAACTGCCCATTTTCCCGAAAAATCGCAATCGAAGGGTGCGTCACGCCATTAAAAGTGGTCGTTTTCACCATCGTATAATGAATCATGTCCTCAAAAACGAGGCGGTCGCCGGGTTTTAATTTTTTGTCAAAACCGTATTCTTCCATAAAATCTCCGGACAAACAACTCACACCCCCAAGTCTGTACTGAAATTTTCCTTTTTCGCAATCAGAATGAACGCCCCGGATTCGCGGCCGGTACGGCATTTCCAAAGTATCGGGCATGTGTGCCGTGAACGAGCAATCCAAAATCGCGGTCTTGATTTTTTTGGAATCCACGATGTCCAAAACGGTCGCGACCAAAACCCCGGTATCCCAAGCAATCGCGCTGCCGGGTTCCAAAATGACCTGCAGGTGCGGGTATTTTTTCCTAAAATTTTTCAAAACTGCAATCAAATGCGGCACGTCGTAGCCTTGTTTTGTCATCAAATGTCCGCCGCCGAAATTGACCCATTTTAGTTGTGGGAGAAATTTTCCAAACTTCGATTCGAAGTTTTCCAGCACCTTTTCGAGGTCGTAACTCGTTGATTCACAAAGCACATGGAAGTGCAGGCCTTCGATTCCGTCGGGCAATTTTCCTTTAAAATTTTCAACAACCTCGCCCAATCTCGAACCCGGTGCGGCAGGATTGTACAACATCGTTTCGACGGGCGACCATTCTGGATTGACCCGGATTCCGCAGGATATTTTTTCGGAATTTTCAGAAAATGCCGCTATTTTTTTTTCAAAACGACGAAATTGCGAAATCGTGTTGAACGTGATGTGGCTCGAATATTTCATAATTTGCCCAAATTCTCGGGGCAAATAAGCCACAGAATAGGTGTGCGCCCGCGTGTGCATTTCCTCAAAACAAAGCCGCGCTTCGTCCCGCGAACTCGCAGTTGCGCCTGACAAATATTCGCGGACGAGCGGAAACGACGACCACATCGCAAAACCTTTGAAAGCCAAAATAATTTGCACGCCAGCCTCTTTTTGGACGTGGTTTATCAATTCCAGATTTTTTCGGAGGAGTGATTCGTCGAGGACGAAACTGGGGGTTTGAATTTTTTTGAAGTCCATAAAATTTTGAACGATGAACGATGAACGATGAACGATGAACTATGTAAACTATGACCAGTTTGCAGGGTGGTTTATAGTTCATCGTTCATCGTTCATAGTTAAAAAAGGGTTTCTACCAAAAACTTGTTTTTCTTCCCATTTTCCACCATCAAAAAACGGCCGTGCAGCAAATCAGCCGACGAAATTTGAGTTTCCGGCGCAGTGATTTTTTGCTTGTTGATGCTGATGGCATTGTTTTTTATAAAATTCCGAACCTCGGTTTTGCTCGGCAGAATCCCTGTTTTTTCAGAAAGCAAATCCAAAATGCCGATGCCGTTTTCGATTACGGTGCGCAAAATTTTTGGCGAAGGAATTTCATCGGCCACCGTTTCCAACGTTTTTTCATCCATTTTCAAAAGCGATTCGCGGCTGGATTTTGGATCAAAAAGAAGTTGCGAAACGGCCAGCACATTTTCAAATTCTTGCTCGCCATGAATTCGAACCGTGATTTCTTCGGCAAAAATTCTTTTCAAATTTTGCGGCGTTTCGCTCGATTCGAGATTTTCAATTTCTTCCTTGTTTTTCAAAGAAAAATACCGGAGGAATTTTGGCAAATCGCGGTCATCGCAATTTAACCAAAACTGGTAAAAACGGTACGGCGAAGTCATTTTTGGGTCGAGCCAAATATTTCCGGCCTCGCTTTTCCCAAATTTCGAGCCGTCGGCTTTTGTCAAAAGTGGCGTGGTGACGGCAAAAACTTTTGCGTCGTCAATTTTCCGGTTCAATTCCACGCCCGCCGTGATGTTTCCAAATTGGTCGGAGCCGCCCATTTGCAGGGTCACGCCCAAATTTCGGCGCAGCAAAACGGCATCGAAGCCTTGCAAAAGTTGGTAACTGAACTCCGTAAATGAAATGCCCGACTCCGATTCGATGCGTTTTTTGACGCTCTCTTTTGACAACATGTAGTTGACTGTCAAGTATTTACCCACGTCGCGCAGCCAATCCAGCACGTTCATGTTTTTGTAAAAATCGTAATTGTTGACGAGCAGCGCGGGGTTCGGCAGGTCGGGCGAAAAATCCAAAAGTTGCTTGACTTGCTCAGTTTGGCGCGCCGTGTTTTGGTCGAGTTCCTCGAAACTCCGAAGGTCGCGTTCTTTGTCTTTTCCCGAGGGGTCGCCGATGCGACCGGTTGCGCCGCCAAGCAGCACAACTGGTTGATGGCCAGCACGTTGGAAAAATTTAAGGAGCATGATTTGGACATAATTTCCAATCGTCATGCTCGGTGCGGTCGGGTCAAAACCGATGTAGCCGCGCACGTTTTCACCATTTTTCAAGTGTTCTTCGAGGCCTGGGGTGAGGTCGTGGATCAGGCCGCGCCATTTTAATTCTTCTAAAAAATCCATAATTTTTTAAACTATGAACTATAAACTATGAACTATGAACAATCAAACGGTTCGTCGTTCATCGTTCATCGTTCATAATTCATAGTTCTTAAATGAGTCCTCGTGATTTGAGTTCCAAATATTTATTTATCGTATTTAAAGTCAAATTTTCAGGCCGGGTCAGCACGGCTTGGATGCCAAATTGCCGCAAAGTTTGCACCATTTCTTTTTTGTCCTGCAAAAATTGGCGCGCCACCGTTTGCCGATAAACATCCAAAATCGTCCCGGCGGGCTGCCGGGCAAGGTCGTGGATTTCGGTATTTTCAAAAAACACAACCACCAAAAGATGAAATTGCGCGAGCCGCCGGAGGTGGGGCAGTGCACGTTCGAGGGCGTAACTGCTTTCAAAGTTGGTGTACAAAACCAGCAGCGACCGCACCGTGACCAACCGCCGAACCGATTGATAAAGCAGTTCAAAATTGGCCTCGACCGGACGTTCTTTTTCGCGGTAAAGTGATTCGAGAATTCGCCGGAGGTGCGCCGGTTGGCCTTCCGCCGCGACCGCCGAACCCAAAACATCGGAAAAAGTGAGCAGCCCTGCCTTGTCGTCCTTTTTCAAAATGATGTTTGACAGCGCGAGACTCGTGTTAATCGCGTAATCCATCAAACTCAAACCCTCGAACGGCATCCGCATCGAACGGCTTTTGTCGATGACGCACCAGACTTGTTGGCTTTTTTCGTCTTCGTAAATATTGACCATCAACTCGGCGCGGCGTCCGCTGGCTTTCCAATTGATGCTGCGAAAATCATCGCCTTTCACATAATTTTTGATTTGGTCGAACTCGTAACTGTGGCCGAGCCGCCGGATTTTTTTGATGCCAGATTCGTTCGCGATGTGGCGAAGTGCTTTCAATTCAAATTTTTTCATCTGAATTATCGAAGGATAAACGCCGACCGTTTCGGGCCTCGCCTTAGGCGAGGCCAGCCGCAACCGACGTTCGACCAAACCCAAACGCGTCGAAGCAAAAACATTCACGACCCCAAAATCGTACTCGCCCCGCGACGTCGGACGGACATCGTAACTCACTGTGTCGGCAGATTTTCCGCCGAGGAAAAGTTTTTTTGAAAAATTCCTTTCCTGAAATTGGCTGGGCAACTCGTCCAAAATTTCGAGGTGAAATGCAGAATTTCCCTGATTTTCAAAATGCAAATGGATGTGGTTGGCATCGCCGAGCGACAATTTTTCGGCCATTTCGCGGCGAGCCGTGATTTTTGGTCTCGCCAAAGGCAAGAACATCCACAACGCATCTGAAAATATCAAAGCCGCCGCCAAAACCAAAACCGTTTGCGCCACCGGGAACAAAAAAGGCATCGGGTACGACAAACCAAACAGCGCGATGATGCCGCCAAAAAGATAAAAAAAACGGTCTGTCAGATAAAAATTATGCATTTTTTGGAAGTGAAATTGGGATGGAAAATGGGGATTTAATCATTTTCAAGCCGCATTTTCCACTCCAATTTTTTCGCGTTCGATTGGGCAAGTCATGCAATGCGAGCCGCCGCGCGCCCTCGAAAGTTCGTTCGATGGGATGGTGATGATGGTATTTTCCACTTTTTCCGGGTCAGTTTTGCCGTTTTCGATGTCGCGGAGCAGTTTTTCGGCACCGATGACTTTGTAGCCGAATTCTTTAAATGCCTTTTCGGTCACTGGATTTCTGTCGTAAGTGATGGCTACGCCGGGTTTCAGGGCAACCAAATTGCAGCCGTCTGTCCATTGTTCGCGTTCTTGATAAGGACTTTCGCCGAGGCCAGCCCAGATAAATTCCATTTTCGGATTGACTTCCGCCAACAAATAATCTTGCAAAGAAGGATATTCGACCACCTCGCCATTCGACCGATGCACCTCGACGTACGAACCGAGGCCGTCTTTGACAATCGGTTTGTAAGCCACAAAATGATTGTGGTTGATTTGGGTAAAAACCGTGTCGATGTGCATGTAGGTTCGTTCGGCGGGGATGTTGACCTGCGCCACATTTTTGATGATGCCGCGTTCGAAAAGGTGATTTTTGATGCACTGAAATGCGTATTCGTTCGTCCGTTCCGAGCAGCCGATCAACAAATGGTCATTTGAAATAATCATCACGTCGCCGCCCTCGATGCTGATGGTTTCACCTTTTTTGGACGGTGGAAATTTGTCCACGCGGTTCAAATTGATGGTTTTCCCGTCGGCTTTTAGTTTTTTGAAAACAGGGTGATTTCCAAAAATCATGCGCGTCAAAAAGTTTTCGCGGAAGCGGGCGGTCTTCGCGGCTTTCGTGATGATGACGTGGTCTTTCACCGTGATTGCGATGTCGCGGGTAAAAATCAAGTTCGGAATCGGGTCAAAAAGTATGCGGTCTTCGCGTTCGAGATAGCCAGTTATCAAAACATCGGCAAGTTCTTCGGCACTCAAATTGGCGAGCCGTGGGATAAAATTGTACGGCAATTCCTCAAAATCCACGATTTTATTGATGACTTCGTACTTGCTTTCGTCCTCGCGCAGCGATGCGGCGAGCAGGTCGTGGACGTTCATCACGTTGTCTTTTCCAACAAATGCTTTCAAAACGCGCACGAAAATATCGTGTTCTTCCTGCATTTTCGGCAGGTGGACGATGTCGTCAAAAAGCAGTTCGCCGGCGCGTTTTGGAGTGATTCGGGCAATGCCTTCGTCAGGGCGGTGGACGATGACTTTTTTTAGTTTTCCGATTTCGGAATCCACGAAAACCCGTGAATTTGGGTCAATAATTTGCATAAAACTTGGTTTAAAAACGATAAACGATGAACTATAAACTATGAACCGAGCATGATAAAATGTTCACCGTTTATCGTTCCAAATAGATTTATTTGATGCCGGCAAAGGTAGAAAGAGAACTTTCATTTTCTGTGGATTCTAAAAAACTTGCTGGGAAGGTGGCCAAATTGTTGGGTCAGGCAGTTATTAGTTAAAAAATTCCCCAAAATGCCAGAGAATTCCGGATGGGTCATGCACAAAACATTCCCGACCCCAATCCAAAACACGAATGGGCGTGAGTTTTACATTTTCATATTTGGCAGGTAGGTTTAAGGCCAAAAGTTCGTTCCAAAAACGGCCCACATCATCCACTTCCAAAAAAATCATGGTATTGTCTATCCAATCTTGGACGTAAGCATCTTGCAAGTAAAACCCGATGCCGTCCGTTTTGAAATAGGACATGTCGTGGGACAAAATTTTTTCTTGAAAACCCAAGTCCCGGTAAAAACTCCGAGACAATTCAAAGTTTTTGGCACCGATGAAGGGTCGGATGGATTTGGCTTTGTGCTCCATTTTTTTGGTTTTTTAATTGCCGATAATTCCTGTTCCCGTGTGAATTTGATTCTGGTAAAGGTAGAAAGCGAAGTTTATCAAATCAACATTGTTTGAAATTCGTAAGTTTCACTTTGAAAAACGTTCAAAGCAGTTTGAAAAAACCAATTCCTTTGCAGCATCAAATTTTTAAAATTATAGGTTGATGAATTTTCAAAACGCAAAGCCACTCCTCCAAAAAGTCTTGATGTTTTTCCTGTTTTTGCATCTTGCCAACTTGTCTTTTTCACAAAATGCGGACAGCACGAAGCAAACCCTCCATTTGAGCGGCACGGTCAGTGCCAATAACAACGGGTTTTCGTTCGTGCCGACCTTTTCATTGGGAAAACCCGCCGTGCAGACGGGTTTCAACATCAGCAGTGGCAAGGGACGGTTCAGTTTCCACCCGCAGTTTTGGTACTCGATGCTGGATTACAAGCCGTGGTCGTTCATTTTTATTTGGCGGTACAAATTGGTGAAGCGGGAGAAATTCGAACTCATCTTGGGCACGCATGCTCCGGCGATTAATTTCAAAAGTGGCACCGTCACCGAAAATGGCGTCGCAAAAGAGGTCGTCAAGGCCAGACGTTTTTACCCGGCTGTGGAACTGCTGCCCATTTACAAAATTAAAAAAGACATTTCTTTGAGCCTGTATTACTTGTTCGGGACGGGCATCGAAAAGGAAATTTCCAGCAAAAACCACTTCCTGTCCATCCGCCCCGATTTCAACAATATTCCGCTCACGAAAAAGGTATTTCTACGATTGAACCCCCAGTTTTATTACCTCAAAATTGACAAACTCGACGGCTTTTACTCGGCAGTGGGTTTGACCGTGGCGCACCGCAAACTTCCACTTTCTATTTCAACGATGATGAACCTGAAATTGAAATCGGAAATAGCCACCAAGGATTTTGATTGGAACGTCAGTTTGACCTATTCTTTTGACAAAAAGTACGTTCGGAGCCAGAATTGAGACGGCTTCAAAAATTTATAAAAAATGGAATCTCTGGAAGAATTTTATCAACGAAAGTTTGATTGGATTCCCGAAAACATGAAAAATGAAATCGGGCATTTCAATGTGTTCCAACATGAACCGATGGAACCCAGCACCGCACGCCAGCCAACTTATAAAAGAAGGGATTTTTATAAAATCATGCTGGTGGTTGGGGATGTAAAAATGAATTATGCGGACCGGGAAATTTGTGTGAAAAAACAGGCCTTGTTTTTCTCCAATCCACAGATTCCTTACAGTTGTGAAAACCTGGAAAGGATAAAATCGGGTTCATTTTGTATCTTTAATCAACAGTTTTTTCACAAATTTGGGGATGTAAGCCAATATGCGGTCTTCCAACCGACTGGAAATCATGTGTTTGAATTGTCGGACGAACACGCTGGACAAATTGATGTCATTTTTAAAAAAATGTTTGATGAAATCAATTCAACCTACCTTCATAAATACGACGCGCTGCGAAACCTTGTTTTTGAACTTTTGCATTTTGCGATGAAAATGGAGCCTTTATCTGCCTTGGAAAAGCAGCCAATCAATGCTTCTCAGCGCATCGCCACGTTGTTTTTGGAACTTTTGGAACGGCAATTCCCGATCGATGAAAACCATCCGAAAGTGGGGATCCGCGCCGCTTCTGATTTTGCCAATCAGTTAAATATCCACGTCAATCACCTGAACCGGGCAGTCAAAGCCATCACCGACAAAACAACGACCCAAATCATCGGCGAACGGATTTTGCAAGAATCAAAAATCATGCTGCGGCACAGCAATTGGAATGTTTCGGAGATTGCTTTTTCATTGGGTTTTATGGAGGTGACGCATTTCAATAATTTTTTCAAAAAACACGTCGGGCAAAGCCCTTTGAAGTTTAGAAATACTTGATTTTCAATAATTTAAATCACTCAATCATGGCAAAATTTTCATTAAAAATCAATGGCGCGACCCACCAAGTGAACGTGGATCCGACCACGCCGATACTTTGGGTTTTGCGCGACCACCTCAATTTGCAAGGCACGAAATATGGCTGCGGCGTCGCGGCCTGCGGGGCGTGCACTATCCACGTGAACGGTGCGCCGATGCGTTCGTGCCAGTTGCCGGTTTCGTCGGTGAAAAAACAGGAAATCACCACCATCGAAGGTTTGTCCGCCAACGGCGACCACCCCGTGCAAAAAGCATGGCTCGAACACGACGTGGCGCAGTGCGGCTACTGCCAAGCGGGGCAAATCATGACCGCAACCGCTTTGCTCAAAAACAACCCCAGCCCCAGCGACGAAGATATCGAAGCATTTATGAGCGGAAATATTTGCCGCTGCGGTACTTACACCCGAATCAAAGCGGCCATCAAAACTGCCGCTGGCAAATGATTTGGCTTTGCGCCAAAACCACCACTCTTCATTTTTAAATTTTAAAAAAATGGAAAAGAATCAATCCTCAACATACGGTAGACGCTCGTTTTTGAAAGTGTCTGCCATCTCCGGCGGCGGTTTTATGCTTGGTTTCAACTGGCTTTCCGCTGCGCCGAAAACCGCCGAATTTGCCCAAAATTTGCCCCTGCCGCCCGTCGGCGATTGGACAAAAATCAACGGCTACATTCAAATCACGGCGGACAACATCATCAAAATCATGGCGCCCAACCCCGAATTTGGACAAGGCGTGAAAACCTCCTTGCCGATGATTGCGGCGGAGGAAATGGATGTGGACTGGAAAAATGTGGTCATCGAGCAAGCAAGTTTCGACACCTCCATTTTCGTCCGGCAGTTCGCCGGCGGCAGCCAATCCGTCCGCACGACCTGGAAACCGCTGCGGAACGCGGGCGCGACTGCCCGGCACATGCTCCGCGAGGCCGCTGCCCAAACTTGGGGCGTGCCGCTCGACGAGGTGACAACGCAGGCCGGAGTTTTGCACCACTTAAAAAGCGGAAAATCAGCGACTTACGGCGAAATGGCAGCCAAAGCCGCGACCCTCGAACCACCGAAAGACGTGGTTTTCAAATCGGCAAAAGATTTCAAAATCATCCGCAGTTCGCAGAAAAACGTGGACGGCCTGAACATCGTCACCGGAAAACCGCTGTTCGGTTTGGACTTTCTCCGCGACGGAATGTTGATTGCGATGGTCGAGCACCCGCCCGTTTTTGGCATGAAACTCAAATCGTTCGATGCCAAAAAGGCGCGGAAAATGCCAGGCATCAAAGATGTTTTCAGCATCGAAGTTTTCCCGGAAGGTTTTGAACGCGAACTTTTTGACACCCGAACTTTCAACGAACTCGTAGTCGTGGTCGGCAACTCGACCTGGGAAGTGATGAACGCCCGAAAAAAACTCAAAATCGAATGGCAGCCGATTTCGGAAAAAAAGGAAACCATCAATGTTTTTGGCAACAAACGCGAAGAAATTACCCCTGCCGGGCTGGAAAGCACGGACAGCCATTTGAAAAAAATGCATGAAATGGCGCAACTGCCAGCGACCGAACTGCGAAAAGACGGCGACCCGGAAACGGCTTTCAAAAATGCCGCGCAAATTATCGAGCGCACCTACAACGCCCCGTTTTTGGCGCACAACACGATGGAGCCGATGAACTGTTTTGCCCACGTCACGGAGACGGAAGCGTTTTTCGCCGCGCCGCTGCAAGCCCCGGAATTCATCGAACGCAGCCTTTCCAAAAGGCTCGGGCTGCCCGTCGAAAAAATTGACATCCAAATGACCCGCATGGGCGGCGGATTTGGGCGGCGGGCGTATGGCCATTACATGGTCGAGGCGGCGTTGATTTCACGCAAAACAAAAACGCCCATCAAACTGATTTACACCCGCGAGGACGACATGACCTACGGCATTTACCGCCCGATGTACACCGCAACTTATCGCGCGGCTTTGGATGCCAATAAAAATTTGATTGGTTTTCATGTCAAAGGCGGCGGCATCCCCGAACATCCAATTCATGCCAACCGGTTCCCGGCGGGCGCGGTGGACAATTATTTGGCCGAAGGCTGGACAATCCCCTCGAACATCACCATCGGGGCGTTCCGCGCGCCGCGCTCGAATTTCAACGCCGCTGCCGAGCAATCTTTCCTCGACGAAGTGGCCGAGGCAATGGGAAAAGACCCTATCGAACTGCGTTTGGAACTTTTGAAACGCGCAAAAGAAAACCCCGTCGGCAAAAACAACGACTACGATGCCGACCGATATGCCGGGGTTTTGACACTCGTCCGCGACAAATCGGGCTGGGGAACTGCCGAAAAAAAGCACCTGCACCGGGGCGTGGCGGCGTATTTCTGCCACAATTCCTACGCCGCGCACATCATTGATATGACAATACGCGACGGGCAGGCATCGGTCGAAAATGTGTTCAGCGCGGTGGACTGCGGCATCGTCGTCAACCCCGACGCTGCCAAAAACATGGTGGAAGGCGCGGTCATCGACGGCATCGGCAATGCCCTTTTCGGAAATATGTCTTTCAAAAACGGCAAAACCGAGCACTCGAACCTGAACACCTACCGCATCATCCGGATGCCCGACGCACCCAAACACATCGAAGTCCATTTTGTCGAAAACGACATTGACCCGACGGGTTTGGGCGAGCCGCCGTTCCCGCCCGTTTTTGGCGCGCTGGCAAATGCACTTTACAAAGCGACGGGGAAAAGGCAATATCAGCAGCCATTTTCAACGGAAACGCCCACGACGCAGGGGTGAGTGACTGTCGGGGAAGTGCTGGCCAAAACCTACTTAGACACATAGTTCAGATAGGGATTTTCACATAGATTCACATAAGTTTTTTCGGTTTTTTTTATTGAAACCTATCTGAATCTATGTGAAAACCTCTATCTGAACTATGTGTCCAAGTTGTTACTTCAATTTTTTAAAAAATGAAAAAACGCAAATTGGGCAACAGCCCGCTCGAAGTTTCCGCCATCGGCCTCGGCTGCATGGGCATGAGTTTTGGTTACGGCCCGGCGGGGGAAAAAAGTGAAATGATAAAAGTCATCCGCGCTGCCGTCGAACAGGGCATCACTTTTTTCGACACCGCAGAAATTTATGGGCCGTTCACGAACGAAATTTTGGTCGGCGAGGCACTCGAACCGTTCAAAAACCAAGTGGTCATCGCCACCAAATTCGGGTTCAAAATTGACCGCGAAACCATGAAATACGGCGGGCAGGACAGTCGTCCGGAAAACATCCGCCGCGTGGCCGAGGAATCTTTAAAAAGGTTGAAAATTGAGGCAATCGACCTTTTTTACCAGCATCGAGTGGATCCAAATGTACCCATCGAAGACGTTGCCGGAACGGTGCGCGATTTGATTCAGGAAGGAAAAGTTAAATATTTTGGCATCTCGGAAGCGGGCGCGAACACGATTCGCCGGGCCCACGCTGTGCAGCCGGTCACGGCTTTGCAAAGTGAATATTCACTTTGGACGCGGCAGCACGAGCGCGAAATCATCCCGACCATCGAGGAATTGGGCATCGGCTTCGTTGCGTACAGCCCGCTCGGCAAGGGTTTTTTGACCGGAAAAATGGACGAAAAAACGGCATTTGCCGAAGGCGATATCCGAAATGTGCTGCCGCGATTTACCGAAGAGGCGCGGGCGGCCAACAAAACAATACTGGATTTGCTCCAAAAAATGGCGGAAAAACGCGGCGCGACGACCGCCCAAATTGCCCTCGCCTGGGTGCTGGCGCAAAAACCATGGATTGTCCCAATTCCCGGGACGACGAAACTGCACCGCCTGACCGAAAACAACGCCGCCGCCGAAATCGAACTTTCCCCGGCGGAACTTCTGGAAATGACGGCGGCCTCGGCGCAAATAGAAATCGTCGGGACGCGGTACAACGAGGCGATGGAGCGTTCGACGGGGCTTTGATTGGAGGTCGAAATTTATTTCGACCACAACATGGTCGGAATAAATTCCGACCTCCAATCACTTATTTTTCCAAAAAATCGGTAAAAGTTTTCCCATCGAATCGGTTCGCGCAATTTTCCGTGCCGAACCAAATATTTCCATTTTTATCTTCTGTTATTCCAAAAACCTGTCGGCTCTCGGCTTTGTTTTGGGTAAATTTTGACTTTCCAGAAGTCAGAAAATCGACATCCAAACATTGCAAAACCATCATATTTCGCTTGGAATCTCCCCGTGAAATCCAAATGTTTCCTTTTTTGTCCTCGAAAACAAAGCCAACAAAATCGGTCGAGAAATTGGTAAAAACCTTTCCATCGAACCGGCAAAGTCCGTCCTGACTGCCAATCCAGATATTCCCGTTTTTGTCTTCGATGATGGAACGGACATTTCTAAAAGGCTCCCCCGCCTTGTTTTTAAAAATGGAAAATGTATTTCCGTCATAAATAAAGGCACCGTCCCACGTCCCCAACCAAATTTTTCCAGTTTTGTCCGCGACAATTGAATGGACACCTTCATCGGTCAGGCCTTCTTTTTTTGTAAAATTTCGAAAGATTTGCCCATCAAAACAACTTGCCCCGCTTTCCGTGCCAAACCAGATGTTCCCATTTTTATCCTCGGAAATGCAGTCAATCAGATCATTTACAAGGCCATTTTTTGTCGTAAAATTGGTAAACGTATTTCCATCAAAACGGTACGCGCCCGCGCCGATGGTTCCGAACCAAAGATTCCCAGCCCGGTCTTCCAAAATAGAAAAAACGTGGTACCGCCTCAAACCTGCCTTGTTTGTAAAATTGGTAAAGGTTTTCCCGTCATATCGAATAATCCCTTCCCAACTGGCAAACCAAATGTTCCCGTTTTTATCTTGTAAAATGCTGCGGGTGATATTGCTCGGGCCAAATTGGCTGGTTATTTCTTTTGTTTCAATAAAATAGGGGTCGTTGTCCTGAATTTTAAATTCCGGTTGCCATCCAGCGTTTTTTTTGGGTTCGCTCGCGCTGTTTTTTGGCAAGTCAGTTTTGTTTTGCCCATTGCAGGCAGCGAGAAAAATCAGTAAAAAGTAAAGGCAGTAGTTTTTCATTTGAAAAAATTTTAAGAATTGGAGGTCGAAATTTATTTCGACGACAGCATGGTCGTAATAAATTTCGACCTGCAAGGGCAAAACTACCCCGCTTTCAAAATCAGCATCGCCCGGAAACATCCTTTTACAATTCCGTTACATCATTTTACACCCGAAAATCGCCCTGAACTCTCCCTGCCGGTACTTTTGTCGCATCATTTCACCAACCAAAAAAAAAGTCATGTTTATTAAAATTTTCGCTTTTTTGCTTTTTGCCCAATCAATTGTTGCTTGCCAACAGGTATCCGAAAATGCCCAGCCAATGGCTGCCGACCTCGGTTTTCAAGCCAATTTACCCAGCCAGAAAATCCCGGAAAAAAACCAAACATCGGCAACCAACCTTGTTTTTCAATCAACCGATGGCGGACAGACTTGGCAAGATATCAGCGCAGGGCTGCCCGAAAATTTGGAAGTCAATTGTGTTTTTGCCAACGAACACGAAGTCTTTTTGGGTGTTGGAAAAGGTGTTTACCGCAGCAGTAACGACCAAGCCGGTCTTGCCCTTGACCTTGACCGTTTTGGTAAGCCCAGTGTTTACCGCAGCAGCACCGACCTCGCCGCCCCAAAATGGGAAAAAGCACTTTTTTTGGACGAAGAGATTTCGGATATTTCCGCAGGGCGGAGTGGGGTGTTTGCCCGAGGTTCACGGAGCGGTATTCTTCAAAATATCGGGCAAACGGATATTTGGAAACCCGTTTTCACCGATTTGAAAGACAAAATGATGCGCACCATTTTAGAAACCCCGGACGGAACCGTTTTCGTCGGAACAGACAGTGGCATTTTCAAATCCACCGACAGCGGAAAAACTTGGAAACAGGTTTTCAATGAATGTGCGGTTTTTAACCTCGTCGAATCGGATGGCATTTTGGTTGGCGGGGGTTTTCGCGGCATCATGCGCTCGACCGACGGCGGCGAAAATTGGGAATGGGTAATCGAAGAAAACGGAGTGGGCACCGAAACCGCACAAATCGAGGGTGGTTTCGCCGAAATAAATTACAATGGAAAAGTTAGAAGGATGCGCATCTCCACCGATGGCGGCAAAACTTGGCAAGCCATTGACGAAGGACTTCCGCCATCAGATATGATTTCTAACATCAAACAAGTGGGCGGAGTTTTCTTTTGCAGCCACCCAAAAGGCATTTTCCGCTCTTCTGACCAAGGCAAAACATGGGAACTGTTGCTCCCAGCCACCGGCAAAAAGCAATACAATTTGACCGTTTCTGGGCTGAAAATTTTTGCCACATTGGTTTTTGCGGGATGTTGAAAAATACTGCGTTATTTTTGGGCATGTTTTCAGTCCTTTTTTTTAAAAAACGGTGGCTGTTGCCATTTTTGACCTTGCCTTTTTTGGCTTGGCTGATGCTGCCCGAACCAGAAAAAAGCGAGGTTGAATTTTTGCCCGAAAAAATCAACCTCGCCCTGCGCCGCACCGCCGACGGACTGCTGCGACAATCGGGCGACAGCACGAGCCGCATCCCAGCCATCGAACAAACGGGCACAGGCGTTTGGCGGGTGCGGCTCGACCAACCTTTTGATTATGAGCAACTTCCGGTACTGCTCCAAGCCTCGCTCGACTTGCACGGCGTCCACCAATCGTACCAAGTTGCGGTGCGCCGCTGCTTCGATGCAACCATTGATTTGGGCTACCACCAACGTGATTTTTTGCAAAAAAACAACACGACCGATAGTTTGCAAAAAAATGGCGTGCCTTGCCAAGGGCGCGAGATGCCCGACGGCTGCCATTTTATTGAAATCCGTTTTTTGGAAAGTGATTTAAAAAAACCGTTTTGGACAGCAAAAACAGGGTTAATGCTACTCTTTTTGGGTGGATTGGCCGGTTTTTGGTTTTTCCGTCGGCAAAAACTAAAAACCGCCGCGCCTTCCGTCGCCGATGTAAATGATTGGCTGGAATTCGGAAATTCGCGCCTCGATGCCGCTGGGCAGGTGCTTATTTGCGGCAGCGTCCAACAAATGTTGACATTTCGGGAAGCGAAATTGTTACGTCTTTTCGCCACCAGCCCCGACCGATTGCTCGAACGCGATTTTATCCTTCGGCAAGTTTGGGCGGACGAGGGCATTTTGGTCGGGCGCAGCGTGGATGTTTTTGTTTCGAGGTTGCGGAAAAAATTAGCGGCTGACCCAACTGTTGGCATCGTGGCGGTGCATGGCGTGGGGTATCGGTTGGAAACGGGAAAATTGGGGTAGGAAAAAAAGAAGCCCAAAAAAAGAAGCCAATTGCCGTTGTTGGTGTCCTCGCCGACAACTTTTTTTTTATTAGGACTTTCGCAGTTGCTACAAATTGCACAGATTTCCACTAGTTTTTTACCAAAGTCAACCTAAATAAAGCACGTTTGGCCACATTTTTAGTGAAAATCTGTGCAATTTGTGGCAACTGCGAAAGTCCTATTTATTTGAATTTTTTTAGAAAATTGGTTGCTGACGAGGACGAAAACATCGGCAAACCTGACCTCCACCAAAATGCAGTTTGTTTCTACATTTGCCCAAAATATTTTTAGAAAAATGGCAACTGTTCAGTTCAACTTGAAACTCAAAACCTGGTTTTTAATTCACCTCACTTTCCTTTTTGCCTCCTGGGCAGCCCCGTTTTTGATTACTTGGAAATTCTTGATTCCCATTTATTCACTCGTTTTATTGCAGTTTTTGGTGTTCAAAAGATGCCTGATGAACCGCGAACACGGTCTCGAAGACACGGGCAGCGACCATACTTTTTATGCAGAATTGATGGAAAAAATTGGTCTCGAACCCGACCGGAAAAAGGTGCGCGGGTTTGTGCGAAGTTGGATTTATCTGGTTTTTGTTTGCGTTGCATTTTTTTGGCAGGTGGTTTTGAAAAACAAGCCGCTGCTTTTTTGAATGAAAAATATCTGAATCAGAATTTGCAGGATTTTAGAATTTCCAAAATTCCTACATTCTGTAAATTCTAAAATCCTGCAAATTCTGATTCAGACAGGATTTTAGAATTTCCAAAATTACTACATTCTGTAAATTCT
>JANNMS010000192.1:0-39083 GCA_031398055.1 Saprospirales bacterium | reverse complement strand
ACAATCAGTGAAAAACAGACGTAAATCATTTTTACAAATTATTGAGATGTGCATCCAAGAACCGTTTGGCCTTGGCTTCAATCTTTTTATTGAGGTATTCCGACTCGCCGACGAATTGGCGTTTCGGCATTTGAAACCCACCACCGCGCCCGGCTCGCCCGCCTTCGTTGTGCACCTGCTCGTAATCCAACGGGAAAACAAAACGCACCGTGTCGCCGACGGTCTGGGCAGAAAGGGCATGGCCGCGCATCGTGCCAGAATCGACCAACAGCGAGCGGCCACGGTTGCGTGGCGCGTTTGGTTTTCGGGCAGGCCATTTGACGGAGGCCACATCGGTAAAACTTTCATCCCTAAAATTCTTGGCATGAAAGTTCTGCGCCTCGACCGCCACGATGTCCGCCGCGATGCGCCGTTCGAGTTGCGGCAACTCGTTTTGAAGTTTTTGAAAAAATTCGTGCGGTTTCATTTTAAAAGCCTTTAACTTTGTGCCCGAAGGCTTGGGAGCGCCTGCGGAATTCGGATCCGCGGATACGCTACAAGCCTTTTTCTATTTTAGAAATCAAGGTTTTCCCGGCCACTGATTGCGTACAGAAAATACTCCAATTGCCCAGCACGGCCTGCCACTTCCTCGATGTTGAAAACAAATTCCAGTTCCTCAATTTGCAGCAGGTAGTAAAACCACTGGATTGTCCGGTTTTTATCGGGGTCAAGATTTGGCTTGATTTTGAAAAGTGTACTTTTCCCCAAAGCCTGTTCCAACAAATAAACCAGGTTGTTTTTCTCCGGCGCGTTCGGATGGACGTGGGCAATAATGTCCTTGACCTTCGCCATCGACATTTTGACCTTACCCGGCAACTGCGGCACGGCCAATTCTTTGCCAATCATGTTTTCTTTTGACCAATCGCGCACAGCATCCCGTGTCAATTTGGAATACCACTTTTTGGTCTGATTGTCCAAAGCCTCAGCATCCAAACTGTCTACTTTGAAATACGGATGGTCGCTCGAAAACACCTGCCCCGTCTCGCCCGGATTGTGCCGGAACCCTTTTGGCGGCACAAAACCCGCGTCGCGGTCTTCGGTCACTTCGTCATCCACCTGCAAAACCTTGCAGCGGCAGCCCCAACCGTTCGGCGGAAAGTAAGTTTTCCAAAAATCATCGTTCACCGGTTTGATGATGCCGTCCAACGTGCGGTGGCTGTCGCGCACCCGTTCGTCGTGCGCGGTCGAGTATTTGAGGTTTGGGTAGAGGTACTCGCGCTGTTTGATGTTGCGCCAAGCCTCTGCCGATTGCGCGGCTGCGGTGGTGGCCTGTAATTCCGCCTTCAACCAAGTTTTGTTGTGCCGCCGCATGATGCTGACTGCGCGGCGTTCAAATTCATCTTTGGTAATTCCGGTGGCTTTCAATTGCCGCAATTCCTCAATCATCCGGTGCTGCTTGTGCGCGGCGAACAGCCGGGCGTTTTGCTGCATTTTTTGGAAAGTTGACCACTCGGCGAGGTCGGCGGCATCGGTGAACTTTTTGCCGTAGCCTGCCTCGGCGTTTTGGACAAACCGCCTGAAATGTTCGCCCCACATCACTGGGTCGATTTTGTTGGGCAAAATAGTTTGCTTCCAAACGCCCTGCGCAAAATCATCTTCGACCGTCGCCGGGATTGGCCGGAAACGTCGGTTGAGCGGTGGCGCGTCGGCCAACGTTTCGTCCACTTTGTAAAAAGTGCAGGATGGGCAAGTGCAGCCCGGCGGGTGGTCGTCGTGGCCGTAAAGTCTTAGGAGTTCTTCGCCCCGGAGGTCTTTACGGCCTCTGGCTTTTTTTCGGCAGCACCCCCGCTGCTGCCTTCTTTTGGTTTTGGGATTTTATATTTTTCATACCAGTAATCGTCCGGTATGTCAATGAAAGCCGCCAACTTTTCATCAATCGTAATGCGCTCGGTGAGCGGCAGGTTTTCACCGTCCTCGAAAGCCCACTCGCCACCTTTGACTTGATAGCCCAACGAGGCCAAATAGGGGTTCAATTTTTCGTTCAAAATCCGCAGCACAAACAGCCGGTCGTCGGCGTGGATTTCGCCCTGCGTGTTTTCATGGACTTTCGATTGGGCAAACCCGCTCCCCTTCGCTTCCTGCGTGGTCATCGTTTGACCCAAAATGGTGATGGCCAGTTCCTCGTTGCAGGCTTGGACGAGCATCCTGAAAATGTCGTTGTTGTTGCCCCCGGCGATGGCGTTGTGAAATTCCAACTTCGCATCTTCCGGCGCGACGACGTAACCCGCGCTGCCAGCCTCGGCCAGTGCCGTTTCCAAAATCTGGCGGCTTTGGTCATTATTATAGGTAGCCCACCGGAACGGCATCCCGAAAGTTTCGGCAAATTCTGCCCAGTCGCCAAAACCACCGCGTTTGTAAATCACCAACGGCGAGCATTGGAGCATCAGCCCCAAATCATTGGCCTTCCCGATTTCGATAACAAAATCAGTAAATGGTTTTTCACGGTACGGCAAACCTTCGCTGCCCCACTGCTCTTTGGTCACGATGCCGAGTTTGGGCTTGACGTGCTTTCGGGGTATCAAGTTCGTGGTGTGCGCCAAAACCGACCCGGCGGGCTGCCAGTAAAGTTCCAGCAGCGAATGCCCCCAAAACTTCGACATCAAAGCCTCGCGCAGGAATTCGGCAAAAGCGGTGGTCATGGCCAACGTGTCCAAGTCCTCCACCGGCTTGCCGTTTTGGGTGAACTTGATTTTGCAATTTGTCACCGACTGGATGCGCTGTTCAATCAACCTTTTCATCCGGCCATCGAGCAAGATGTCCTCGTACAGGTCATAAAGCAGCGTCCGTTGGTCGTGGTCTTGCTCGGCGCAAATCAACGCGCTGCGCCACTTGCCGATGTCCTGCGTTTGCCGGGCGACCGGGCGCACCGTCACATGGTTGACCGTGATGGATTCTTTGGCATTGCCCCGGTTGAAAATCTTTGCGGACAATGCCGCGTAATTTGCGTTTAGCGAGGCGCGTATTTTCGAGAGTACAGACATAGCAAAATTGATAAGATAATCTTTAACTGGGCTTTACAGATTTGTAAAAAACGAACTTGATACAAAAAGTTAAAAGTAGTTCGACCGCTTGGGGTTACTTCCATAAACAATTTGTGTTTGAGCGGTCACCGTCCGGCGCGGCAGGTCGGCGAAGAACTCGGTTTTGGCCACTGCCTTTGCCCATGCGATAGCGCGTTCGTACCTGCGCTGGCGGTCGTCCAAATCAATCCCGGCCTGCACCCGTGCGGCCAAGTTCCAGATGGCAATGTCCGAGCAGGCATCCACAAGCATCGGGTGCCGGGCTGCGCCGGTGGCTGCGAAAATCACATCCACATCGAAGTTGTCAAAAAGGTAGCCGCGCAGTTCGCTTTCGGCGGCGAGCAGTGCTTGGGTCACGAGCGTGTCGTCGTTCCGGGTGATTTCGTTCAACTCGACCTGCAAGATTTTCAGGTACAAATCCGCTTTTGCCAAAAACATTTTAGAACTTTTTTGAAGTGCGTTTTTGCACACCGACTTTGATCGGTTGCATCAATCGCAATTTGTTATTGATAATCCAGACCCCGCCCTCGACGGCATCGGGGCCGTCGTCGTGGGCAGGCAAGGATGGTTCGATGGCTTTGAACTGTTCTTCGAGGCGTTGCATGTGCGGGTTCTCTTTTTCGGCCTCGTTGAAAATCAGTTGCCCCGTCCGGTTGAGCGGTTCGAGGGTGGATTCGATGCGGGTAAACTTTTCGGGCTTGGCGCGGTCGTCGAAAGTGACGGACAACACTTTTTTGCCCGATTTTTCCGCCGTTTGCATGTCCCGTCGGATGGTGTCTTCATTGAGGTTTTTTTCGATGTACATATATATAGCGGTGCGCCCTGCCACCCAGCCGTCGGCTTCATGGTGCCACTCGACCATTTTGGCGGTGGTCGTTTGCTCCAACCATGATTTGAGGATGTAAAACTTGCCGTCCAACTGGCCAATCAACATCGTGCCTTTGAAGTCGTTCTTTTTGCCCTCTTTGTACGAGGGGTCGGTGTACAAAACCAAAAATGGGAACTTCGACACGGGCGGCACTTTGCCCCAAACCAATTCTTTGAACACGCTGCCCTCTGAAATCGGGTTGTTGAAATATTCCTTTTGCCCAGAGGCGTAGGATATTTTGGAAAGCATGTAGTTCACATCGTCAAGCGTGTAGCGGCTCGACCACGACGGTTTGCCTTTCGAGTCCAAAATGTTGATTTGCTCAAAATCGTCGGCCTTTTTTGATGCCCGCACGACGACCGAGTTTTTGCCGATGATGTTGCCGACGATGACAAAGCGTTTCCTGCCGGAAATCGACATCGTGGGAAAAAGTGCCTGTTCAATCCAATCCCACTTCTTTTTGATTTGGGCATCGTTGCGGCATTCCGCGTCGGTGTCGATGTCGTCAATCAAAATGAAGTCCGGGCGTTTTTCCTCGTTGCGGCTGCCGCGCGGGCTTTGCCCGGCACCGAGCGCACGGAACGAACAACCGGCGGCGGTGACGAAACGCCCCGTTTCCCAACCGCGCCAACTTTTCTGCTGGCCAAAATCATTGATAAATCGGTGGTTCGATTCCAAGGAAATCATCACCGGCATCAACAGTTCACAGGCGTTGTCGTAACTGTGGCTGACCAAAAGCATGTTTTCCAAACGGCCATTGACCATCTCAAAAAGCGGGATGAACAGCCCGGCGACCACCGATTTGGCATGTTCACGCGCCCAAGCCCGCACCATATATATACGTTCTGCCGCAGCGAGTTTTTTGGCAAACTTTAAATGGAAGTTTGCGAACTCCGCTGAGGCGTATTGTGGCCAATAGTATTTGCAAAATGCCGGAAAGTCTTTTTTCAACTTTTCGACCCGCTCGCGTTTCTGCTTTTCCGTTTCCGAAATATCAATGGGCGTGCTGCGCATCATGTTGATGCGGAAGGCGTCCCATTTTTCGGAAGCCTCTTTGATGCTCGAACGATTTCCGGCGGCTGTAATCATTTGGCAAGGATTGATTTTACAAAGCCGTCAAAAAGCAGGACGGTTTCGGTGGATTTTTCGGGTGCGTTCTGCCGGACGTACTCCATGAAGTTGATGCCAACGTCCACCACGTCGGCGACTGAAAGTTCGGTTTCGAGCGTTCGGATGTGTGCGCCGAGTTTGACCATGATGTCGGCTTCCTTGTTGTTGGCGAACCGCTGGCCTTCTGGCCGTTGCTCAATAATGCCGTTGAGTTCGTCCAACTGTTCGTAGGCTCGACCGAGTTGTTTTTGCCGCGTAATCAAGGTGCTGCGGCGCATTTTCTCCCAATTGTCCTTTTTTGACCAGGTGGAAACGGTCACTTCGCTCACCCCGGCGCGGGCGGCGATTTCTTTCTGCGTGATGCCTTTTTCGTGCAAAAACAGCATCAGGGCAAATTCCTTCTTTTGCTCGTTGGTCATATACCTCTTTTCAGCAAAGGTATTTGGGCGGGCAAGGCCGAGTGGGCGCGGCTGCCGGTGGACAGCACACATGTTCTGTCCACCAACACATCTGTAACGGCCACCGGCAGGCGGTTTGGTGAGGTGTAATGGGGTCGGATATGTTTGTCCTGCAATTCACAACCGAGTTGTCGACAGTTATGCCCAATGCAGCAAAAAGATTTCGTGTCCACGATGAAAGCCTGAATTGTTACGGCTTTTGGGTCAAGACAGATGGCGGCGATTTGTCCGCTTTTCTGGACAACCCGATTTGTCTGTGGAACCACAGTCGAGGCTGGCGCGGCACGGAAGAGGAAATTTTGCCCATTGGCATTTGGAAGGATTTGAAGGTTGAAAATGGCGAAATCACGGCGACCCCAGAATTTGACATGGACGACACTTTTGCGGTGAAAATCGCCAAAAAGGTCGAAAAAAACCACCTTCGGGCGGCGAGCATCGGCATTCAAATTTTGGCGGTCAGCGAAGCACCCGAAGACCTCAAACCGGGGCAGACCCGGCCAACGGTGACCAAATGGGTGAAAAAGGAAATTTCCATTTGCGACATTCCAGCCAATTCCAACGCCCTCGTGCTCGCGCTTTACGATGCCGACGGTAACCAAATCGAACTGTCCGACAAAACCTCGGAGGCGGCACTTTCCGCTGCCGGTCTCGGACTTATCAATCATTCACAACCACATCAACAGATGGAGAATTTGAAACTCTTGGCTGCCATGCTTGCGCTGCCCATCACTGCCAATGCCACCGATGTGGAAGCGGCAATCACCAAACTCAAAAACGATTTGGGCGATTCCAAAGCCGAAACCGTGCGATTGTCCGCCGAACTGAAAAAGTTCCAAGACCAATCGAAAACCGCCCGCGAAGCCGAGACCAAAACGCTGCTCGACGCGGCGCAGGCCGACAACCGCATCACGGCTGCAAACCGGGAAAATTTCCAAAAACTGTTCGACGCGGACTTCGAAAATGCAAAAGCGATTTTGCAGGGCATGACCCCGGTGGTCAAGTTGAGCGATTTCGCCGGAAAACAGGCCGATGGAACGGGCGATGGCATCGTGCGCTTCAACGGCAAAACGTTCTCCGAACTGAGCCGCGCCGATGATGGCTCGCTCGAACGCCTGCGCGGCTCCAACTTGGAACTGTTCAAGCAGATGTACAGATCCGAGTTCGGAAAGGACTACAAGCAATAGGCGAAACACTGCCGAACCGCAAATTCACCACCATTCATTCATCATTCATCAACAACAGATATGGCTGTCAATAAAGAACTTTGGAAACCCGAAATCGTCGAAAAACTTTTCGCCGACAACGCCTTCCTGAAATTCGCAACCAACGCAGACGAATATGTCGTCGGCGGTCGTGTGGTCCACATCCCACAGAGCGGGGCTGCTGGGGGCTTCACAAAGAATCCGACCACTTATCCACTGCCGGTGGTTCAACGTGCTGACACGGATGTTGTCTACGCGCTTGACCAGTACAGTTCCAACGTGGATTTCATCACCGACATCGACAAAAAGGAACTTTCGTACAACAAGCGGCAATCGGTTCTCTCCGAACGCACCCAAGAAATGATGGAGGCCGCAGGGTCGAACATGATTTTCAAGTGGGCGGATGCTGTTCCTGCTGCCAACCGGATTTTGACCTCCTCGTCCACGAACCGCCCGGCTACCGCAATTGGTGCAACCGGCAACCGAAAAATGATTGCAGTGGCCGACATCATCGCGGCCAAGGCACTTTTGGACAAACAAAACGTGCCGAAAAAAGACCGCATCCTGTTGCTGCCAACCGACTGGATGAACGACCTGACCGCCATTGACGAGGTAAAAAACTACTTCCAGACCATCATGAACCTGAAAACTGGCGAAATGCCCGAATTCTACGGTTTCAAGATTTTCGACCGGTCGTATGTCATGCGCCTTTCCACTGCCGATGCTTTCAAGTTGCCAGAGGCCGCGTCCGCGACCACCGACAACGACGCAGCCATCTTTTACCAAGTTGGTGCGGTCGAACGCGCACTTGGCAATGTGGAAATGTTCGACAACCCCGACCGGGCAGAATATCAGGGCGACCTGATCTCCTTCCTGCTCCGCCTCGGTGGCCGTCGCCGCCGGGTGGACGAAAAGGGTGTCGGCCTCATCGTCGGCAAACCGTAATCGAAACCACAATTTTTACCTTTAAATATTCTTTAAAGTGGGACAAATGAAATGGCCATTTGGCAAGGCCGATGTGCAAACGGTGGCGAAAGCCACCACGATGACCGCCACGGTTGCCAATGCAGGCATGACCTATTTTCGGGTGACACCAGCATTGACCGCCAATTCGACGCTCAACCTTGACCTCGATCCGGAACTCCAAGACGGGGCCCTGTTGGTGGTCGAATTTGACGGTGGCGCGACCCCGTTCTCCCTCACGCTCGATGCGACCGATACTTTGTCCAAAGCCTCCACTCCGGCGGCTGCGAACAAAAAACGCACCATCACCTGCGTGTACCAGGGCGGCAGATTCTACCAGATTTCCGAAAGCCCAGATTTGGGTTAATCGGCTTGTCATGAGATTATAATTTTTCCGGGCGGCCATCATAAGTCGTTGGCCGCCCGGTAATCAACCCCCGTTTTTCTATTCAACAAAATAAATTTCATGGCGCAGGACAGAATCCAATTTTCTAATTTGAGCGACCGGGAACTGTTGATTTTAATTGGTCAACGGGTCAACGACCAATCGGAAGTTTTGGAAAAAGTGGGTGAGTTGGAAATCCGGCTCACCGAAATGGAAACCAAATTTAAAGTCTGGGCGGCGGTGATTGGCTTCATTGGAAGCATCGCCGGAAGTGCCTTGATGAAAATTTTAAACCTTGTTTAAAGGATGAAAGCAGAAGATTTTACCGATGTTTTTGAGGCGTACCCCGAAACGGACGAAATTTTTGTCGTGGACGGGATGCCATTCACCAACAAAGAACACGCCCTCGGCCACGAGCGCGGCACCAAAAAACCTTTGGTGACCATCAAACGCAGCGGCGCGACGGTCAAGGCCGCAGCCGAGCAGCCCACGAAACCCAAAACCAAAAAGGAACTGGCCGCTGAATTGGAAGCATTGGCCGCTGCCGAAAAAGCCGCTGCCGCCGCCGAACCCGAAGCGTAACCGCCAAACCCATCACCATCCACCAATCACAATTTCAAGAATGAAAAAGAAATTTGGCATTTTGCCACTTCTGATGCTCTTCATGGCATTCGCGTTTTTCTTGGTGAAGCCGCATTTGCCGAAGGCCAAAACCTTTCCGGACAAGACCGAAATGGTGGCCGTTCCGCAAATCCCAGCGGTTTATGCCCAAGCCCCGCGCCTTTTCACCGAAGCCGACAGCCTCGAATTTGCCGAAGACTCGCCGCCGGTCACCGATGGCGAAACCGACCCGAACTCGAACGACGGCGGCATCTGGGCACTGCTCAGGGACTACGGCGCGACAATTCTTATGGGATTCATGGCCTTGATGGAAGTCATCGCACGGCTCACGCCTTCCGAAAAGGACAATAGTTTTATCAGTTGGCTGACCAATTTCATCAACACATTTCTGCCCAATAAAAAAGCAGGAGGCGGCCTCCATATTTGAAAAAAAACATTGGGAACCGATGCAGCGGCCATTGAATTGCGCCGCTGCCCGGTTCACCCTTCATCGTTCATAGTTCACAGTTCCAAAAATGGCACTTCCAAACGTTGATATTGTCCTCACCACCGGCGCACTTGGCCAGACCGAGGCGGGCGCGGATGGCGTGGTCGGCATCGTTTTCAACGGTGTGGCCGCTACCGGTCTCGCACTGGCGACGGCAAAACAGGGTTTTTCCCTCGCCGATTTTGAGGCGGTCGGCATCAATGCGGCCTATGACACCACGAACAGCGTGGAAGTCTGGCGGCAAATCAAAGAATTTTACGACGAGGCTTTGACCGGCGCGGAATTGTGGGTCATGTTGGTTTCGCAAGCAACCAATATGCAGTCCATTTTGGACAAAACGACCACGAACGCCAAGTCGCTTTTGGCTGCGGCGGGCGGTCGGATTCGTCTTTTGGGCGTTGGTCGCAACCCTGCGGGCGGTTACACGCCAAGCACCTCGGCCAATCAAATCGACCTCGATGTCATCAACGCGCTCACCACTGGGCAGGCACTTGCCGATGAACAGCAGGCGGCGTTCGCGCCCGTTCGCATCATCGTCGAAGGCTACGCCTACACCGGAACGAGCGGCACGTTGGCCAATTTGAAAGCCCTGACCAAACCGAACATGGCCGTTTTGATTGGCGACACCAAAACCGGCGCGCGCGCTGCGATTGGTCTGTTGCTCGGTCGCTTGGCCAAAGTTCCCGTGCAACGGAACCCAGGAAGGGTCAAGGACGGTGCGCTGGCCATCACCACGGCTTTTATTGGCGCGACGGCTTTTGCCGCTGCCGAAAGCACGGTCGGTGCTATTCACGACAAAGGTTTTATCACGCTGCGCCGTTTCGTCGGCAAGGCGGGCTACTACTTCACCGATGACCCAACGGCAACGGCTGCCACCGACGACTACAACTCGGTCGCTCGCGGTCGGATTGTGGACAAAGCCATCCGTTTGGCCTACGCCACTTTTGTCGAGGAAATTTTGGACGAGGTGCAAATCAACCCGACCAACGGGCAAATCGCCACTGTCAAGGCCAAGTATTACGAAGCCATCATCGAACGGGCAGTTTTGACGGCGATGGCCGACGAAATCAGTGGGTTCGCTGCAACCGTTGACCCGCTGCAAGACGTGCTGGCTACCGGAAAAATCTGTGTCGAGGCGCGAATCGTGCCGGTCGGGTACGCCAAAACCATTCAAATTAAACTCGGCTTTGCGAAATCGCTGGCCTAAAATCTGACTGAAAATGGGCTTCAATAGCAAACAGTTTCAATTTTCCGACGTGTCGGTCATCGTGCTGGGGCGCGAACTGCAAGGTTTCGCGGGCGTTTCGTACAAGGTCAAAACGGAAAAAACGCCCGTGTTTGGCCGGGGCAACAAAGCACTGTCCATCCAATCGGGCAACGAAATGATTGAGGGCAAACTTTCGCTTTTGCAAAGCGAACTGGAAGCCTTCACGCTGGCCGTCAAAGCCACCAACCCGCTGCTGAAAATCACGGATGTCAGTTTCGACATCATTGTGACCTACGGCAACGGCACGGACAGCCGCACGGACAAAATCCTCGGCTGCGAGTTCACCGAGTACGAAAAGGGCATGAAACAGGGCGACAAGAACATGACTATTGAACTGTCGTTCGTCGCGCTCGACATCCAATAATTCAATCGCCGAATTGAGTTCAAACCCAATTCGGCGGTTAAAATTTCGGTTTTTGGGGAAGGGCGACGGCGGATTTATTTGCTGTTCGCCCTTTTTTGAAACCGCCAAAAACTTTTACCAAAAATGGCAAAACTCAATCGCAACGCCGACGGGACGATGACCGTCGTTTTCTCGGATGACACCGAGGCAGTTTTCAATACCCCAAAACGCTCGATGGTGGCGCAAGGGATGCTCCTGTCCAGGGAAAACCCCTTTGCTTTCGCCGATGTGCTGATTGACCAATGCCTTGTGAAAGGCGAAAAGGCCATTTTGAAAGAAATGCCATACTTGGGGCAATTGGGCAAATTGACCGACGAAACTTATGGAAGGGTGTTTTGCATCCTCGACCTCACCGAACAAGGCGCGAGCCTCGAATATGTGGATGGGAAGGTGGTCAACCTGCGTTTGGCAAAACGCAAGGAATTGGCAGAGTTTCAAAGCAAGTTGTACACCAAGCCCTTGCAGGCCTACGAAAATATCTTGGCCAATTGCCGAATCGGCGGGGACAATGGAGATATGACTTTGGGGCATGTGCTTGGTTTTATCGAAAACTGGACGGATTTCATGTCCGCCTCCTACGATGTCGTAAAAAACTGATTGACCGGGCGGACGGCAGCCCCGAAGCAAACCCAATCGGGTTTCGGAACGCGATGCTGCGGTACAAAATGCACGTGCAGGACCCGGATGCACTCGACGACTACACTTGGGCAGAACTGTGCGCCCAGATGGAATACATCCTCAAATCCGAAAACCCCGAATCCTAATCACCAATCTATCATCCAATGTCCGGTTTTGCATACAATATTCAGGTAAACGTCCTCGGTGGCTCGGCCATCGGTCAAGCGGTCGTGGCGACACGGAATTTTGACAGTGCGGTCAACCGGGCAAATAGTTCGATAAACCAGACGGGCGGCTCGTTGAGAAACTTGGACAGGACGGGAACCAGTACTTTTAATAATTTGGGTTCAAGTGTGCGCAGTTGGATTGCCACGCTCGGCATTGCTGCATTCACTTTGTCAAGTTTACAAACGACGGCACAAAATGACAGCCTGCAAAAATCCATTGTTTTTGCCAGTGGCTCGGCGCAAGAAGGCGCAAAAAACCTGAATTACCTGCGAGAAACCGCCGACCAATTGGGGTTGAGTTTACAACCATCTTTGGAAGGTTTCAAAACGCTTTCCGGCTCGTTGATGGGAACGGGGCTTTCCGCCGAGCAATCCAGAAAGATTTTTCATGGCGTGGCATCGGCGGCGGGCGCGATGGGCATGTCAGCCGACGAGTCAAAGGGCGCGTTCGTCGCTTTGGGTCAAATGGCCAGCAAGGGAAAAGTGCAGGCCGAGGAATTACGTGGGCAATTGGGCGAGCGGCTTTCCGGCGCGTTTTATCAGGCTGCGGCTTCGATGGGCAAAACGACCGTCGAATTTGACAAAATGCTCGAAACTGGGAAAGTTTTTGCCGGTGATTTCTTGCCAGGCTTTGCCACGCAACTCGAAAAGACTTTCGGCGCGCAGGCCTTGTCAAACGCCAACAGCGCGACGGCCAATTTCAACCGGATGTCCACGGCCATTTATGATTTGAAAATCATGCTCGGCACGGAGTTGATGCCGGTGGTGACTTCGCTTATCAAAGATTATTTCATTCCGGTTATCGGGTTTGTCAAAGAACACAAAGATGGGCTTGGGCTGCTGGTCACGGTTTTTGGGTCGCTGTATTTGGCTACGCAGGGGTATGCGATTTATGCAGGCATTGCGTCGCTGGCAACTGGAACTTTTACGGGAAGTGTCTGGGGCTTGAACGCCGCGCTGCTGATGAACCCGCTCACGTGGGTAGTGGCCGCAGTCATTGCAGTTGGTGTCGCGGCAGTGTACGCTTGGAATAAATTTGATGGTTTTCGTGCAGGTGTTTATGGTGTTTGGGCAGTGATACAGCCGCTGGCCGGGTTTATCTGGGATATTCTTATTGTACCGTTCCAAATGCTGGGCGATGTTGTATTATGGGTATGGGACAATGGGGTAAAGCCATTTTTCGAGTGGCTATCTGGATTTGGCCCCACCATCAAAAAAGTGGGCGGCTGGATTTGGGACCATTTGGTAAAACCGTTTACGGTTTTCGGACAGGTTTTTTCGCTCCTGTCGCCGTTGTTCGACATGGCAGGGCAGAAGATTGGCAACAACTTCACGGAAGGTTGGAACAAGGGCATAGCAGATTTTGAAGATGACAAAAACACCATCGGCATCTTCAATCAACAGATGGGCGGCGCGCCGCTCACTATTCAGATGCCCGGCGGTAAAAACCCCATCGCCAACGACATTTTCAATAAACCGCCCGGCTCTCTTTCGCCCGGCGGCGACTCCAAAAGCAAAAACGATATTTCCAAAGGACTTTCCGGCATGGGCAGCAGCGGCGGCACCCGGAACGTGCAGGTCACGATGAAAAATTTCATCGAAAAAGTAGAAGTCCATGCCGCAACGGTGGAAAAAGGCGCGAACGAAGCCGCCGATATTATTGTCAAAAAGATGGCCGAAGCACTCAATTCCTTTAACCAAATGCAACTGGCAAACTGATGACCCAAGAATATGATATCGGCAGCCTAATCCGAAAGGCTTTCAAAATCGACCGGGGGCAAGCCCTTCGATGGCGAGCGGCTGAACAAAACCGGCTACCGGACAGAGCCGAAAGAGGGCGTTCAAACCAACGACACCGGTTTTCGGAACGAAATAGATTTCCCCAGCCCGCCGGAAGCGGGTGACGAGGCGCAGGCCAATTTTTTGGAAATGCGCGAGTCCTTGAACGTGCGCGACCATTTGGGCAGGCAGATTTTCATGCCGGTCAAATTGGGCGGTTTCCTGCTGCCCAACGAGCCGACCATCACAATCAACAGCAAAAAGAACATCATCGAAACGGCACTGGCCGGTTCGACACGGCGCGGAACGGTCAAAGAATTGATTTCAATCGGTGATTGGGAAATCACCATCCGGGGCATCGCGCTGAACACGAACAGCACGAAAGTTTATCCCGAGGACATGGTCCATCGGCTCAATTACACCTACGGGCGGAACGAGGCCATTGAAATCGAAAGCGCGCTGACCAATCTTTTGGGCATTTACCGGGTGGTTATCAAGTCTGTAAACTTCCCGGAAATGACCGGCATCCAACACGCGCAGGCTTATGAATTCCAGTGCGTGTCGGACGAAGATTTTGATTTGGTAATTGAATAAATATGTATGCACTCACGGCAGAAATCACGATTGCGGGCAAAAAATTCACCCGTGTCAACGAGGTGGAAATAGAATCGTCGGCGAAGGTTTTGGAAGATACCTGCAAAATCAAACTGCCCGCAACTGCCAGATTGACACGTGCCGGTGAATTTATTTCAGAGGTCGAAACGGCAAAAAAGTTCAAAGTTGGCGATGCCGTGAAAGTGCAGTTGGGCTATGGCAATTCGCTGCGGACGGAATTTGAGGGTTTTGTGGCAAAAATCAAACCGGGAACGCCGGTTGAAATCGAATGTGTGGATGCCGTTTGGCTCTTGCGGCGGAAGAATTTGAAGGAAAGTTTTAGGACGGTGGATTTGGGCACGTTGCTCGAAGCCTGCGTGGAAGGGACGCCGATTTCATTGGTCGGCACTGTTCCGACGATTCAGTTTAAAAACTTTTATTTCAAAAATGTCACCGCAGCCTACGCGCTCCAAAAACTGAAAGACGACTACGGGTTGACCCTTTATTTAAAGGGAAACCACCTGCGGGTTGGCCTGACAAGTTTCACGGACAATGTGGTGGTCAAATTCGGGTTGGGGCAAAATGTTATAGAAAACAACCTTGAATGGGTTGATGAAAATGACACCCGAATTAAAATCAAGGCCGTGCATTGGCGAAAGGACAACACCAAAATCGAAAAACCTTTTGGCGATGCCGATGGCGAGGAACGAACTGTGTTTTTCTACAATCTCGACCGCGAGGCAGATTTAGAAAAAATGGCTATCGCTGCTGCTGCCAAGTTCAAATATTCGGGATTTAAAGGCGGCGTAACTGCTTTTTTGCTCCCAAATGCAGAGGTTGGAAACGTGGCTCGGTTGAGCGACCCACAATTTTCGGAACGCGCCGGCGACTATTTGGTGGACAAAGTGACCACCACTTTTGGAACGAGCGGGGCGAGGCGGAAAGTGGAATTGGGGATAAAAGTGAGTTCATGAATCTTTGGAAAAACCAAATTGGGAAGTTCCCAATCGAGTTCCCAAAATTAAAACCTACGGAAAAACCTACGAAAAACTACGCAAAAATAAAATGGCCGACGCAAAAGAAGAATTGAGAAACGCGCTCCACCGCTTCGTGGGCAACCGCCAAACCATCGCCATTCAACCAGCGACGGTGAAAAGTGTAGATGAAATGTCGCAGACCTGCGACGTGGAAGACGCCGATGGCATTGAAATTTATGACGTGCGGCTTCGGGCGGCTGCAACCTTTTCGGATGAAGGCTTTTTGGTCGTGCCAGAAATTGACAGCGCGGTTTTGATTGGGAACATCGGCAACTCGCCCGGCGAGTTCGTGGTGCTTTCGGTCTGCAAAGTGAAAAAGGTTTTGGCGCAAACGGCAGGCTGCGCGTGGCGGCTCGACGAGGAAGGCGTGACGGTCGAACACGGCACGACGACTTTCAATGTCAACCAAAACGGGGTGCAAATCGAACGCGGCGGGCAAAGCCTGAATTCGGTTTTGGGCGATTTAATCACCCAACTCAAACTGTTGACGGTGACCTGCGCCTTTGCTGGCAGCCCAAGTTCTCCGCCGTTGAACGCGGCGGCTTTCGAGGCGGTCAAAACGAATTTGAATTTGATTTTAAATTAAAAATATGGTCGAGGACCAGGTGATTTATGCCCAATGATTTTTTGATTGATGCCAATTCTGAAATGACTTTTTCGGGCGGCGACCTCGCCACCGGCGAAGCCACGCGGCAGCATCAAACAGGATTGGTTTTGACCGAAAAAGGCGAGATACGGAATTTGCCGACGCGGGGCGTCGGGGCGCGGTCGTGGCTGAACGACGACCAATCGGGCAACCTGCACGGCGCGGTCAAACGCGAATTCGAGGCCGATGGGATGACCGTCGAACGCATCAACGGCAATGTTTTAAACCTTCAAATCGAGGCAAAATATGGCGACGCGGACGGCGATAGTTAGACCAGGGCAGACTTTTCCCGACCTCGCGGTGCAGCACTGCGGCAACGTGGCGGCATGGGTCGAAATCGCCAATTTGAACGGTTTCGGCATGACCGAGGAACTCGCGCCCGGCTCGGTTTTGAAACTGCCCGACCCTTCGGACAAACGGGTGGTGGCCAGTTTCAAAGCCAACGGGTTGCGACCGGCGGCGGGCGATGTTGGGAATTTTATCGGTTTCACGGAAGGCATCGGCTTTTGGGCAATCGGTGTTGATTTTGAAGTTCAATAAATTATGGCAAGAACAGTCGAAGAAATTTACCAAGAAATTATCACCAACGTCCAAGCGGACTCGACGCTCGGCGCGGTGCTGACTTCTACCAGCGCGGTGGCAATCTGGCGGCGTTGGTGCTTCGTGATGGCGATGGCCGCATGGGTTTTGGAAGTGCTTTTTGATAACCACAAAGCCGAGGTTGAGGAATTGGTGGCCGCCCAAAAGCCCCACACCCTGCGCTGGTACCGTGAAAAAGCCCTGACCTATCAGCATGGCGGCTCGCTTGGCGAGGGCGTGGATACCTACGATAATACCGGGTTGAGCGATGCCACAATTGAAGCCCAAAAAATCATCAAACAGGCCGCCGCGAACGAAACCGGCGGGCTGGTCACGATAAAAGTGGCGAAGGAATCCAGCGGTGAATTGGTCGCACTTGACTCGACAGAACACACGGGCGTCTCGGCCTATTTTGCCGAAATAAAGGACGCGGGCGTGTTTTTGGAGGTTCGTTCTGTGGTTGGCGATGATTTGTATGTCGTGGCCGATGTGTACATCGACACCAAGATTTTGGACGTCACCGGGGCACGGTTGGACGGCGCGGCGGACACGCCGGTCTTGGATGCCATCAAAAATTTCCTTCGGAATTTGCCATTTGACGCGCTTTTCATCCCTCAAAAAATGGTGGATGCCATTCAGGCGGTCGAAGGTGTGCGCACCATCAACCTGCGGGAATGCAAGGCAAAACGGAACGACGACGCGACATTTTCAAATGTCCCGGTGTGGTATTCGCCCTACGCTGGCTATTTCAAAAACAATCCCTCAAACCTGTTGATAACCCACGAAATTGAGTGATGTACCAAATCGATTGGAATAAATTTTTGCAATGGAATTTGCCGTGGTGGATGCGGCAGGAAGCGCACGTGCGCTGGCTGTCGGCCTGCACAAAATCCCTGCAAAACCTTTTGGTAAAATTCCAATCGCACGAATTGGCGACGCGCACTGATTTGAAGGTTACGGGGCAAAATCGGGTTTTGACCTATTGGTTGAATCAAAAATTTGATATCACCAACCATTTTTACTTGCAGGAATTGCCGATGGTGGACACGGTTTTCATTTATCTCGAAAGTGAAAACCAACCGCTCGCACTCCCGCGCTTTTTGTCTGGCAGGCCGGTTGATTTTCGGGTTTGGATACCGAGTTACAAAAGCAACGTGCCTGAAATCGTGGCTTTTGTGCAAAAGCACAAACTGCCTTCGAAGGTCTTTGACATCACTATTTACACTGTCATTGATTGACGGTAAAAATTGGTAGAATATGAATTTTGCAGATTTGTCCACCCAACCAAACGGCTTCCCGCTTGAAAGCGATGCCACGCTTGGTTTCATGCAGGCCGATTATCAGTCGGGCATCAAAGGCATTGCAAATGCCTTTGGCTTGAATATGACCGTCGTTTCTGGGCTTGTGGAAACGGGCAGCACGGTTTCGGATGGCTGGTTTTTGCTGTCGGGCGACTTGGTGTTTTTTCAGGGCGGCACGAAGCAGACGACGTTTGTCATTTCTGAAACATGGGTCAATAAAAACAACTTGTCCGGGGCTTCCGTGCCTCGGTACAAAACCAAAAAGGCCGTTTTTGGCACGGGCGGCACGACCTACAATTATGCCGATTTGGTGCGGCTCGACTCGGTTCAAGGCATGCAAAAACGGCTGCTGGAACTTTGCCTCGAAAACGAGGTGGTGCTTTCCGGCTGCGCGGTGAGCAGCGTGAACACAGGTGCTTTGACGCTGGTAATCGCGGCTGGCGTGTGTGCCATCGGTGGAAAATTCGTTGCCTCGCCATCGTACACGGGCACTTATCCGGTGTATTTGAAACAGGATGGCACTTGGACAGGCACGGCTCCGGTTTCCAATTTTATCAAATTTGACCCGTACACCTCGCAGCGACTGCCACAGGTGATGGAGCGGGCGACTTGGCAATTGGGCGATTTAAAAATGGCGACGGTGCTTTCTGACCGCTTCGACGCGACCGGTTTGGGCAAGTGGGAGCGCAAGGGCTGGGCATTGTGCAACGGGGCCAACGGCACGGTGGACATGCGGGCGCGTTTCCCGGTCGGCCTCGCATTGACCGACCCGGGCGGCGGCATCCACGACAGCGGATATGCCACGATTTTGTCAAGTGGTGGGGAGAAGTCCCACGTTTTGAGCATCGCCGAAATGCCCTCGCACAACCATACTGGGAACGATGGCGGATTTTCTGAACCCGGCCAAGTGGGCATGCTTTTGCGGTCGTCCTCTGGCCAGTCGGTCACGACTGACGATGTTGATTCCACAAATTCCGGCACCGAACCAAACCTCACGGCTGCACCGCAAGATATCCCGTTGCAAGGCGGCGGGGACGCGCACGAAAACCGGCCACCATATCGGGTCATTGCATTTATTCAAAGAATTTAAAAAATGGCTAAAATTTCATTGGCGGCTATCAAGGCCATTTTTGTAACCGGCGCGAAGCCCACGCAGGCGCAGTTTTACGACATGTTCGATTCGTATCAGCACAAGGACGATACGATTCCGTCGGCTTCGGTGGCGGGGCTTGACCCATTGATTGTGGCGACGTCGGGTTCGACGGGTTCGCAAGCGGTCGGTGCTGGCAAACTCGTGACCCACATTGTCGTGGAAGGTGGCGCGTCGGCGCAAAATATCAATATCGGCACTGCGGCGGCTGGCAATGATTTTGCAGATGCCGAACCGATTTCGGCCAATGGCACGGCTGTTATCCAAATCAATCATTATTTCAAAACTGCCGGGACGGTGCATTTTTCCGCGCTTTCCGGTAGCAATACTTTCAAAATTTATACAAGATGAAAAGATTTTTGCTCTTGTTGAGCATCGTATTTTCTGCGTTTTTGGCGCAGGCGCAGTCAGTGAGAATCGGCGGCAAGGTGATTCGTGGCGTGGTGACGGATTTGAGCGCGGCGCAGGGCATGGATAAAATTGCCACTGCGACGGCGACTTACAATTATGCCAATGGGTATTTGGCAGGCAAGGCCATTGTTTTGACCTCGCTTGCGGATGGGCAGATTTTGAAATATCAGGCGAGCGACCAGACGTTTCGGAACGTGGCGGATGCGACGGGGGGCGGTGGTGGTTCAACGACTTTGACAGGCGACGTGACCGGGACAGGCACAGGCAGTTTTGCCACCACGATTGCGACCAATGCCGTGACGAACGCAAAAGCCGCGCAGATGGCCGCCAACACGCTCAAAGGGAACAACACGGGCAGCACGGCGAATCAGGCAGATTTGACCGTCGCGCAAGTGAAAACCTTGCTCAATTTGACGGGGACAAACAGCGGCGACCAGACAATTACGCTTTCCGGCGACGTGGGCGGGTCGGGCACGGCGGGCATTACCGCCACAATTGCCAATAGTGCGGTGACGAATGCGAAACTGGCGAACATGGCCGCCAATACCTTGAAAGGGAATAGCACGGGCAGTGCGGCTGTCGCGGCAGATTTGACGAGTTCACAGGTAAAGACTTTGCTCGCCCTCGATAATGTCAACAACACAACCGACGCCCTAAAACCCATTTCTACCGCGACTCAGGCCGCCCTCGATTTAAAAATTGGCAGTGTTTCTTCGGGTGGGACAGGCATCACAATTGGCGGCAGTGTGCCATCTATAACCATTACAAATACAGGCGATACCGACGCGTCCAACGACATCACCACGTCAACGACGGCGGCGGGCGACCTTTCTGGCACCTACCCAAGTCCAGCGGTTGTGAAAATTCAGGGTCGCGCGATTGCTTCGGCAGCCCCGTCAACTGGGCAGGTCTTGAAGTGGAACGGCTCTGCATGGACGCCTGACACCGACGCGACAAGTGGCGGCGGCGGCGGCTCAAACAACAGCGCGTTTGCTGTGACGACCGGAAACCTCGGCATCACGGACGGCGGCGGAACGCTCAATGTCGCTGTCACTGACATTGCGCCCGTGCAAGCGGTCGCGGTCGGAGCGGGGCTTTCAATTGCCGGAACGACGACGCGAACCATCACAAACACAGGCGATACCAATGCAGCGGATGACATCACAACGAATACCACGCTCACAGACAACGACTCGCTTGCTTTGCGGGTTTTTGCATCTGGTGTCACACTGCCTGTTTTTCAGATAAGCACAGTTAATGACAAAGAGGTGGTTAATATTAAAAACCTTAGCGTCCCTTCTTCTACAAATGCTGCCACTTTGAACGGCGTAATTCGCCTAACCACCTGGGCTACGACATTCGCCCAGCCGGGAGCCTTTCCGGACGGCACAATCAAATGGATTCAAAACCTTACGGCGTTTGCTACCACGCTTGACCCAACAGGCAGCGTCACAATCGGAGGGGTAACTACCTACAATTTATATGCGGGCGAGGCTGTGCAACTTCGTGCGCAGGGCGGCAATTGGGAAATTTTGGGGACTGAAAAAAGGTTTACGGCCTACGATGAAACAAACGTCATAAATTCAAACACGCGAGCTATAAGTTTTGCCGGGGCGGGCGTGACAGCAACTAATTCTGGCGACATTGTCACGGTAACGATTCCGGGCGGCGGTGGCAGTGGTTTCGCTCCGGTCAAAACGACTTCTGAATTTACGACTTCATCCACCGGCACATTTGAAAATATTACAGATTTAGTAACGCCGACGCTCTCGGCAGGGTGGTATAAAATTCGATGCTCCATCCCGCATCAGGGGTATGTCTCCACCACATTGGCTTCGTCAACCGGCGCAGGATTTCAAGGGGCATTTACTGGCACTGCGACCGACTGTTTTGGTGAAATAAAATGGTGGAGCAACGCAGCAACACGAATTTGGACGGGTTTCGAAACGCCCGCCTTTTCTGTTGCGATTCAGACGGCCACCAGCCCTCCTTCTCATGTCGTCATTATTGAATTTACTTTTCAAGTTACTGCTTCGGGCACTTGGCGTCCGCAGATCGCATGCGAAACAGGGCTGAATTTTATTCAAAAAGTTCGCGCGGGAGCGTGCATCGAAATCACACAACTCTAAAAAAATTACATTTTTATATGAAAAAATTAATTTCTGTTTTCTGTTTCCTTCTTGTGGTCGGGCTGGCAAATGCGCAACGCCACGTCATCGTCAAATGCTACGATTGGTCATATTCTTTCCCGAATTGGTCGGCAAGGATTGTCGATGTTGACAATAAAGGGAACTTCCCAAGTTCCGTTCAACAAGACGACACTCTGTACATTAATTATGGGACTGACGAACTGCAACGGCTCGTTGTTTCGGGCACATTCACAAGCAATGGGTACGAGATAAATGCGTCGGGCAATATTGTCGATAATGATGGAACCCCTGCCGAAGGGGTGTATGGTTTCGTTTGTTCGCCAGCGCAAAGGTTGATTGATATCCAAGCCGCGCCAATATCCTTCGGGCAGTCTCTGCGAAAATGGTTTTATAAACGAAACTACAATCCATCCACTTCCTCGGCAACTCCTGGCCAAACGCTGAAATGGAACGGCTCGTGGATGCCAGGCGACCCCGGCATGAGCGAAATATTTGACGACTGCCCCGGAAATCAAACCCATTTGGGGTGGGAACAAACAGTAAGCGGTGGCGCGACCACAACGATAACAAGTGGCGATTTTGATGCTGACAGGCCGTGCGTTGTGCGCGCTTCGACAGGCGCGTCGGCTTCGACAAGTTATCGCCAAATTTCGTGGGGTAACGGAAACCAAGCAACTGCCCCCCGTGCAGGTACGATTTTTCGGGCTGCTTTCAATTGCAACACGCTTCCAACAGGTGCCGACACGGTTCTGCTCAAAGTTGGGTGGAGCGAACGCGGCACTGTTGCGGTAGGGCAGCGAGGGGTATATCTTGAAATTCGATACCTACCAAGTGCGAGTGCATACAAAGTTTATTGCGTCGCAAACACTGGCACTGCCACACAAACGACTGCAACCGACGTAACAGGGGGGTTCGGCACGCTCGCAGGCGTTTGGAAGGCCGTTGAAATTCGCTGGACGACCAATACTTCCGCCTCTTTCTATCTCGATGGGACATTGCTCACCACAATTAGTACCAATCACCCAACGGATTACGGCACAGGCGACAGGTGTTTCCCTATTTATTTGTGGGGAAAGGTGGGCGTGGGCACCAATGCTGCCATCGGATTTTTGGACTATATTTATCTGCGGCTTTTGACGAATAGATTGTAGGTGTAAAGGTTTTGCATCGGCCAAAAAGCCATTAAAATTTTCTTGAAAAATGTTAAAAGCACGGGCAACAATGCCCGTGCTTTTTGCGTATTATAAAACAAATTGTTTTAAAAAAATATGAACAAACACTATGCTCCGGCGGCTGCAAAACCCGTCGTGAAACAGCGGATTTACCTCCGTCCGCCTGTTTCGTATTACGGCGGCAAGCAGATGATGCTGCGCGATATCCTGCCACTTATCCCACCACATCAAAAATACTGTGAGCCGTTTCTCGGTGGTGGCGCGGTATTCTGGGCTAAACAGCCCAGCCCGGTCGAGGTCATCAACGACCTCGACAGTTTTGTTTCCAATTTTTACAAGGTGATGAAGTCCGATTTCCCGGCTTTAAAAAGCCTGATAGACGCGACCATTTATGGCCGGGAAAGTCACGATGAAGCGGCCACGATTCGCCAACGGCAGGCGTATTTTACACCTGTGCAAAGGGCGTGGGCGTTTTTCGTGCTGGCAAATACAGGGATGTTTGCCAGTCTGGACACGCCTTGCATCGTGCCGGGCGGGGACAATAAGCGTGGCAATTCCTTTTACAAAAAGGCTGAAACTTTGACTGCGGAGTATTCGGAGCGGTTCAAAACCGTCTTCGTTGAGCAGCGTGATGCGCTGTATGTTTTGAAGAAAAACGATGGTGCTGAATCTTTTTTCTTTGTCGACCCGCCGTATTTTCAGGCAAACATGGGTCATTATGATGGCTACACTCGTGCGGACTTTGATGGGTTGTTGGCTGTTTTGGCCGAATTGAAAGGAAAATTCCTGCTCACTTCGTACCCTTCGGATTTGCTCAACGAATGGGTTGTGAAGGCTGGATGGCGGATGATTGAGCACAATTTGCCGCTGTCTGCTGGCGCGAAAGGCAAGCGGAAAACGGAGGTGATTACGATGAATTATTGATGGTTTAGCCACCGTTTAATTGGTCGTTAAACGGTGGCTTTTTTTGGGTGGATGCTCAATTTTTGGGGTAGGTTTGTGTGCGCGTTTGGTTTTGCGGATTATAAAACGAACCTCGGCGCGGAAATTATCAACGCGACACAAAACCTTTTTTCTTCCAATTTTACGGGTGTGAATTTTTCAAATTCATTGCTTTATCGCCACCGTTTTTTGAAAAAAGGGCGGTCGTTTTCGATAGATTTGACGCAAGGTTTTGCGCCAAAAAATGGGGACAATTTGCTCCAATCTTTCAGCCAATTTTCAAAACCGCAGCCCGTTTCGGACACCCTCGACCAAAAAACGACGCTCGACGTGGGCAGTTGGAACGCCGGTGCGAACCTCGAATACACCGAACCGGTGAGCAAAAACGCGCAAGTTTCAGTGGATTATTCGGCCAGTTTTCAGCAGGAAGAAAGCGACCGTTTGGTCTATGATTTTTTTGCGCCGACGGGCAGTTATTCTTTGCAAAATGAAAATTTGAGCAACGTTTTTTCGAATGATTATTTGACAAACCGGGCGGGCGCGGCCTACAATTTTTCAAAAGGCCAGGCCATGAATTTCAACGTCCGGCTGCGCGGGCAGTGGGCAAGTTTGAAAAACGAACAGACATTTCCGCAGGAAAATCAATTTGACACTGATTTTTTTAGTTTTTTGCCTTCCGCATTTTTCAGGATAAATTTTGACAAAACTACAAATCTTCGGGTAAATTATCGGTCAAATACACAATTGCCCGCTGTCGAACAATTGCAAAATGTGGTGAACAACAACAACCCGCTGCAACTCACCGCCGGAAACCCAAACCTCCGGCAAGCCGATCAACACAATATTTTTGCGAGATATCAATCTACAAATGCCCAAAAATCGACCACGTTTTTTTTGATGTTGGGAGGCGGATTTCAAAAAGATTACATCGGCAGCAGCACGTTTTTAGCAAGCCAAGACAACCCGATTTTTGCGGATTTGGACGTGCAGCCGGGGGCGCAATTAACTTTGCCGGTCAATTTGCAAGGGTATTGGAACAGCCGGATTTTTACGAGTTATGGTTTGCCTTTGAAAAAAATCAAGTCGAATTTGAATTTCGATGTGGCCTACAATTTTTCGCGGACGCCGGGCATTTTAGACGAGGTTTTGAATTTGACAAATCAACATTCGTTCGGCGGCGGTTTGAGTTTGACGAGCAATGTCAGCGAGAAAATTGACTTCACGATTTCGACGCGACCGACCTATAATTTTACAGAAAACACGGTGCAAACGGCGGGCAATTCGGAGTATTTCAGCCAAGGTTCTTCGGTGAAATTGAACTGGCAAATCGTCGAGGGTTTTGTTTTGCGCTCCGATTTGAACCATCGTTTGAACACGGGTTTGTCAGCAGGTTTCAACCAAAATTTTTGGCTCTGGAATTTGGGCATCGGCAAAAAAGTGTTGAAAAATGACCGGGGCGAAATCACTTTGGCCATCAACGATCTGTTGAACCAAAACCGGAATATCCAAAGAAATATCAACGCCGCCTACATCGAAGACGTGCAAACCAATGCTTTGACGCGTTTCGTGATGTTGTCTTTTACCTATAATTTGAGGAATTTCAATACCGGAAAAAAGGCCGCGGCCAAGCCGGTGGACGAGGAACAACGGATGCGGTTGCGGAATTGAAAAAGGACCGAAAAATGGTTGAAAAATTTTTCAAAAAAAACTTTCGTCTACACAGTGACCTTAACAAGCGGTTAACGTCAGATGGTTAAAGTTTGGAAAACGACACATTTTGAAATGCTTTTGCACCCAAAACAACCTGAAAACAATGCAGGGACAAACTAAAACTTTCGCTAATCCTTCCCGCTTTCGATTCGCTTCGCCGCAAACCCAGCTTGCGGTTTTGAAATTATGCGCTTTTTAATGACTATTCGGGCAAAAATTCGTCTCTTTGCCACCGATTTGGTTTTCTTTTCAAACGCATCTTTTCAAAATTGGTCTTTTCCAAACGAACATCCGAACTCACTGACTCCGAACTGATTGCGGGGTTTTTGCAAACGCAGGACCCCCAGAAGTTCTCGCAGTTGTACAGCCGTTATTCGAGGAAAGTGTTTGGCAAGTGCATCAGTATGTTGCGCGACGAAGGGCTTGCTCGCGATGCGATGCAGGATATTTTTATCAAAATCATGCTGAACCTCAGCAAATTCAACGAGCAATCTTCTTTTTCGACCTGGATTTACTCCATCACCTACAATTTTTGCATCGACATCATCCGCAAAAAGAAAAAGGTGCAGGTGATTTATTCGGACGACATCGGCGAGTGGAACAAGCAACCGGAAATCGAAATCCCCGACAGTGTTTTGTTGGAGATGAAACACGAACGGTTGGTCGTGATTTTGGACAAAATACCGCCCGGCGACAAAATGATTCTTTTGATGAAATATCAGGACGATATGTCCATCAAAGAAATCGCCGAAGGTTTGGGCAAAACCGAAAGTGCCGTGAAAATGCAAATCATGCGGGCGAAAATGAAATCGCAAGCCGTTCACGACGAAATTTATGGGAAGGATTTTATAACCGCCTGATTGACGAAGTTGCAAAACAATCGAAACGCAGCTTATTTTTTAATTTTTTAAACTACTCCGTTATGGCAAATGGTTTTCAAAAATTTGAGGACGTGCCAATGCCGGATGACAAGTTCTTCATTGATGTGGAAAAAAAATTGGTCGGTCAAATGCAGACCTTTTCCCATTTCGGAAATGTCATTGAACTTTTTATCCCGAACGCACTCCAAACCGTCGTCAAAATGATTGGCGGAGCGGATGACGATGTGAAAAAACATCGCCACGCCAGCCCAGATGGCTCTCGGCATTGGGTCAACCGGCCAATCGCTTCGCCCGGTAGACCGGGAACACCAAAATGACTTGAATTTTTAAGCAATCTCCAAAAACCTTGGTCTCGCCTCAGGCGAGACCAAAATGAAAAAATCTTCTTATTTTTTTATGGAAAGCATATTTGACAGACTGCGAGATGGTGTTTTGACAGAACTTATCGCCAAATTTTCGGCCATCGTCCCAAAATTGACCGCTGCGATTTTGGTTTTGCTCGTCGGTTATTTGGTCGCCAAATTGGTTCGCAGCATTGTCCGCCGCGTGCTGACCACTTTGAAAATCGACAAATTGGCCGATTCGCTCAACGATATTGACATGCTGCAATCGAGCGGCGTCCGCATCCGCCCGTCGGTCGTCGTGAGCAACACCTTATATTATATATTGATGCTGCTTTTCACCGTCGCGGCAACCGACGCGCTCGGCGTTCCGGCCATCACGCAATTGGTCAGCGACTTGTTAAATTACATGCCCGCGTTGATTTCGGCGGCTTTCATATTTTTGCTGGGACTGTTTTTTTCAGATTTGATAAAAGGCATTGTCACCACGACTTGCCAATCTTTGGGCATGTCGTCGGCCAAAATGATTGGGAACATTGTTTTTTACATCATTTTCCTGACCATCGGGGTGAGTGCTTTGGCGCAGGCAAAAATTGACACGCATTTTATTTCTTCAAATATCACGATATTGATTGCTGCCCCTGCTTTTGCTTTTGCGCTCGGCTACGGCATCGCGGCTAGGGACTTGATTTCCAATTACTTAGCAGGTTTTTACAACAAAAACAAAGTGCACCTCGGCGACGATGTGCAGATTTTGGGCGTTCGTGGAAAGGTGGTTTTGATTGACCAAAATTCCTTAATTTTACAAACAGAAGACCGCGCTATCCTCGTGCCGCTCGCAAAATTGACCACCGAAAAAGTGGAAATTTTTTACCCCGACGGCCAAGACGACCATCTTTTGCAGCATGGTTAATTGGTTGACTGGTTATTGGTTATCGGGAAATTAGTTATTGGAAAATTGGCTTTCGAATGGCCAAATCCAATTTCCCAATAACCAATTTCCCGATAACCAATAACCAATCAACCAATCCAGATGTTTGAAAAATATTTTTCCTTCTTCTCCAAATTAGCCAATTTCTTCCGGCCAAAAGGCGACGACGGGCGCAGTTTGATGGAAAAACTGCGCGACAAATACCGCCTCGTCATCCGAAACGACGAGACTTTTGAAGAAATCGCGTCGGTAAAACTTTCGCCACTTTCAGTTTATGTTGCGGTGAGTTCGTTGATTGTGGTCACGGCCATTTTGGTCACGATGCTGATTATTTGGACACCTTTGAAAAGATATATTCCAGGTTACGGCGATTTTGACCGCGATTCTGAAATTTCAAAATTGACTTCAAAAGTGGCGGATTTGGAAGATGAAATCGAAGCCACGCGAAAATACACCTCCAACATTCGCAATATTTTGAACGGCGACCTCTCCGCGATGTCGAAAGAACAGGCCGAAAAACAAAGTTCTCCACAGGATTCTTCCGTTTTTCCAGAAAATGTGGATAGAATTCCAGAGGATGAAAACCTGCGCGATGCCGTTGCCGCCGGCACGGTCACTGCCTCGACCGAAAAACAAAACCTGCCTGCTGAAGCCATCGTCGTTCGCGACAAACCGCTGGCACAATTGTATTTTATCCCGCCAGTTTCGGGGGAAATCACCGCTCGTTTTGACCAAAACAAAAGCCATTTTGGCATTGACGTGGCTGCGCCAAAAAACACCGCCGTCAAATCCGCTGCCGATGGCATGGTCATTTCCGCAGGTTACAGCGTCGAAACGGGTTACAGCATCACCGTTCAGCACCCCAACAACGTGGTGACGATGTACAAACACAATTCTGTTTTGTTGAAAAAAGAGGGAAGCCCTGTCAAAGCGGGCGAGGCAATCGCCATCGTCGGAAATTCGGGCGAACAAAGCACTGGGCCGCACCTCCATTTTGAACTTTGGTACAAAGGCAGGCCGGTGGATGCTTCGGATTATATCAATTTTAAGTGAGTTTGGAGGGCGAAGCTTATTTTACCTATCAAGTGGCAAAATAAATTTCGCCCTCCAAAACTTAAAAATTCGAATTGAAATTCAACCGCACCCCATGAAAAGTAGGTTCGTACCTGCAAATCCCGCCCGCACAATTGATGCCTTCCACTTGTTTGACATACGCCAAAGCAAAACGATTTGCTTTTCGAGTGTAAACTGCGCCCGCCGAAAAGAAATGAATGTTGTCATATTTTACCTTGTCTATCAGGCTGGTTTCGATAAATTCTGTTCGTTCAATGGCTGTAAATTGTGGATTGTCGTGGTCGGCTTGGTGTCCGAATTTTTCGCGCAGCGCTACTTTTTCCTTCGAGGTGTGGGAAATTTTGTACATATCCGAAACAAAAAACAGCCAGTGCGGAGCCAATCCAACCTCTGCCACCACATTTGCCCAACTGCCAAACTCTTGTTTTGTGTTCAAATATTGCGCCTCCAAACGCAACGAACGTCGCGGGGTGAATTTGTACAAAAACTCACTCGCTGGCGTGACGGCTTTCACGATGTCGCCTTTTCCTTGATAAATAAATTGATTGTACCGCACAAATTGAACACCGCCAATCAATTGCCATTTTCTTTTGTATTTAAAAGTAAATTCTGGATAAATTTCTTGGTACAATTCTTTTCCATCGAGCAACGTGCTATTTGAAAAATTAAAACCCGCCGTAAATTTTTTGGTAAAAGCATATCGCACATCCATTTGAACAGCCTGTTCACCGAGTTCTTGGGTTGCCGGCGAAAAACGCGTGGTCAAACGATAGGTATTTTGCTTTGCCATGACCGGCAAAAAATTCAAAGGCCCCTGTATTTTTCGTTCGTACGGCGAATTTCTGTACGAAAAATCCTTCGTTCGTTTTCCTTCCAAAACCACACCGAGACCTTTTCCGGCATACGAAATACTGGTGTACCCGGTGTATCCCGTTGCTTTTTTCAGTTTGCCGAGCGACCCTGAAAACGTTTCGGCGAACGGGTCATAAATAATGTCGCTGCTTTTCAAAGCCGTTTCCAAATACCATGAAAAATGGCCGACCGACAAAGTATTGTAAAAAGACCCAGCGTAAGTGTTGTACTTTGGGCAAAGAAATTGGTCGCGGGCAGGCAAAGCACCGTCATCCGCCAAAATACTGTTCATCGTAGTTTTGTCAAAAGCACGGGAAACGAACCCAAAACCGGGCGCGAGCGAAAACGATTTGGCAGAGTCCGGTTTGATAAATCCTTCGATTGCCCCGCCGCGAATCACGGCTCCGTAGTTGTCAAATTGTTGTTTTTGCTTGCCGATGAAGGCTTTGGCCGACCAATTTTTATTGATTTGATACCCAACTTTCGCGCCGTACAACGCTTGGTCAATAAAAAGTGCCCGTTCTTCGTAGGCACGCCAGATGATTCCAGCCCCGATTTGGTCGTACAAATAGCCACCTGCAAAACTGAATTTTTTTATTTTCTTCTGAATAAACCACCGGCCGATGCCCAATGCTGAATATTGATCATTTGGATTTCTTAAAATAGAACCCTGAAAAATATCAAGTCTTAAACCAACATCGAAACCCCATTTTGAATAATTCAAATTTAGCCAACTCTCCCCACCTACTTTTTTGTCAAATTTGGGTGTCCCCAAATCTGCGTCCGGGATAAAAAAATTGACATTGCTTTGCACGCTGCCCGTGATTCGGGACTTGTTTTGCGGGTTTTGCGCCGTCATTTTCAAAAAAAGAAACAGCAAGAAAATCGGGAGAAAAAGTCTTTTCATCTTACAAAAAATTAAGTTCTGTGTGCGGCAAAGGTAATCGGCCAACATAATTTCCAAATTTCAATATGTTGAAAAAGGTCGGCGACCGACATATTCCCGCTGGTCTTGGCAATGCTTTTGCAGGTCAATTGATTTACGATTTTAGATTTTGGATTTACGATTTTTTCTGTCCAGTCAATTGGATGAAGATTTACGAAATCAGAAATCGTTGATTCAAGTCAATCGAAAATCGTAAATCCAAAATCGTAAATCCAAATATGAACACACGTCCCATTTTTTTCCTGCTTGCTTTCCAAATGGCAACAGCCGTTTTTGCCCAAAAAACCGAAGTTTCGGCGGATTCTTTTTTCCAACGTGGTTTGGAAGCGCACCAAACTGCCGCGCTCGACGATGCCATCGGTTTTTACACCGCTGCTTTGGCCCGAAATGAAGACCACTCCGCCGCGCTTTTCAATCGGGCAATGGCCTATTTTTCAAAAAGCCAATTTCAAAAAAGTGGCCGCGACCTCGATGCTTTTTTGCGGCTCGAACCAAAAGACCGCGATGCCCTGGAACGGCGCGGGTACGTTTCTTTTTTGTTGAAAAATTACGAGGAGGCCGAAAAATTTTACTCGCATGCGCTGGCGATTGCCGAAAGTGCGCGGCTTTTTGCCAATCGGGGCATCGCCCGTTTTGACAAAGGCGACCCGGAAAAAGCATTGGAAGATTTTCAATCTGCCCTGCGAACCGATGATAATTTGACCGAAGCGTGGCTCGGCGCGGGCAACGCGTGGCTGATGATGGGTGATTTTAAAAAAGCCGAAAGCATTTTCGGAGAAGCCATCCGCCGGGGCAACGACGACCCGGAATTGCTTTACAATTTGGGTATTTCGCTTGCAAAAATGGGAAAATATCCAGCCGCCGTCGTCCAGTTGGACAAAGCATTGGCCATCCGGGAGGACGCTGCGACGCTGGCGCAACGTGCTTTTTGTTATTTCAAATTGGGAAAATTAAAAGAAGCCGCAGCCGATGCCGAACGCGCAAACAACCTCGACATTCGGGTGGCCTATTCTTATCACACGTTGGGTTTGTTGGCTTTGCGGGACAAAAAATTTGCGGCAGCGGAAAAATTTTTCTCCGAAGGTTTGGCTTGGGAACCTGAAAATGCGGAGTTGCTCGCGGCGCGCGGTTTTTCAAAATACAAAATACAAAATCTTTCCGCTGCACTCGAAGATTTGGACGCGGCCATCGAAATTGACCCGAATTCTGGCGAGGCATTTTACACCCGTGCGGCAGTCAAACACGTTTCCGGCCAACAATTGGAGGCCTGCACCGATTACCGAAAAGCCGTCGAATTGGGTTACGAACCGTTCACCGAAGAAGATGGGTCGCCATTTTGCGAGGGCGTTTTGGGAAAAATGGAGCCGAAAAAATAAGGTTTAGGAGGTTTAGAGAGGTTTAGGAGGTTTAGTTTTCTAAACCTCCTAAAATTCCTAAACCTCTCTAAACCTCAAAAAAGAAACGGGGTGCTTGCATTTCAGCAAACACCCCGTTTTTATTTAAAAAAGATTTCGAGTACAATTAATTCAATCGTTTGTGAAATCGTAAATCGTAATTCAAAAATCGTCAATCCCAATTATTGCTCAGTATTTTGAGCAGGCGCAGCATCAGCCGAGGCCGTTTTTTTGGCGCAGCAAGATTTTCCAGCAGCGGATGCTCCCGCACAGCAAGATTTTGCGGCAGCAGTTGACGAGCAAGATTTTTTGACAAAACCTTCTTTTTCAGCAGCAGGAATGGCAGACGGAGGAGCCACATTTACAAATGCGTTGGCCGTTTCGTCGAAGCGAACGGAGACGAATTTGACCGTGCCTTGACCGTCCGTTTCTTTCCGAACGTAACTCACGGTGCCGTCGTCGCCCATTCTTTTTTCGATGGATGCGTCACCGGTAGCGGCTTTCGCGGCTTTGTTGGCGCAGCAGGCGCGTACCGGAGCACCGGCGGCAGCCGAACCGCTGCATTGTGCTTGGGCAGTCATGCCGAGCGCAAAAGTGAATGCGAGAAACAAGAGAACTTTTTTCATTGACTTAAAAATTAAAGTTGAAAATTTGATGTAAAATTTTTTTAAAACAACGCCCAAATTTAGAAACAGTTGACGGAAAAAACTTTCTTTTCCTGAAATCTTAACTATGAATTACGTTTGCCACGCCTCTTTTGAGCATTTCGAAACCGATTTTTTAACCAAAAAAATATTGAAAAATGAAAATTTTGCTGATTCCCCTGCTCTTTTTGGCGGTTGCCACTTTGATTTGGCAATGCAAATCCACGAAATTCTCCGCCGAAAAATTGCCCGAAACCCAAATTCGCTGGGGACATTCCGGCGGTTTCACTGGAAAAGCGGTGACTTTTATTTTGTTGGAAAACGGTCAAATTTTTAAAAATCAAAGCCTCGACAGCAGCACGACCGAACTTCCAGCGGTGAAAAGTAAAATCGCAGCCGGGATGTTTTCGTCGGCCAAAACTTTGGAACTGGCAAAAATCCAATTCGACCACCCCGGAAACATGAGTCATTTTCTCGAAATCTGGGATGCAACGGGCAAAACGCGCATCGTTTGGGGCAGTTCTGAACATCAACCGGAACAAAAAGTCTTGGATTTTTACACCGTGTTGCAACAATTGACGCGGGCGCCGGAGTGATTTTTTCAAAAAATAAAAGTCTAATTTTATAATTCCATGCGCTTCATTTTCCTTCCGCTACTTTTTTTGGCCATCGTTTCGGATTCGCAAAACCCCATCAAAAATTTACCAAAAAAAGGAAAACTCAACCTGCTGGTTCATCCCGCCGATCTGTTGGTTTGTGAGGATATGGCCGTTTCGTTTCGTGCTTTTGCCGCTTGCCCGCCGCCCGAAATGCCTGATTATCAATGGCAAAGCAGTGCCGACGGGAAAAATTGGGATGATTTGCCGAACGAAAAATCGCCCGTTTTTTCGAGTCTCGGCCTGGCAAAACGAGCGCACAATGCCACCCAATTTCGGGTAAAAGTGAGCGGGGCGAGCGATTCGATTTTTTCATTTCCAGCCATGTTGACCGTCGAATCGGGTTTGTATTTTACAAAAAATCCTGAAAAACAGATTGTTCCGGAGGGTGGTTCAGCCATTTTTGAGGCCGCTGCCGAGTCGGAATCTGGCAACGGCGTGGCCTCTTATTCTTGGCAAATGAGCCCGTATGCCTCCGGAGTTTGGACAAATGTGCCGGGCGCGAACCGTCCGATTTTGAAACTGGAAAACATTGCGGTTTCTGAAAATGGAAATTCCTACCGTTTGCTGGCTCGAACTTTTAATAACTGTGATTCGGCGACCTCTGTTCCCGCGTTTTTGGTGGTGGCTGGAAAACCTGTCGTTTCGATTGTCCCGCTGGAAAAAAACTTGTGTGGTCTCGCCTCAGGCGAGAGCGAGGCTACTTTTTCCGTTCAAATTCAAGGTGGAATTGGCACTGAAAAATGTCAATGGCAGCGGAGCAAAACGGCTGTGGGAGATTTTGAAATCCTGCCCGACGAGACGAAATTTTCCATAAAAATCCCAGAAATCAAAACAGAAATGAACGGCTGGACGTACCGTGCGCTTGTTCAACTTTCGGATGGTTCAACTTTGGCCACGCGTCCCGGAAAATTGACGGTTCATGGCAGCGTCATTTTTTCAAAACAACCGGAAGATGTGGCGGTTTGCCTCGGCGAAGCGGTCAGTTTTTCAATTTCGGCATCGTCGGAAGGTCGTTCGCCCGATTGTTTTTGGCAAATTAGCGAGGACGGCGGCAATTTTTGGAAAGATTTTTCGGGCGGTCGTGGGCTGAAATTGGACATTCCGATTGCCTCGCCAGAAATGAATGGGCAAAAATTTCGGGCGGTGGCCGAGTCTGGTTTGTGCGGCGCGGTATTTTCAAAAACGGCCAATTTGACTGTTTTTTCTGCCGTGAAATTTATCGCCCATCCCCGCGACCAAAAATTGACGGTCGGCAATCCAATTATTTTTTTGGCAGATTTTGAAGAAAAACCGGGCGGTCAATATGCAATTTCATGGGAATGGAGTGCGACGGGCGGCAGCAGTTGGCAATTCATGCCGGGCGGCACGGGCAAATTGTTGCGTATCCAAAATCCAAAAAATGAGATGAAAGATCGGCTGTACCGAATGAAAGTTTTGGATAGAAAATGTGGCCGAATCGCATATTCTGATGCCGCGCGGATTTTGGGGGAATAATTTGAATTTGATTTTCCTACTTTTGCCGCTGATTTGAACTCAATTTCATTTTTTAAAAATAAAAATTTTAATTTTCCAATGGGAAGAGGTGATGTAAAAACGAAACGCGGCAAGCGTTGGCATGGCTCGAACGGCAACAGCCGCCCGAAACCACAAAGCACAAAAGCAGTAGCAAAACCAGTGGTTGCTCCCGCAGTTGCTGCCTAATTTTTGGCGATTTGGTCGCTTTCAAAAAAATGCTGGCTAAAAATCAAACGGCCTTCGGAGCAATCCGAAGGCCGTTTTTTTTGTGGCTACTGTGACGAATAGAAAAATCACAAACGTTGGACGAGCAGTTTTTTCCGCACAGCCCGTTTGCTTTTGTCGGTTGGTTCGATGGTGATGAAATAAACTCCGTCTTGCCAATTTGCAGTTGAAATATCAATTGCCTCGGAGGCTTCGGTTTCAAAAACAGTTTTGCCGTGCACATCCGAAACGGAGATATGGCAAAGTTTTTTTGGTAAAATGATGGTGGTAAAATCAGCGGTCGGGTTTGGGTAAATGGCGATGCCGGATGCATCCAAATCGGGTTTGGTGTTTTTGGATTGGCGGGGTTTCAAATTTCTTTCGCCACCTGAATTTGACAATGAATATGCTGCGTCGGTCAGCGTTTTACAAATCAAATTCCAACTTGGCGGCGGCGGGTTTTGACTTCCACCTTCACCTTCGCCTTCCCTTGCAACATCGGCAAAAGTGGCCTGCGCTCTTTCAAATTGTTCATTGGCCAATTCTTCCATGCCCCGCAAATAGCCTTGTTTTACAGTTTCACCAGTCGGCTCGCCGCCGTTTGGATGAATAAGCATGATGCAGTCATCATCACAATTTTCAGGGTCGGGGCAAAGCAATTCGGTTTCACAATTGCTTATCATCGAACCGGAAAAACTTGGGAGAAAAACAAGGGGAATATTCGATACAGATGCAGTTGAACAAGTATTCCCAGAAACATCTGCAACCAATCGACAAGCCAAATTTGGGCTGGGGTCATTCCCGGCGGTTGTTCGCCAAATATTTCGCCTTGCCAAAACTGAACCGGGAGCCGTTGTTGCAACATAACAATTTCTAATAAACCGAGATGCATTTGCACCGTCGAAAGTCCGCTCGAATCTGTTTGGGCTTGCACCTGACGACATGTTTTGCACAAGTACATCAATATTCAACCGAATGTCCTCGCCAAAAATGCAAGCCGCGAATCCAGGATTCTAGCGCAGTTCATTGAAACCATGCCAACCGAAGCATTGCCTTTTTGAACAATTCCGGCAATCGTGGTTTCAATTGTGGCATTGTTTGATAAAATGATATTTGTAGGATTGCCTGTTGCCCAATAAAACTCCCGGTTGAGAATGCCATAGGTACAATTTCGGATGGCACCGCCCTGCATCCAAAATACCCAGCCGCCATCCAGAAAAACGCCAGCATCGCCGCCATCCAACAATGGATTGGAATAACCCGTATTCCAATCTCCACTGTGATTTTCAATCCTGCAATTATTAAGTCGGGTTACAAAATTATCGACGAGCCGCAAACCATGCGTTGACCGATTACTGCCGTCCCATCTGGAATCCAAACTATTGACAAAGGGGCGGAGCGCGAAAGAACAGGCGGTTTCATAATTTGTAAAAGCACAACCGATTATTTCTGTTCTGATGCCCAAAAAAATATTCCCGCCTGTAAAACGCACATCAATCGGCTGCAAAAGGTTGTCAAAATCACAATTGCGAATAACCAAATCGGTCATGCCGGTCACTGCTGAAATCGCAATTTCACCAGTATAAAATCTTATATTTTCAAAGGTGGCATTCGTACTTGCACCCAAAGTAATCCCCCTGCCACCTGTTACTGCGCCATTGGAAAGATGGAGTGTGAAAAAATTAGGAATAGCCAAGGTTGCAGAATGTTCCAATTGAATAAATCGATTGTTTTGGCCGCTACCAGTTAGTCTTACTGTTGTGTAACCCAGCCCGAAAAGTAAAGTATGGAAATTACCAAATTCAAAATAGCCCAAGCCGGAAAAAGCAATATCGCCATTGATTTGCAAAGTTCCTTCGATGCGGATTTTGGCTTCCGGGTCGTCGAGTTGGATTTTTGCGCCGGCGTCGAGGATTAGAGTGGCACCGACTGCAACAATCAATGCCGATTCTTTGCTGATTCTTAAAATTCCGCCATTTTTCACATGAACCAAACTGCCAGAGGTTACATGAAGAAACCCATTTTTCGAAGCCGTGCCGGACGGTTCTCCGAGTTGCAAAGTGCCGCCGTTTTCTACGAAAATATTGGCTGGCACATCACAGGATGCACCAGTGTAAGCATGAAAAGTTGTTTTATCCGCAACCGGGTCTTGTGGTGTCATGAAGTTTATCCTGCCTTGCAGGTTTACTGCCAGACGGCCCCCGCTGTTGATGGTGGTGTTGGGGACGCGGTTTTTGAACTTTCCAAAATTAAATGACTGACCGGAAAATAAATTAAAGGGTTGAATTGGAGCATTGAATTGTGCCTGACCTAAGTCTGATTGACTGATTACAAAATCCCTGATTTCATTGTTATCATCAAGTTCAATATGGCGAAGGTTTGTACCTGGTGCAAAACAAGCATCAAAGGGTGTATTTTGTTGTACCCATGATTGATTTTGTAAATCAAAACTCATCGTCAAATGAGAATCATCCAACGGCCATTGCACGTCGACAAGACTAATTGAAGGCATGAAACAGGTGTAAGTATTTTGAAGATTCACATTTGCAACGACTACTGGCTTACTTTCTTGGTCTGCTATAATTTGAGCGATAGTAGTTAGGTCTCCCCGTTTGCATCCCGGAGCGTTATCTAACGCAGAATAGTTGGTCAGAGAAAGAACATTCAAGTATTTATATTTCGCAGGCCATCCGGGTCCAACAACATCTGTTGGAATGGCTCCTTTAAATATACAACTTGAAGCACCCGAAAAATTATTGCAATCTGTAAAAGTTGGAGGAAAAGAAACTCCGTTGCAATCATGTGATAATTTGCGGTCACCAGATATGCCACCGTTCGTTGAAAAAAGTTGAGCATCCAGTACGAATTCTTCGCCAGGCCCACAATCAACATCTATGGCAGTTAGCCCACAATCCAACAAACTTCCATTGGCTGGAATCCCTTGCCCAATTCCAACGGAAGTGCCGCAAGCAATAGCAACATTCCTTAATTGTTGGGGATATCCCAAAGCATTCATTGCTGCTTCAAATCCACCCCTAATTTGTGCTGTTTGTGTAAATTCCATCGTAACGGGTTCCGAAATTTGGAAGAGTGCTGAGCATCCTTCGTCTTGAAACTGTTGAATATCAACATTTCCTGCATCAAATTCTGCGGTCAAATGCCTAAGCAACATTTGACGAGCAGCCGGATTATTCAATCGTCCCCAAAGGTTGCTCTCGTCTGCCCCAGCCCGATTTGCTAAAAACGCAAATGCTTGAATTGACAACGGAATATGCGCTCCTTTTTGTGGAGAATCAAAAGAAACATAGGTATGAGTTTCGTGAGGGATGTTGCGATTTTCCATTGTTGCCAATGCCCAACGAGCCACTTGACCACCCATACTTGCACCCACTACCACATTATCAAAGGGGCAAAATCCTTGCTGACGGCTAATTTCTTTTTGCTCGTTGACACTTTGAATCGTTGCAATTAAAAGTTCGCCATTTTTTTGAATCCAATCGCTACCATGTTCAAAATCAACAAAAACAATGTCATAATCATGCGGTGGTGATTGAAGATAATTCAAAGTTGAAGGATAATTTCGAAAAACAGGTGCATCGGGATCAAAGGTATTTGGGTCTGAGCCATCATTACCCATTTGAAAAATATCCCAACCTGTGCTGCCATGGCGAATGACTTGACCATTATAAGTGTATGTTGTTTCATCAAAATCAATTCCATCCACAAAAATCAAAGGTTTGAGTAATTTCCCATTGTGGTTAGGTGCATATTGAATATAGACATCTGCACTTCCAATAGAATTTCCCTCGTAAATACTTGGTGTTCCATTAGGATTAGGAGGATATGCTCCTGAAACTGGTGGGATGAATTGTGCCGTTGTGGTAATATGCGTAACGGCATTCGGTAAAGAAAATGGAAGTCCCCCGACAGAACTTGTAGGATTTATAATTAAATCTGTTGTTCCTTCATCAACAATACCTCCATTGCTTTTTTTCAAAATTACTTTAACCGAATAAGTCACCGATGCTCCGGAGATATTTATTGGGTAGGTATGTTGTTTTGTTGAGTTGGGCTGTACCAATTCGGTAGGTGTTCCATCGCCATAATTGATATGGAGAGATGAGCCTTGATATACAGTCAGGGCAGGGCTAAAATTTGGGAACTTAAAATGAACCTCATTGTGCAAAACCGAATTATCACATATTTCCCAACCTACTTGATTCATACTGGAAGACAACAAAAAAGATATACTAATATCTACTTGCCTAACATCTTTTGTTGAAACAGGAGTCGTAGGACATTGCCATGCAAAAACTAATTGGGAATAGGCAGTTTTTATTATTGCCAAAAGCAGAATGGAAGTTAAGGAACGTGTAAAAAATAAGTTGTCAATTTGGGTATCGAATGAGGTAGTTCCATTTTGGGCAATCCGAATCAAAAGTAACGAATTGTTGGATTTGGTTTTTGAAGTCATCTTCGACGGGTCGTTTGTTTTCATAGGTT
>JANNMS010000183.1:0-4081 GCA_031398055.1 Saprospirales bacterium | reverse complement strand
TTAAAAATGCCGTAGGCATGGCATTTTGGCAGCAACATACACGGATAAAATGCCATGCCTACGGCATTTCCCTGCTTGATTAACCTTGTTTTCTACTAAAATGCCAACCCTACGGGTTTTTGAAATTTTAATGCGTTTGACCTGAAAAGTGATTGAGAAAATGATTTGAAAAATTTGAAATAGGTGATTGATTGATAAGCCCAAGTGATCTGAATCAGAATTTGCGGAATTTTAAAATTTACAGAATGCTGCTAATTTTGAAAATTCTAAAATTTTGCAAATTCTGATTCAAACATTTTATTCCAAAGGCCAAAAGAACCAATCAACCTAATAAATATCCAGTCAAAGTGCGGCCATGATCTTGGCCATTTCTTCTTTTGATTTGCCCAGCGTGATTTGGAGTTTGCCGAGCATTTCATCTTTTTTTCCTTGTTCGAACAGCAAATCGTTGTCGGTCAGGATGGCAAACAGTTTTTTCAGCCTGCCTTTTTGCTCGTTCCAAGTTCCTTTTACTTCTGTCATAGCCAAATTTTTTATTAGGTTTCCGCAAATCGCGGGGAAGCGTGAATTAATTTCCACTTGACAAAGGTGGGTGGGATGGCAGCGGGGATTGTTATAGAATTTTGGGCAAGAGTTACATGATTCACACATTTTTTGGCCTAAAAACACAAAAACCCGCCTCCAAAAGGAAGCGGGTTTTGTCGGGCATCTGGTTCACATTCCTCGTTCACAAAATATTTACCACAAATTATAACCGCACCGTTCACGTCTTTTCAGCCGTGATCTGGTTTTCTGCCGTTTCTATTTCTTTCAATTCTGCTTCTTCGAGTTTGATATTCTCCGCGATTTCGGCGTATTCTTTTGAAAGTTCTATGATTTCGTGTTCTGTTTTTTCGCCAACATGGATCACTTCATTTCGCGCCGGTTCGTGCGACGTGACCAGTTCGTTTACTTTCAAATGGAGCGATGCGGTGTGGCGGTTGAACCCTTTTTGGATGATGAACAAACATAAAAATATAAAGGCATGGATAACATCCCGGATGATGTCTTGATACTCTTGGGTATAAAATTCCTTGCTGGTGAACCAGATTATCACCAAAATCAAAGCCAAAATAAACGTAATCGGATTGCCGAGAACTGTGGTGATATAGCCGGTCAGTTTCTCAAAAGTGATTTCTATGTTTCTATAAATTGTGCTCATAAATTTTCAATTTGAGGAAGCCAGTTCCTTGTTGGTTTTTCCGCGTTGGACAAAACTGCGGATGATTTTCACCACGCCAGTTCCCACCGATTTAACGGTTTCCGGATGTTTTGAGACCCAATTTGTAATGCCAAATAACAAAACAGTGCCGAGCAATTTTTTTATCGGGCTGTTCGAAACACCCACAAAAATCAATTTTGAAAGATAACCGGCACCGAGGCCGAGCGACGTGTTGACAATGTTTTCTTGCAAATGCGGCGACTCGACCACGTCCTCAAAAGTGTTTTTTATCAAATTGATGGGTCGGAGATTTTCGAGGGCAGTGTGGAATTGCTCTTTCAAAAGAAGCCTTTTGTCCTCCTGTTCAATTTCCAATTGGAGAATCGTGGTGGAAAGGGTATTTCCGGAATTCAAATTTTGCATGGTTTTTCTTAATTTTTGGTTTGTGAAAAGATAAAATCAGTGATCGGTTTTTTGATCCAATCGTACAGAAAATGGTGAAAAACAATGCCTTCAATCAAGTAAATTATAGCCACGATAAAAAAGCCGTAATAATCCTTGCCGAGCCATTCGCCCAAAAACAGGGCAATCCCAACATTTAAAAAAAAGACAAAAAGGAAAATCAAACTGGCGACGCTCAACCGATAAACCAACGAAACCAGTATCAAACTGCCCGATTCCAGGGCTTTGAGTTTGGTGAGTTCGATCGTCGTTTTGCCGTACGATTCGACACTTTCGATCAGCGATTCGAATGTTGTTGGTGGTGGTTCCATATTTTTTTAATTGAGATTTTATAACTGCTTTGACACATAGTTCAGATAGAAGTTTTCGCATAGAAAACATAGAAATTTGTCATAAAAACCTATGTTTTCTATGCGAAAACTTCTATCTGAACTATGTGTCAAAACAGTTACCTGAATTCTTTGGTGTAAATTTTGACCAAAAGCAGAAACATGGCAATCATAATCGGCCCGAAAATGAAGCCCACAAATCCAAAAAGTTGCACGCCGATAATCACCCCAAACAAAGTGATGAGCGGGTGCGTGTGCCCGATTTTATTCATCAACCACATCCGGGCGAAATTGTCGACCGAGCCGATGACCACAAAACCGTAAATCAAAATGAAGATGGCCGCGCCGTTCATATCTTTCGAAAACAGCACCAACGCCAGCGGCACAAAAGCCAACGAGACGCCCAAAAACGGAATCATCCCGGCGATAAAAGTCATAAAAACCCAAAACCAGACATCTTCCACACCGGCCAAGGAGTAGCCAATCAGCCCCGCGACACCCTGCGCGACGCCCATCAACGGGATGCCGAGGGCGTTGGAAAACACCAAATCGTTCAGTTCTTTTCGCAGGAATTCAATGTTTGTATCTTTTAACGGCAGCCAACTGAAAAACGAATGCTCCATTTTTTCGCCCGCTGTGAGCATAAACCAAAGAATCAGGTAAGTGACCAGCAACATCAGCAGGAAAAACAAAGTGGCGTTCACCACATTGCTTGCTGCCTGCGCGCCCCATTCCGATAGATTTTGCAAGCGTTCCGGCGTGAGCAAATCAAGACCGGTACTTTTTTCCAGTTTCAGGATGGCCGATTCCAGTGGTTTTATGATTTTTTCCTTGTTCTCGAAACCGTCGACCACTTTGGTTCGGAGCATTTGGATAAACCCATTTATCGGCAATAAAATGGCCAAAAAGGACACCAACATCATCACAATGACCGATAATTTATGATTCCATTTTCGGTTTTCGGTCAGATATCGTGTCGGTTTTCGGAGCAAAACGTACAAAGTGTACGCGCCCAACAAGGCTGGTACGAACAATTTCAGGTTCCAGAAAATCAGCCCAAACAAGGCCGCGATCAGGAACAACAGCAGCATTTGCCGGATTTGAGAAATGTGAATCATTCATTAGATTTTGGAGAATGGAGGTCGAAATTTATTTCGGCCACTCCAAGCAAGTCTTTAAAAATCAAAAGTTTACAGCGTTGGATCGAAATAAATTTCGACCTCCATGCCCCTAATTTCTAAAATCTAAACACTCACTTTCCTTTTTTCTGAAACCAATTCGTGCGCCACTTCTTCTGCTTTTGCATATCCATTTTGGGCTGCGCGGCTGGCTTCGTCCCTCAAATCTTCAAATTTTTGGGTGACACTGTCAATAAAATCATTGAATTTTTCACCCAAACCACTTGCATAATCATCTCCTTTTTGGACGATTTTCCGACGGGTGGTTGTGCCTTTTTCGGGTGCGAACAAGATGCCCAAAGTTGCACCGGCAGCAACGCCGGCCAACAAGCCTAATAATACTTTGCCTGAGTTCATTTTTTTTGGAAATTTAAAAAGTGGAGTACGGAACTCATTCCGCAATGGGTTGATTTTCAATTATTTGAGTGTTTTTGGGCGAAACAAGTTTCGCATTCCAGAGGCTCAAATGATACGACAAAGGTGGGCGGCTGTATAGTTTTATCTGTTGTACAATTTTGAGAAAAGATTACAACATTCACACATTTTTGATTTCCATATTTTTAAATGTGGACTGTCAACTCCTGGGTAATGCAGGATAAAATGCCTAAATCAGCATTTACAGCATCCTAAAAATTCTAAAATTCAGTGAGTCCACTTGGCCTTATGTACAATTAAATTTCCAAAAAAGCAACTATTCTCCAAATTAAAAACCAACTATAAAGATTAATCACAAAAAAATACCCGCTTTCGATTTTACGAAGTGCGGGTATTTTTTTTGAAAAACCATCAAATTTCACTTCACATTTTGACCACTTTCACCTTTTTGCCCAGTCCATTTTTGCCCAAAAAAGAAAGCAAATACGTGCCTCGCGGCAAATCGGCGATATCCAAATCGAGCAATTTATCCTTTT
>JANNMS010000182.1:0-5200 GCA_031398055.1 Saprospirales bacterium | reverse complement strand
AATGCCGTAGGCATGGCATTTTATCCGTGAATGTTGCTGCCAAAATGCCATGCCTACGGCATTTTTAATAAAACGCACTTCGATTTTCTACCTAAATGCCAACCCTACGGGTTTTTGAAATTTTAATGCGTTTGACCTGATTTTTTCTGTGTTTCTGCAAATCTGTTTTTCCGTATTTACAGATTTACACATCCGACACCAAAATTTTGTCTTTGCAAAACCCCAACCGCGCGCAGCAGGGTGGGGGAGACCGTTGGTGTTTTTCGCCGTTTCGGAATTGACGGCAGGCCATGTATGGCAGCCAGAAGCGGAAAAAATGGGCTGGATAATCCACGGAAAAGTCATCCGGCCAAGGTTTTTCAACGAAGCAAAATACGCCTCCCCGTACAAAAAATAGCAAGCCGCCACCACAAACGGCGGCACGAGCAGCAACTCGACCCAATAATTTTGAAACAAAAAACGCAGGCGGTTCATCATTTTCTCTGGGCGTTTGAGGTGAAAGGAATCGAAATCAGCAGTTTGCCGGATTCGGTTTTTTGGCTCGCCCCGTGGTTTTCAAAGTGTTGCCAATCGTTGTCGGGCGTGTCGAAAGCGATGGTTTTTGGTTGATTGTCGCAGGTGATTTCGAGGTGTTTTTCGTGGATTTCTATTTTTATTTTTAAAGGCAGATTTTGGGTGAGCACCAGGAAATCAAGGGCGTTTTGCAGGGCCAGTGTTGGGATATTTTGATCGAGGATGGTCGAGTCAGGCGGTGACTTAAACTCACCGCCTGACTTTGTTCGGGTCGGAAGCGGCAAAAAACAAGGTGCTGTTGACCCCGGTCATGCCCTGGATGTTCGGCGAAGCCGCCCCGGCGACCATGTCCTTGACCAAAACAGTGCCCGCCGTCGTGCCGTCGCTGCGCCAAAGTTCGCGTCCGCTGCTGCCGTCGGTTGCGATGAAGTAGAGTTTATTGCCGACGGCGGTCATCTGCGAAATTTGGCTCGAGGCGGTCTACGAGGTGGCGTATGATGTCCTTGACTATTGATTGGCAGTGGTTTGGCGACTTTCAGGACTGTGCCAGCGGTGTTTTTCGACAAATTCGATGGGTGGTTTGTAGTTGGCGGCAGGCTGCTTTCGTGCAGTTTTTTTGATAATAATACCAAGTTCGGTAATCCAGCGGTGCCCAGCGGAGGAGGATTTCTTGGGTGTTGATGTCGGAGGTTGCTTTTGTTTGCTTTCGCGGAGGTCGAAATTTTGGGCTGCCCGGGAGTCAGTATTTCACCAAATCCGGACGACCGGACGTTGGCGTCGGGTGGTAAAATCATTGAAAATATTTTTTCGCCGCAATCCGGTTTTGAATTAGTACCGAACCCAGCGAGCAAATCGGTTATCGTTTTTTTGGAAAAATGGGGCCGAAAAACGGGCTGAATTTCGTGGGCGTTTTGAACGCCGGTCAACCTGTTTTTAAAAGGTTGGTGGTGGTGGACGAAGATTGATTTTCCCTGTTAACAAAGGGGGCAAACTGGCATTCCAAGTTGTGCCAGTTTGCCCTTTTTACCCCTCTTTTATTCAAAAACTGCGCGAATCATTAGCAGCGCAGCGAAGAACCTGAGTAACAGTTTCGCCATTTGAAAAGGTGTTTTTTTGCAATGGCAATGGTCATTTTGAATAATGGGTGCTTTTAAATCCGGATGTTTTGCAAAGAACCCAAAACCCCGAAAGCGCGGAGCAGCCATAAAACCAGCACAATCACAACAACTATGTTGAGGATGTTCTTGATTTTTCCATCCATTGGGATGTAAGTGTTGACCAGCCAAAGCAATACGCCAACAACAACGAGTGTAATCAAAACAGTGAATAAGGACATAATAAAGAGTTTAAAGTGAGCCATAAAATTGGCCTGTTTTGACCGTCCTATTTTTACACAATTCCATAAATAACTTACAAGATTCCCACATTTTAAGTTGTAATAAATCAGTGTGTGAATTTTGTAAATTATTGATAAAATTGTGCAACGCTTATTATAACGAATAATCGCTCCTTTGCCGAATTAGTTTTTTTTAAACTAAACCTAAAATCACGCACATCAAATGACAAACTGGCATTTCATCTCAAAAGAAGAAGCCCTAAAATTGACCGGCAGCCAACTTGCTGGGCTGTCCGCCGCCCAATCCACGGCAGGACTGCGAAAACACGGCCGCAACGAACTTTTGGAAAAAAAGAAAAAACCCGCGTGGCTCATGTTTTTGGGACAATTCAAGAACACGATGATTGTGATTTTGCTCGTGGCAGCAGTCGTTTCGGGTTTGATTGGCGATTTGAAAGATACGATCGTCATTTTGGTCATCGTGGTTTTGAACGCCGTCGTTGGTTTCGTGCAAGAATATCAGGCGGAAAAAGCGATGGAGGCTTTGAAAAAAATGTCGCCGCCCGCCGCGACCGTTTTGCGCGACGGCAAACCCGTCGAAATGGATGCCGCCGACCTCGTGCCGGGCGATGTCGTCGTCCTCGAAACCGGAAATATGGTGCCCGCCGACCTGCGTTTGCTCGAATCTGTTGCCCTGAAAATCGAGGAAGCCTCGCTCACCGGCGAATCGCAGGCCGTCGAAAAACAGACCGACCCGTTGAAAACCGAAAAATCCCGCCCGGCTGACCCGGTCGGACGGGTGCCCCTCGGCGACCGCACCAACATGGCTTATAAAAGCACCGTCGTGGCCTACGGACACGGCAACGGGGTCGTCATCGCCACCGGAATGAACACCGAAATCGGCCAAATCGCCCAACTTTTGCAGGAAGACGAATTGCAGACACCCATCCAAAAACGGCTCGCCGATTTCAGCAAAAAACTTTCCATCGTCATCGTCGGAATTTGCGGCGTGATTTACGGCGTCGGTTTTTTGCGCGGTGAAGACCCGATGGCGATGCTTTTGACCGCCATTTCGGTCGCCGTCGCGGGCATCCCGGAAGCCCTGCCCGCCGTCGTGACCATCGCGCTCGCGCTCGGTGCGCGGCGATTGGTACACCAAAAAGCACTGATCCGAAAACTTCCGGCGGTCGAAACTTTGGGCTCGGTTACTTTCATTTGCACGGACAAAACGGGGACGCTCACACAAAATAAAATGACCGTCACCGAAACTTGGACACCCGAAAAAACGCCCGCCGACCTCAAAATTGCCGCGCCCGATGCCCTGCTTTTGTGCATGGCTTTGAACCACGATGTCAAAAAAGATAAAAAAGGAAAACCCGTCGGCGAGTCCACCGAACTGGCTTTGGCCGCTTTTTCGGAAGAAAATTTGAAAGCCGCGAAACCCGCAGATTTCCCCCGCGAAGCAGAACTCCCGTTCGATGCCGAACGGAAAATGATGACCACCGTCCATAAATTCACCGACGGGAAATTTTTAATAATCACAAAAGGCGCGCTCGAATCGGTGCTGAAAATCAGTGAAAAAACGGACAAAACCGCGACCGCCGAAGCCGAAAAAATGGCGCAAAACGGCCTGCGCGTTTTGGCCTATGGCTACCGATTGGTGGATAGTTTGCCCTCGGAAATCAGTTTTGAAAACCTCGAAAAACAACTGCATTTCCTCGGCCTCGCGGGTTTGATGGATCCGCCGCGAGAAGAAGCGGCGCAGGCAATTTCCGATTGCAAAAAAGCTGGGATCGTGCCCGTGATGATTACCGGCGACCACCCCGAAACGGCTGCGGCCATCGCCCGGCAAATCGGGATTTTACACGAACCGACCGACGAAATGATTTCCGGCGCGGAACTTGAAAAACTTTCAACGGCAAAATTTTCAAAAAAAATCGAGCAGATAAAAGTGTACGCCCGCGTCTCGCCAGCGCAAAAACTGTTGATTGTCAAGGCTTTGCAGGCCAAAAAACATTTTGTGGCCATGACGGGCGACGGTGTGAACGATGCCCCCGCGCTCCGCCGGGCGGACATCGGCGTGGCGATGGGCATCACCGGAACTGACGTTTCGAAAGAAGCCGCGGACATGATTTTGCTTGACGACAATTTTGCGACGCTTTTAAAAGCCGTGAAAGAAGGCCGTCGGGGTTTTGAAAATATCCGCAAATCCATCAAGTTTTTGCTCACCGGAAACAGCGGCGAAATTTGGACGATTTTCATCGCCCTCGCCGTCGGTCTGCCCGTCCCGCTGCTGCCCATCCACATTCTTTGGATAAATCTGGTGACCGACGGCCTGCCCGCGATGGCGCTCGCCGCCGAACCTGCCGAAAAACACATCATGCAACAGCCGCCCCGCGACCCCGACGAAAGCATTTTTGCAAAAGGATTGGGCTGGCACGTCCTGTGGGTCGGTTTTTTGATCGGTGCAATTTGTTTCGGTGTCCAATTTTGGGCAACTCAAAACAACGACCCGAAATGGCAGACCTACGTTTTCACAGTGCTTTGTTTCAGCCAATTGACTTATGTAATGGCAGTTCGGAGCGACCAAAATTTACTGTTCCGGCAAGGGTTTTTCAACAATCGGGCATTGCTCGGCGCGGTAGTTTTGACTTTTGGGCTGCAACTTTTGGTGATTTATGTGCCGGTTTTGCAGGGCATTTTTTCAACGCAAGCATTGAGTTTGAAAGAATTGGGCGGGTGCATTTTGGTTTCGCTGGTGGTTTTTCATGCCGTTGAATTGGAAAAATGGGTGCGCGGCCGGGTGAAAAACAGCATGAATACGTTATCGACAAAGAACCCCGCAGCGACAAAAAATTAAAAAAATAACGCGCGATGTCAAAATTAACAGCCGTCAAAATCGTCCACACCGCCATCTGGGTTTTCTTCAATGTGGTGATTTTTTACCTGTTTTATGCCGTTTTGATGGATAAAATTGATCGGTGGGTTTGGATTTGCGTGGGTCTTGTCGTGCTGGAAGGCATCGTTTTACTGATTTTCGGCAGGAAATGTCCGCTCACTTTGATTGCCCGCAGATATTCCGATTCTCCAAAAGACAACTTTGATATTTACCTGCCCAATTGGCTGGCGAGGCACAACAAACTGATTTACACTGCTATTTTTTTCATCACCATTTGTTTGTTGATTTATAGACTGGCGACATGAAACCAAGTCAAACGCATTAAAATTTCAAAAACCCGTAGGGTTGGCATTTTAGTAGAAAACAAGGTTAATCAAGCAGGGAAATGCCGTAGGCATGGCATTTTATCCGTGTATGTTGCTGCCAAAATGCCATGCCTACGGCATTTTTAA
>JANNMS010000173.1:0-53471 GCA_031398055.1 Saprospirales bacterium | reverse complement strand
CTGTGTCATCTGTGTTCCATCACTTTTTTTGAAAGATTTTCCAAGCCGATTCCGCGAGTTGCCGCGTCAATTTTTCGAGGCAAAAACTGCCCGCCGCCGCGTCCGAAATTTCGTGAAAACCACTTTCCATTTTCAATAAATGCTGCACGTTCCGGGCAATCCTGCGCGAGAAATTTTGCGGATATTTCGCTAAATTTTCCCGTTCAAAATCATACGGCAAAACCGTCAGCCGATTCGCGCCGCCCAAAACTGCAGACATCGACATCGAAGTGGCGGCAATCATATTTTTGTACAAATCGTCGGAATAGGCCGCCCGGAGAAATTCGACGTTGATTTTTGGCAAAACCGGCGCGACCTGCCAACCCTCTAAAATATTGAGCCACAACAACTTGAACGCCCGCAACTTCGAAATTTCCAAAAAATAACTTTTGCCGACGGTCATTGAAAATTGCATCGCAGCGGCCACGTTTTCAGGTTTCGCGCCGCGCTCGGTCAATTTTTTTAGGTAAATATTTCCTTTTTGTAAAAGGTCGGCCAGTTCGTTGTCCACATTTTCGAGGTTTTGAAAATGTGAATTTCCAGCCACCGAAATCACTTGAAAATGGGGAAAATTTTCACCCACAAAATCCATCAAATCCAACAAATATCGCCAATCAACCAGGCTGCCGGGCGGCGCGTCAGCTGGGTCGAAAGCCAAACTGCCGCGCAAATTTTTTGTAGGAATATTTTTTTTCGCAGCTTCGGCAGTCAGCAAAGCCAAAAAATAACCGGGCGTTTCGCGCACCGCGCGTCCCGAAAAATGGATGGAAATAAAATCGAGGTGGATTTTTTCAAAAATTTTGGCAAAATCAGTGGCAGTCGGCAGCGTTTCAAAATCAAAAGTCAAAGATTCCGCGCCAAAATGGAGTGCTTCGAGGGCTTGCCGATTGGCTTCGGCAGCGTCGCGGGTTGTTATTTTTTCATTGATTTCCCAATTGTTCGGCACATTTTCGAGCGGCAAAATGGGTTCTGGAAAATCATCGGCATGGCCAAACGGGTCAACAGAAATGCGTTCGTTGATTTGCCAAAATAAATCTTCCGGCTGGCGATTTTTTAAATCTTTGGCGACCCGCGCCAGCCACTGCGACTTGCTGATTTCTGGAAATTCTGCAAAAAATTTTTGCTCGTCTTGCATTTGAAAAATCTTTCCGGCAAAGTTCAGAAAAGACATTGGACGTTGGACGCTGGACATTGGATTTTCCCGAAAAAAAAAAGCACCCCGATTTGTCAAAATGACCAATCGAGATGCTTTTTTGTCCGACGTCTCACCTGAAAAAAATCAACGTCGGCGACAATCAGACCGCAAAACTTTCCCCGCAACCACAAGTCCGCGTGGCGTTTGGATTGTTAAAATGAAATCCTTTGCCATCCAAACCGCCCGAAAATTCCAAAGTCGTATTAAAAAGGTACAAAAAACTTTTCAGGTCGGTGACGACTTTCACGCCGTTGTCCTGAAAAATCTGGTCGTTCGGTTTCGACTCGTTGTCAAAATCCAATTTGTACGACAAGCCCGAACATCCGCCGGAAGTCACGCTCACCCGCACGAAAAAATCCTCGGCGAGGTGCTCCGTTTGTTTGATTTCTTCTATTTTTTTCTTTGCCGTTTCATCTACAAAAATCATAATCAGGGATGAGGATTGAGGGATGAGGAATGAATTTTACAAAAAATTTAGGCAAAAACGGCCTCGGCTTCCGCGCCGACCGTGATGCCATTTTTTTGCTGATAATCTTTAATCGCCGCTTTGATGGCGTCTTCTGCCAAAACCGAACAGTGGATTTTCACGGGCGGCAGCGCGAGTTCTTCGACGATGTCCATGTTGTCGATTTTCATGGCATCGTCGAGGCTTTTGCCTTTCAGCCACTCGGTCGCGAGGGACGACGAAGCAATCGCCGAGCCGCAGCCAAAAGTTTTGAATTTCGCGTCGCGAATCATGCCGGTGGTTTCGTCCACTTCAATTTGCAGGCGCATCACGTCGCCACATTCTGGCGCACCGACGAGGCCGGTGCCGACGTTTTTGGATGATTTATCCAAAGTACCCACGTTTTTTGGGTGCTTGAAATGTTCGAGAACTTTATTTGAATATGCCATTTTCTTGAAATTTTAATTGACTTGATGAGTAGTTTTCCAATTGATTCTGATGGGGCAGGATTTCTATTTTCTAATTTTTAATTCTAAATTTTAGTGCGCCGACCATTCAATTTTTGTCAAATCCACGCCTTCTTGGTACATTTCCCAAATCGGGCTGAGGTCACGCATGTGGTTTACGCCGTCCCGGACGAGGTCAATTGCCATGTCCACTTCTTCCGGCGTCGTAAATCTGCCGAGCGAAAAACGAATGGACGAGTGCGCCAAATCGTCGCCGAGACCCATCGCCACCAAAACGTACGACGGTTCGAGCGAGGCCGAAGTGCATGCCGAACCCGACGAAACCGCGATATTTTGATTAAAAGTCATCATCAAACCTTCGCCTTCGACGTGTTTGAAAGAAATATTGGTGACGTGCGGCATCCGGCTTTTCGGCGTGCCGTTGATTTTTGTCTCTTCCATTTTTGTCAATTCGGCTTCGAGGTGGTCGCGTAATTTCGAGACCCGCGCGGCATCCGAAAACATTTCGTCCCGCGCAATTTCCGCCGCTTTTCCAAAACCGACGATGCCCGGCACGTTCAAAGTCCCGGAGCGCATCCCGCGTTCGTGGCCGCCGCCGTCAATTTGGGCAGTGACTTTGACGCGGGGATTTTTTCGGCTAACATATAATGCGCCCACGCCTTTTGGTCCGTACATTTTGTGGGCGGAAAAAGACATCAAATGAACACCGGTTTCGCGCGCGTTCGTTGGGATTTTGCCGACGGCCTGCGTCGCGTCGGAGTGAAAAAGAACGCCGTGTTTTTCGCAGATTTTCCCAATTTCTTCCATCGGTTGAATGACGCCGGTCTCGTTGTTCGCCCACATCACCGAAACCAAAATGGTTTTGGGCGTGATGGCCGCTTCGAGCTCTGCCAAATCAACCAGCGCATCTTCTTTTACTTTCAAATAAGTGATTTCCGCGCCCATTTTTTCGAGGTGTTTGCAGGTGTCGAGGATGCATTTGTGCTCTGTTTCTACCGTAATTATATGGTTTCCTTTCCGGGCATACATTTCATACACACCTTTTAAAGCCAAATTATTGCTCTCCGTCGCGCCGGAAGTGAAGATGATTTCCTTTTCATCGGCACCAATCAAAGTTGCGATTTGCTCGCGGGCGTAGTCCACCGCTTCCTCCGCTTCCCAGCCAAAAGAGTGGCTGCGCGACGCGGCATTGCCGTGTTTTTCGTAAAAATATGGCACCATCGTATCCACTACCCGCGGGTCGCAAGGCGTGGTTGCGTTGTTGTCGAGATAAATCATCTTTCTATTTTGCATTTCTACTTTTTATTGCTGTGTGATTTAGATTGAATCCAAGTGCAAATGTAAACAGGTTCAAAATGAAATGGTTCGTGTTGGTTGAGTTTTTTAAGAAAATGAGGATGTTTATTCTAATCCATGAGCAAAACATCTCCTTGCCTTTTCATCTCGATAACTTGCCCACAAACCTCCGTTTTCATTTTCAGCACCCAAGCAAAAACGCCCGGCAGAATTTGTTTTTTTCGCTGAAAACCGTTCCAACCTTCTTCGATTTTTTTTGTGGTGAAAATATGCTCGCCCCAGCGGTCATAAATATCCATTTGATATTCCAAAATCGTCAAATCGGTGGCTGGGAACGCCCGAAAAACGTCGTTGCCCGGCAAGTTTGCCGCTGCCGAAAACACGTTGGGCACAAAAAGCAATTTTTCAAAACTGATGCTGTCGGTCAAGGCAACTTCGATTTCTTTGGTCAAAGTTTCGCAACGGTTGGATGCTTCCAGTTTTATTTTTCCAGCTTCAAATACTTGAATTTCAGGTGTTTGCGCGCCATTTGACCAAAACAAAACCAGACCCGTCGTGTCGCCAAAAAACACCGGGGCAAGCACCGTCCCGGAATTGTCGCAAGGCAAAACGGCATCTGAAATTTCAATTTCCAGGGGTGGAAAACTTTCGATAAAAACATCTTTTTCAAAAAAACAACCCGCCGCGTCGCCAACCGAAAATGTGTGCGCCCCGACTGGTAAATTTCCATAAGTTGTTGAACCTGAATAGTTTGAACCGTTCAATGCAAATTGGAGCGGTGGCAGCCCACCCAAAAAATCAAACCCAGAAACGCTCCCGGTCGGCTTGTTTTTGCACGAGTTTTCGGTAGCCAATTGAAAAAACAGGTCGGGCGAGCTTTCGACAACAACCGTGACTAGCGAATCGCAGCCTTCCGAAGTCGTCAACTGAAAAACCATGCTGTCGCCAGCCGAAATTTCAATGCCGTTGAAAACCAGTTTTTTGCTGGGACAGACTGTAAAATTTTGGTTCGAGTTTTTGACGGGCAGTGCCGAAACATTTACGGAAACGATTGAGTCACAGCCAGTTGCGGCACTTTGCAAGGTGAAATTTTGGCTCGTTCCGGCGGGAATTTGTGTTCCGTTGAAATTTGCAAAACCGCCCGCGCAGGCCGTCAAATTTTGGGTCGAAAAAACGGGTTGGACGGCTGCAACATTGACCGAAATGATTGAATCACAGCCAGTTACGGTGCTTTTCAAAGTGAAATCTTGGCTCGTCCCAGCGGGAATTTGAGTGCCGTTGAAATTTGCAAAACCGCCCGCGCAAGCCGTCAGATTTTGGCTCGAAAAAACGGGCTGGACGGCCGAAACATTTACCGAAACGATTGAATCACAGCCAGTTGCGGTGCTTTTCAACGTGAAATTTTGGCTCGTCCCGGCGGGAATTTGTGTGCCGTTGAAATTTGCAAAACCGCCGAAGCAGGCCGTCAAATTGAGTTCGGATTTTGTCGTGGGCAAAATGTTGAGGGTCGTGGAAACCAAACTGTCGCAACCGTTCGCAGCCGAAAGAGTGTCCTGAAAAATGCCGTTTTGATTGTAAACATGGTTCCCGACCAAAACGGAGTCGCCGGGGCAGCGGTCGAAGGTTTGAACGGTCGAAATAACCGGAGAAACAGGGATGAAAGCAAACGCCGTGTCCGAATTGCCGCCTGTTGAAAACACGACGACCTGCACTTTTCGAGTGCCCGGAGTGGGCGGGGCAGCCGTGTTTTGCCATTGGGTTTTTTGCAAAACCTGCGCGAAATCCGAGTCCTTCGCCGCGCCCATATCATTGACAAACAACAAGTTGTGCGTCCCATTTCCATTTATCGAAATGCCGGGCAGGCCGCTGCCGGTCAAATTTTCGGCACCCAAATCTGGCACGAGCGGCAACAAATCCACCCGTACCGAATCTATTTTGAACCCGGAAACCAGCGTGGCATCTGCATCGGCGATTTTCATGGACTGCCCGGTGCAGGATGGTGTGGCGCGAAAATCCTTTCCGGTTTGGAGCGAACTGTTGTCGGTGTCGAGGTCGAGGTGGGGGGTGCAGTCGGAGGCTAAAAATTCGGTTGGGGAAGCAGAACCTTGGATGATTCCAGGAGAATTACAAAGGAAGGTTACGGTTTGTTTTTCAAAGTTGAGGGTGTAAATTCTATCGATATCAACATTGTTTGAAACCGTAAGAAATAAAGAGGCTGAATCGCATGAATAAACATGCGTAGTAATTCCAAATGCGATTAAATCATTATCTGGCAAGAAATTCCATCCAAATTTCACCAGACTGTTCACTGGGTCGTCAAGGTTTACTTCCACCAATGTACTTTCCAAAGTTACAAAATATAATTTACCCTTGTAAAAAGTCAGGTCGCCGCCCGGGATAAAAGACCAATCTGGATATAATATCAAATCATCTGTTGCCGGATTAAATTTGAAAAGCGCTCTTCCCGCCCCGAATAAGATACCCTCCTTATCGCATACCAGCGAATTCATTGGTTTGTCCAAAGGTAATTGAGCAATTCGGGTGGTCAGCCCTGTTGCAGGATTTATGATTGCAATATACTGCCCAAAAGTTGGTGCTGATGTTTGCAAAATACAATACAGTTTGTTGTTTGGGGCAATTGCAATATCACTAAAAAACCCCTCGGTTATGTCTGGTTCATAGGTTAATTTTGTTATTGTTGAGTCTTTACAGTTCGTTGGGTCAAAAATTCCAAGATATGAATCAATGCCTCCGTCCTCAAATTTTACATAATAAAACGCTTGCCCCACCAATTGATTCAAATTTAAGGCTAAAACGAAAAACAATAATTTTTTCATAGGACTACTATTTAGATGATTTAAAAAACGAAAAAAAGGGAAGAACGTGCAACGGCCGTTCTTCCCAAAAATGTCATCTTCTTATATTCAAATCTTAGTGAGCCTAAAGATTTTCTGCCCGAACTGGGATTTTACAATCAAAGTATAAATACCCGATTGTTTTGGAAAATCTGGTATAGAAATCAGGCTGATTCCTTTGTCCTTGTTTTCATTGATATTCCATGAAATTTGACCTGCTTGGGAAAATAACGTGGCCTCAACTTGACTGGCTTCGGGTAGTTCAATCAAAATATTTGAGGAAGACTCCACCGGGTTTTTTCCGACAAATTGAACGCGGAACCGTTCCGGGGCATTATTTTGAATTTCAAATTTGAGGGAAGAACGGAAATCGCCGTCCAAAGTAAACAAGGTATTGTCCACGGCATTTGATTTTTGGGAAACCAAGCCATTCAAAGTAGGTGAACTTTGTTTTGCAAGAGCCTTAATAAAATAGGCAATTTCGCCTGTTTTTAAGTCCTCGCCGCCCGGAATCAAGTTGAAATAGGTTTGGAGCAGTGAATTTCCATCTCCGTTTATTTCAAACCCACCATATTCATTGCTCAAAACACCTTTTTCAACTCCTGTTATTTCAAGATAATCCGTGTTGAAAGTCAGTTCTGTTTTCAAAACAGCAAAACCGGAGGTTTCAGAAAAATAAACGGGCAACAAGATTTCTTGGCCTGTTTCAACTGCTTGATCTTTTATAAAAAATGTTGACAAGGAACCCTCGCCCCGATCTTCGCTTCCGCCATTAAAATTGTTGCCACATTCACTGCAATTTTGGTCAAGGTCGCCTCTTTTTACGCCAATAAAATCGTTGCTGGGTGAATTTGAATTTAAAACGCCAGTAGCAATTGAGTTGGGAAGCGTGGCCAAATTGAAAGAAATATTCCATGGGTCATTCTGGCTGTACGTCAAAGCAGGAATGAAACGCCACATCGAAGATGTTGCAAAAAGGCTTGTTCCTGGATCGAAAATTTCAAGAAGACAGCGGTTCATAAATGCAATGTCTGCAATGGTAATCATATTATCTGGTACAAAATCTGAGGCCAAAACTTGGTACAGCGGGTATGTACCATAAGGAGTACCATCAAATAAATCATTATAAATTTCTCTGGCATTGTTTACATCATCCGTCTCGATGCCACAGCACCAATCTGTGCCCATTTTACTGGGTGTTATTGAGTAGTTGAATCTGGGAGGAACTGCAAACTGATAATTCCCATCCAAAAAAAGTTGACTGGCAGGACTCATAAATTGGGTGCATTGTGAAGGATTGGGAGATGCGGTGATATTTACCGTGACCCCACTAATTCCATTGTTTGGGATTTGAGGAAAGGTGGTGCACGGGGTGGAGGGGTTGGTTTTTTTGACAAAACCGCCCAGGTTCAGGGCTGCGGGCATCGTAAAATTGAATGGAAAGCCGTTGTTCCCAATCGTATAATTTTGATTCGCAGCATTCCTGAATGTGTTAAAGATAAGGCTCGTACTCACTGTTGAGCCAGGTGCTGCCTCATAAAAAATGGTCATCAGTGGCAACGAATTGCCAGATATCGTAAACGCAGTACTTGAAATCCTATTGATTCGGATACTGCTCGTGGTTGGAAAGGTTATCATTGGTTGACCTTGTGGGGTTAGGCCTTGAAATTCTGCGGGAATTGAGGCCAAAGTTGCCGCAGTATTGATGCAGCCACCATTTAAGAAAATTTCAATGTTGTACCTTTTTGCGGTGAGGAACTGCAAGTTGACCCAATTGACATCGAATTGGTGGCAAGTAGGGGCAAGCGGGTTGGTACTCGGAAAGGGCGTGGTGTGGTTAAGCGTACCTGCCTGCCCAAACAAGTTACTACCCAACATAATCAACAGAACTGCAATTAATACGTTTCGGGTGTGTGCGGGTGTGTGCGGGTGACTTGGCCAATCAGGCCAGAAAAGGAAAATCGTTTCATAAAGAAAGAAATTTGATGGTTGTGAAAAAAAAGTGGTTAAGCCATGAAAGTTTTGGGGATTAAAAGAAGTGAGCGGACAAACATAAAAACAAACCACTCGAACCACAAAATCTTGCCCGTAAACTTTTATTTCTAAAATATCTAAAAACGCCTAAATTATTACCGTATCTTTTAAAACAAAACCAATCTGCTATTTCATTTTGGCCACTTTCCAATCTGGCAGAAATTTCGAAAATTTTTCAATTTTCCTAAATTAAGTTTGCCGCCCCAAAATTTGAAGGACAATTAAAAATATGGCAAAAAAATCAGGAACAGGTGTGGTCATCGGGCGGTATCAAGTGTTTGACTTGAACCCGCTCCATCTGAAATTTTTCAAAAAAATACTGGCAAAACACGAGCGCGTGATTGTGTTTTTGGGTTCGAACCCCGCGCCGAGCGACGTCAACCCGATTGATTTTGAGTTTCGCTGGCAGATGTTTTTGAAAAAATTCAAAGAAAAAATCGAGGTCGAAGACATCGAGGATTTGCCCGACGACCGGATTTGGTCGCAGGAACTCGACCGCCGGATCATGGAAATGAAACCGACGGGCAAGGTGGTTTTGTACGGCACGACCGAGAATTTTATCGCCCGATATTCTGGAAAATACGAAACCGAAACCAACGACACGCCCGAAGAATTTATCGAAAATTTGATCGAGCACGACGAGGCCGAGGTCGTTTCGCCCCTCGATTTTCGCGCCGGGATGATGTATTCCACGTTCCGGCGTTTCCCGACGGTTTATCCGACGGTAGATGTTGCGGTTTTTAAAAATGATTTCAAAGAAGTTTTGCTGGCGCGAAAACCGAACGAAACGAAGTTCAGGTTTCCCGGCGGTTTCGCCGACCCGGACGACGAAAGTTATGAAATGGCCGCGCTCCGCGAACTTTTTGAAGAATGTGGCCCGCTCGAAATCCACGATTTGATGTACATCGGCTCGGCGAAAATTGACGATTGGCGGTACCGCGGCAGCAGCGATTCGGTGATGACGCATTTTTATGTCTGCGAATTAATTGAGGGCGAGCCGGAACCGGACGATGACATTGCGGAATTGCGCTGGTTTGATGTCGAAAATTTGCAGCCCGGTTTGTTCGTGGCCGAGCACCGGGTACTTTTTGATTTGATGAAGGTTTTTTTGGAAGATTGATTTTCTTCAATATATTTGAACCCTAATTCAATCAAACGCAAAATGAATAAATACCATGACGCGAATCGAACATTGAATTGGGAAAACTTGCTTGCCGGATTTCGCCGGAAACGCTGCATTTTGATGCTTGGCCCTCGGATAGGCACGGTGCAAACCAGCGAGGGAATCATTCCGATGTTGGAATGGCTTTCCATCCAACTTTCCAAAGAACTTGAAAATCAGGGCGTCCGTTTTGACCAAAACGAAAAACGCAACCTCAATTACATCGCCCAGCATTATCTCCGGATGCCCGGTTTTGACCGAACTGATTTGACAAAATTTGTCGAACGCTTCGTCCTGAAATGTGCCGAAATGGAAACTCCGCCCATCTACCACGACTTGGCGAAATTGCCAGTCCGCGTTTTTGTTTCCACCACGCCCGACGATTTTATCGTCCGCGCACTCCGGCAGGCCGGGCGCGAGCCGATGGTTTTTACCTACAATTTCAATCTGACCTCCGAAAGCCACCGCGGCAGCCAGACCCGCCTCCCGCCCGTCGAGCAAATCAGCGTGAAACGCCCGCTGGTCATCAATTTGCTCGGTTCGGCAGACAACCGCGAGTCGTTCGTGCTTTCCGAAACCGACGAAATGGATTTTATCGAAAAGGTCGTCCGCCGCGACCCACCCATCCCGGACAGCATTTTGAACCTGTTCGACCGCGAAAACAGCTACCTTTTTTTTGGTTTCAATTTGGAAAATTGGCAGTTCCGCCTCCTTTTGAAATCCCTGAAATTGGACGACCACAACCTCACCGTCTCGCCGCAAACCGATAATTACCCAATCACGGACATCACCCGCGACTTTTTGGAGGAGCAGTTCAACTTCATTTTCGTGGACGACGCGATGGCTTCGTTTGCCCAAAAAGTTTCGCAACTGACCACCCAAAACGAAGCCGAAAACCTGTTCATTTCCTTCGCCCCGTCCGACAGCAAATACGGTGAAAAACTCGTGAAATATTTCCACCCGCTGCGTTTGAGCCACCCGAACCTGCAAATCTGGAACCGGAACTTGCTCGAACCGGGGCAAAATATGCGCGATGCCATCGAAAAACGGGTCAAATCGGCCACCCATTTTATGTTGCTCATCAGCCCGGACTACCTCTCGGACGATGCGGTGATGGCCGAAGAATTTCAATTGATTTTGGATCAATGCAAGAGCGGCACTGCCGAAATCATCCCCATTTTGCTCCGGCCATGTATGTGGGAAGAGATCGATTGGCCGTGCAGCATTTCGCTTTTGCCCGATTACCACATCGTCCTCGCCGATGCCGACCCGCACCGGGAAGACGAAAATTTTCAGCGCACCGTCGTCAAGTTCAAACGCACCTATTTATGACCAACGGCCAACACCGATATCCCGGCATCCGTGCTTTTGAACAAAACGAGCAGGAACTGTTTTTTGGCCGCAGCCAAGAAATCAGGCAATTGTACAACCAAGTCAAAGCCCAAGACCTCGTCGTGCTTTTTGCAAAAAGCGGCATCGGGAAAAGTTCTTTGTTGAACGCGGGCCTCGTCCCACTCCTCGAACTCGACGATTTCCAGTGCATCAAAGCCAGGTTCCAGGACCAGTCCAACCCGCCGGTCATGGCTTTGAAACAAAAAATGGCCCCGTTTTTGGACGCGCCGCTCCTTTTCGGACAGACCGGAAAATCGGCTGACGACGCCACACTTTGGGAATATTTCCGTTCCTGCCGCTTCGAGCGTTTTGGCGAAACGACAAAACCGGTCATCATTTTTGACCAGTTCGAGGAGTTTTTTGACCACGCGCCCCAAAACCGGCTCGATTTTGTACTGACCGTCGCCGATATCCTCGGAAACCGCCTGCCCACAGCCATCCAGGAAAAACTTTTGGCCAAGCCGCCGGAGCAGCGCACCGAGCAAGACCGGGCCTGGTTCCAGCCGATCCGCGCCAAGTTTATTTTTGCCATCCGTTCCGATCGGCTGGCGCAACTCGACGAACTGCACACCGAAATTCCTTTGATTTTGGGCAACCGCTACCACCTGAAACCGCTTGCCCAGTTTCTCGCCCGCGAGGCAATCGTGGCACCGGCCAAACTTTTTGGGCAAAATTTCATGGTCCCCGTTTTTTCGTACCGCGAGGATGCCTTGAAAATCATCCTCGATGCTTTGACCAACCGGAGCGGCGAAATCGAGTCGTTCCAGATCCAGTTGATTTGTCAATTCATTGAAAATCAACTATTTAAAAATAAAAACCAGTACGCCGCCGGGGAACAAATCGAAGTCGGCCCCGGCATTTTTGATGGAAAAGAAGGCATCCAGCACATCCTCAACGATTATTACGAAAACGCACTGGCCGAACTTTCGAACGAAGAAGAAGTCATCGCCCGGCGTTTTATCGAAGAAGGTTTGATCCTCGGCGAACGCCGCGTCGGGGTCAGCGAAGGCGTGGAATGGCAGATGTTTCAGGTAAATTCCTTGCTTTTGCAGAAACTTTTGAACAGCCGGATCATCCGGGCCGAAAACACGCACCTCGGAAAAGTGTACGAACTGAGCCACGACGCGCTCGTCGCCCCGGTGCTGGAATCTTTTAAAAAAAGACAACTCGCCGAGGAACGCGCCCGCCTCGAAGCACAAAACTTGGCCAACCAGACCCAACTTGCCCGCGAACGCAAAAAACGCCTCCGTGCCAGATTTGTCGCCGTGATTTCAACCGTGCTCACGGTTTTGTCCTTGCTTTCGACTTGGCTGGTCTGGGAAACCCGCCGCGAAGCCATCGAAGCCAAAAACCAAGCGGAACTCGCGCTCATCCGTTTTCAACAGGAACGCGAACAAAAACAAAAATTGGAAGCCGCCCAACTCGTGCAGGATGCCGAAGTTTATATCCAAGCGGGCGAGTTCCGGTTGGCACTCGAAAAATTGATTTTGGCAAAAAACCTCGCCCCCGGAAACAAACAGATTTTTGAGAAAATCACCCGCTGCGAAAAAGAACTGAACTGGAAATAAGACATTTTCTCACCAAATAAATACGCGTATCATGAAAAATTTACTCGCCTTCATCATGCTCTTCTTTTTCCAAAACTTACTATCGCAAACAACGAAAACTGAATGCGCCAGGATCTTGGCCGAGGCCAACCAATTGGAAAAAAACGGTCGGTACCGCGAGGCCATCCAAAAATTCAACGCCGTTTCGGTCTGCGACGCGACTTTAAAACCCGAAGTCGAACGCCGAATCTTGACCGTTTTTGACAAAATCGAGGCGCAGCGGAACGAGGCCATCGCGGCCAAAACTGCTGTGCAGGCCGCCGGGAAAATTGTCGAAAGAGAACGCGACAATGCCCGGCAGTCGTTGGCCGAGGCGGTCGAGGCACGGCGGCTGGCCGTCGCCGCCGAGCAAAAAGCGCAGCGCACATCCATCGCCAATTTCAACGCCGCGCTCGCCCTGCAAACCCTGCCCCACAACCCGACCTTGGCCTTTCGCCTCGCCGACGAAAACTATCGGAACGCCCCGGACGAATCGGTCGCGCTCGTCACCCGCAACTTGATTTTGAGCGACACGAGCCATGTTTTTTACAAATTTGAAACCGAGGCACCGGGGCAAATCCTTAATTTTTCCATTTCTTTTGACAAAAAATGGCTGGCCGCAGGGTGCACTGGCGGGTCGGTGGCAATTTGGGATTTGGCGAATTTGCCCAGTCCGCCGCGTGTCCTTCAAGCCCACACCGGCGACATTTGGGCAATCGAATTTGCGCCCGCCGATCTTCGCTTGTTGACCTGCTCGGATGATGCGCTGATAAAAATCTGGGATTTTCCAAACCTCGAAAAACCGGCGAAGGTTTTTCCCCTCCCGAACCGGGTGCGTGCCACGGCGTGGTCGTCCGATGGAAAACTGTTCCTGACCGGCGGCAACGACGGCCGGGCAAGGCTTTGGGACGCCGCCTCGGATTCACTGCCGCCGATCCGTGTTTTTAATTACAAATCCATTATTTACACGGCCCAAATTTCGCCCGACCAAACCGAAGTGCTCGTCGGTGGGGCCGACAATACCGCCCGGGTTTGGGGCATTTCCAACGATTCGGTCATCCGAAAATCGTTTATCGGGCATGAAGGCGATATGATGTGTGCCCGGTTTTCGCCCGATGGCAGCCATGTTTTGACGGCGGGCAGCGAGGGCTTGATCCATCTTTGGAAAAATGAACCCGACGCAAAACCTTTGAAAACATTTTTAGGCCACAGCGAAGGGGTGCCGAGGATTTCTTTTTCATCGGACGGAAATCATTTTGTCAGTGGTGGATTTGATAAATTGGCGCACCTCTGGGAAACGTTCGGGACCAACAACATCCCCATTTATGCCTATGCCGGCCACAATTCGAGGGTGTTCGCGGTGGCTTTTGACCCAAATGAGCCTTATTTTTTTACGGGCGGCGCGGACAAGATGCTCCGGAAATTTCCATTGGAACCATGGAATACCCGGTTTTTTTCCAAAAAAGCGCACCCTGCAAAAGTTTCTGCCCTGCTTTTTTCACCCGACGGCAGTTCGATTTTGAGTGCAGGCGGCGATGGCACTTTGACAAACTGGCAAATGGGCGGCGATGCCCCGAAAAATGGCAGGCCGATCCAGGCACACCAATTGAACATTTCCGCCCTTGCCCAAACGCCGGATGGCGACTGGCTGGCATCGGCAAGCATGGATTCTACTTTGAAAATTTGGCGGCGGCAGGGCGACAGCCTACACCTTATTAATAGGTACGAATCTGCCGGCGCGCTGATTTCAGTGGCTTTTTCCCCCGACAACCAATGGATTGCTGGCGGCCAACAGGACGGGACCATCATTTTGTGGGAAAAAAATCGGTTCCCCACGGAATTTGCCAGATTGACCGCCCATCAAGGCGCGGTGACTTGCCTTGCATTTTCGAATTCGCCGCGATTGCTGGGTTTTGCAAAAACGCCGGGCTTGCTTTTGTCAGGCAGCGAGGACCACGCCTTGAAAATTTGGGATCTGGAATCGAAATCGGAAAAAACCCACCTGAATTACAGCCATCCTTCCGTTTTGGTGGGCGTTTTCATTTCCGAAGACGGGCAGTGGGCGATTTCGGCATCAAAAGATCAGTCTATCCGGGTTTGGGATTTGATGAAAACCGAATTGCCGCCCCGCCTGATTTTAAATAAATATGCGCAGGGGGACATTTTGCAAGCCGTTTCGTTTTCGCCCGATGGGCAAATAATTACGGGAGTCACCAATTCGGGCGTCATTTTGACATTTGAAAAAGATGGAGTTGACTTGCCTTTTTGGAGGGCATATTGTTCCAAACCGGTTCCCACGGCAGTTGCCATTTCGCCGGACACGCGGGTGCAAGTTGTCGGGAACCAGTCTGGTGAAATCATCTTTTTGCACAGTCCGGTCCAGTTCATTTCCAAAGAAATCGCTGCGTTTTCGCTGGAAAAATTGTTGCAGGCAGGTTTGATGGTGGAGCCCAGATTTGCAAACGACGACCCAAATTTGACTGCGGCTGCGGCCAATTATTTGTTTTTAAAAAAGGATTTTTCGACGGCTTATTCAATTTGGGAAAAAAATTTGGCCATAAAAAAAACGCCCGAAGCCATGATCGGTTTGTACAAAACTGGGCAACAATTGGGCAAAAACCATTTTGAAATGCTTTCCCAAATGGATTCGCTCGGTTTTTTGTTGGCGTTTGCCGCGTATTTTGAGCAAACCGGGCAGTGGGAAAAAGCAAACTTGTTTTTGAAAAAACACCTCTCCCAGAAAATGGATTTTTATCAGGCGGCACGGTATTTTGAAAATTGTGTCAAAGGAAATTTGACTGCCGATTCCATGCACATCGGGGGATTGTCGCGGGCTGATTTGAGGAATTATTATCCGCGGCTACAATTTGCTTACAGCAACAGCAAGTTCGGTGAAACAGACAGGGCCAGATTGATCCACCAAATCTTCTCGACGATCGAGCGCATCAATGCCACGCCAGGCAAAAAAGTCGAACCGCTCGAAATTGCCACACAACACCACAACCTGGCAAATGCCATGATTTTGAGCGGGAAATATGCCGAAGCGGAATCGGCGGCACGGACAGCCATCCAACTTGCTCCGACCTGGAAATATGGTTACACTGATTTGTCAAGTGCCTTGATTTTGCAAAACAAATTCCAGGAGGTTCGGCAATTGCACCAAGAAAAAATGGATTTGGCATATTACCCGGAGCGCGGTTTGCCGAAATTCCGCGATGTTTTTATCAAAGACATCAACGGTTTGATGGATAGGGGTTTGATCCACTTGGACAAAAGGCCGATGGTGGATGAACTTTTGAAAAATTTGGCCAATCCGTGAAAAAAGGTTGATGGATGGTTTATAAAAGTTGATGGGGTTGATACTTTGGAAAGTATCAACCCCATCACTTTTATAAACCATCCATCAACCCTCAAATTTTCATCCACCGCAAAGTTTTCACCCCGCCGTTCGCCCGGATTTTTACAAAATACAGACCGTTCGGCTGCGTCCGAACATCGAGCGGCAGGTTGGTTTCGGTCTGGTTTTGGATAAAAATTTCATCCAAAATTTGACCGAACGCATTGATAATCTGCACGTTGGCATCCATTGAATTTTCAAATTTTAAAATCAAATTTGAAAAACCAGTCGTCGGGTTGGGTTGCAATTTTGCCACCGACAAACCTGCCAAATCGGTCGAACCGGACAAGCCAACCTGAATTTCCAAAACACTCGAACATCCTTTTGAATCGGTCACGGTGACAAAATACGTCCCGACGTCGAGGCCAGAAGCCGTTTGGGTCATCGCGCCGTTCGACCAATTGTATTTGAACGGCGGGTTGCCGAGGCCAACATTCACCGTCGCTTTTCCATTTTTCAAGTTCAAAGCCGCGTCCGAAACATCCGCCGAAAGCAACATATCCGCAGGGCAGGTGCGGATATTGATGTTGTCGAGGTCGAACCAAAAATCGCCAGCCGTCCGAAATCCTTGAAAACGCAGCACGACGGCGTGTCCAGCAAATTGGGAAAGGTCAATTTTTACCTTCGTCAAACCGACCGCCGGGGTGTGGTTCGATTTATCAATCGTATAAATTGTCTGGAAATTTTGGCCGCAGTCATCCGAAATTTCAACTAAAAATTGAGTGTTTCCTTCCAAAACTGTGGCCACCGTGCCGGCCTGATAATTCGTAATTCGATAATCAAAAAATAAAGAATCGCCCGCCGTAACCAAACCGTGCCGCGTCGAAGTGAGGCTGAAATTTTGTGAAAATTCAAACAAATTGGCGGCAAAAACAAACGATTGATTGTTGTGGTCATCCAAAACTGCCCCATTTCCATTTGTAAACCAATCAATTGGCAAAACACCCGACTCGAAATTTTCAAAAACCGGCACCGGCAAAGCACGGTGGTCAAAAGAAACCCGCGCCGTGTCGTTCGGTTTGTTGGCATCGGAAGTCAAAATCGTCCAAGCCCGAATGTTGAAAAGTTGGTCGCGGCTGTCGAAGGGTTTTTTAAATTTATATTCAAAAATTTCATCCGGTGCGAGGTCTGCATTTTGAATCAATTCAGCGACGACGGGCGAATTATTGACCCGGTAAACTACCGAAAACGAGTTTTGCACCGCCGTTCCAACATTTACAAAACGAAAAGTGAGCGAGTCGTTTTGCAAACCACACGCATCAAAATCCGTCAACGAATGCACGCTTTCCCCGGCGAGGTCGCGCGCGGCGCGTTTCAAAATTTGAATGTCGTCCACGCCCACGCCTTCAAAATTTGTCAGTTCGTCCGAGTGAAAAACAAAACGTACGCGCGCCTCTTTTTTCGTTGCCAAACCATTCAAAGTATGCCGAGCCGTGACCCAGCCAGCGGAATTTCCAGACCACCAATCACCAAAAGTTTGGGACGTGTCGCGGTCGTTGTACCAGCGTAGACCTTCGTTTTGCGCACCGATTTTCACCCAATTTTGCCCGTCGTCGGTCGAGGCTTCGAGCCACGCGCCGTCGTATTTTTCCTCGATATTTAAAAAAATTGAAAATTGAATGGCCGGGTCTTCCGTCAAATTTGAAAAATCAAAACACGGCGAAGTCAAATAACTGTCCTCTTCATTTTTATAATTTCCAGTCAAATTTGTCACCCAAGCATTTTCGCCGTTCGCCGCTTTGTTTATGATTTGGCCTGCTGGTTTTCCAAATTCCCACGACTGGTTTTGCCCCGCCGTGTCCACTGTCCAACTGCCCGACCAAGTCTCAAAGTCTTGATTATAAGGCACTTGCAAACTGTTTGTGATTCGATAGGTAAAAGTATCGTTGGCCGTAAAATCGTCATTTGACATTTCCGTCCAAACCTGAATGACATATTCGCCGGGCGCGGAAAAGTCGTGCTGGGTTTCAAAAGGAATCACTTTGGCACTGTCTTTTCCCAAAACTGCGGTGAACAAACCGTCCATCGGATACGGAATTGTTTTCGGCACACCGTTCACACTGTAATAAAAAGGCAAAAGCGATTGCGGGTTCGCGCCAAAATTTGCAATCAAAACCGTAACTATTTCATCGCCCAAACCGCAACCGCTCACCGGCGTGACCACCCCCGAAATGCCCACGTCATCCGACCAATAAGTTTTGATGGAAAGTGGCCCGACGAGGTCAGTCGTCGCGCCGTTGCCGCAATCTTGGCGCAAAAAAACATCGTACCCCGTCATTTCTTTCAATCCCAAAACGGTCGCTTTTGGTTGCGTGACGTACATCGTGTCGCCTTCGCCGGGCGCGGGCGAGAAGCCGGTTTCGCCATAAATTACCCACCAACCTTTTGGAATTGAGTCAGTTATCAACGGATTCCAGCGCAGCCGGACTCGGTTGTCCCAAATATTTTCGACCCGAAAATCGGCGGGTTCGAGGCAGGCCGGACATTTGGCGTTGCCTGAAAAAAGCAAACCGTCGGCAGGGTCAGCTGCCTCGAAAACGAGCGCACCGTCGGCATCAAAAATTTCAAAAGAAATTTCACCATTGGCAAAAAACGGCTGCTGCCAACTGATTTTGAGCGGCTGTTTGTGCTGCACCGCGAAAAAAATGGTGCTGTCCAGACCATCGTCGTCCAAATTATTGAGCGAAAATTTATAAACGGACGTGCCCGATTCGATGGTCAGCACGCCGTCGAGCCAGCCGTCGGACTGGGAATCGTACATTTCCAACCGGAATTGGCACTGGGAAAAAGTTTTTTCAGAAAAAAAGGACGCGCCAAAAAGCAGCGTAAAAAACAAGCAAAGTAGCGATTTGAAATTCATGTTGCGCTGAATTTGAAAAATTGAAAAGATGCGGAATGCCCGGCAAAAATGCCTCAATTTTTCGAAGTCAGGGAAATGAATATTGCCGCCGATTGGCTTGGGATGGAAAAAGTGGAAGTGTCCGTCTTGTTTCAGGTCAAAAAACATTTTTCCTTTTCATAAAAAATGCGACCTCACCGTACATCCCGCCCGAAATTGTGGAAAGGCGATGTTGAACGTCTTCCAAAAAGGCTTTCCTCTAAAAATTCAAATTTCAATTTGCTGGTTAAAAATGGTGCAGCGCACCTCAATATTGGTAGAAAATAGGAAAACCCAGTCAAACAAGGTGCGTAGCACCGGAATATTTGGGTTGAAATATTTCGGTGCTACGCACCTTTTGGAAATATGGTCAATGATTTTCTACCAATATTGAGGTGCGCTGCACCATTTTTAACCAGCAAATTGAAATTTGAATTTTTTAGAGGAAAGCCATTGTCTTCAATTTTGCTTGTCCAAAGGTCTTTTTTTAAAAGTTTTTATTCTTTTCCTTGCCCCATTTTAGCCAATCGTTCAGGACAAAATTGAAATTTTCAGCGTGTGCTTTTAGAACTGGGTTTTCACCCGAAATTTTTTTCAAGGCTGCAAAAAGGAAGCATGGTTTTTCTTGTAATTTCCTCAAAATCAACGGAATGGCAGGTTTGCCCAACTTGACCATTTTGAGGTACATCGGATGGCCGCGAATCAAATCGGGGTTTGAATACCCAGCCGTTTCAGCATACCATTGCTGAAAAAAACGCTCGAATTTTTCATGGAGCGGCTCTTCCACATCCCTATTTTCCGAAAAATTGGGAAAAGAAACAACCACTTCTTGTGGCTTTTTGACCACTACTTTTTGCAGCAATTGCACATTTTTACCATCGGAAATGTCTCGGACTGTTCCCATTTTTCAAAAAATTTATTGTCAAAGATAATGCCTTCGAGCGAACCAAAAACTCACTCCAAAACCCCGTCCCGTTTCATCAAATCAATAAAAACCATCGCCCCTTTTTTGTTTGGGTGCATAAAATCTCCAAAAAATTCCGCGCCGGGCAAGGCATTTCGATAATCAAAAACCGTCAGCCCGGTCGCATTTTCGGCAGCCGTTTTCAAGGCATCCAAATTTTCAACATTAAAATTCGGAAAATACGGGCCGATGACCAAACGCACGTCCACGCCTTGTTTTTTGGCGGCAGCGGCCATTTCTGAAAGTTGTAAAATCAGGTACGGATGTACTTCGAGCGCGTATTTATTTGCCGAAACTTCGGCAGCCAATTTTGGGGAAATGACTCGATCGAGCATCCAATCTTCATCCGTTTTGTTTTTGTGAAACAGGCCGCGCTGGAAAATTTCATTGTTGAAACAAGTCAATTTTGAGACCTGCGCACCCCACCAAAATTTGGGCTGCCGCCCCCGAATCAAAGTATCAAGTCGTTGAGAATGAATGGAGTACGACAAAAAACCGGTGAGCAGTTCCTTGTTTTCGCGGTCGGCGGCGGTGATGTCGATGACCATCGTTTTGGTTTTTGGGTACCTTTCCAAAAAGTCCAAAACCAATGCTTTCGAGGCATCCATCGGCAGGCCGTTGTAACTCAAATTGAAGGTTTTTTTACCCGTAATTTCCTCAATATAAGGTTGGTAAAACGTCAGGCCGCGCGAGTTGCCGACCAGCAAAATATCCGCCGCCGCATCGCCCCGGTACATCCGCGAGTACCGAAATTGACTGCTGTCAATTTGTTTTTGCAAAAAATATCCGGCCAAACGGTCGCCCGCGAAAAGCAGGGCGAAGAGGCCGACGAACCAAAGTAGTTTTCTCATTTTGTGATTGGTTATTGGTTATTGGGAAAATAGTTATTGGTTCACGCATAAACCAGTAACTATTTTCCCAATAACCAATTTTCTAAATTTCAATTTCTGTACCCAATTCTGGGATTTGCACATCTTTAAAACCGACGTTCAAAAGGTGTTCCCTCCATTTTTCCTGCCGGTCAATTGTGCCGTGCACGAGGAACATTTTTTTGCAAGAATCTTTTTGATTGATTAAAAAATCTGTCATTTCCGAGCGGTCGCCGTGCGCAGAAAACGAATCCATCACCTCAATATCTGCCAAAACTTGTTTGTTCTTGCCCAAAATGTAAATGCTTTTGTCGCCAGCCCGAAGTTTTCCGCCCGGCGTGTCAGGCGAACAGTATCCGACGATCAAAAAAGTGTTCCGCGGATTTTCTATGTTATTGAAAAGATGATGCCTAATCCGCCCCGCATTCATCATGCCCGAGGCCGAAATGATAATGCTCGGCTTTTTGATGGTGTTCAATTTTTTTGAATTTTCCGCGTCCCGGATATAATATAAAGTGTTGAAACCGAACGGGTTGGCATCTTCCGTCATGTGTTTGTGGATATCGGCATCGAAACATTCCGGGTGATTTGCAAAAATTTCCGTGGCGTTCGCCGACATCGGGCTGTCTACAAAAACCGGGATTTTCGGCAGCCTACCGGCGGCATTCAGTTTGTCCAAAATGTACACGATTTCCTGCGTCCGACCCACCGAAAACGCCGGGATGATCAATTTTCCCTTTTTTTCAACGCAGCAGTGGTTCACTATTTTCAAGAAATGTTCGATTTCGTTCGGGCCACTTTCGTGTTCGCGGTCGCCGTACGTGCTTTCGCAAATCACATAATCTGCGGGCAACATCGGCAACGGGTCGCCCAAAATCGGTCGGTTCGGTCGCCCGATATCGCCCGTGAAAGCGATGGTTTTGAGGTTGCCGTCGGCACATTTTATTTCCAAAAAAACACTCGCGCTGCCCAAAATATGCCCCGCATCGCGGTAAATCACTCGGACGTCGGGGTGGACGTGGAACCATTGTTCATAATTGTATCCCACAAAATATTTCATCGCTTCCTGCGCATCGGCCAAAGTGTAAAGCGGTTTTTTTTCCTCGCCATCGAATTTTCGAATCTTTTTGTTGTCGTACTCGGCATCATTTTCCTGAATTTTCGCGCTGTCCAAAAGCAACAAATTGGTCAAATCGCGGGTCGCGCTCGTGGCAAAAATTTTCCCTCGAAAACCATCGGCCACGAATTTCGGCACACGTCCAGTGTGGTCAATGTGGGCGTGGCTCAAAACCAAACAATCGATTTTCGCTGGGTCGAACAGCCATTTTGAATTGAAATCGGCCATTTTTTCATCGCTGCCTTGATACAAACCACAATCCAGCAAAATGGTAAAACCGTCATCCAAAGTAATCAAATGACTCGAACCGGTGACTTCGCGGTCTGCGCCGCAGAATTTTAGTTTCATAATTGAAATTTGAGGCCGAAAAGTACCGCGACCCGCCCGAAAAACCGGGACATTTCGATTCGTGCTACGCGTATATTTTTTTTCGCCAAGTCAAAATGCCTCGCACCGTTTTACTTTTGCCCAATCGTTGCCGGTTTGCCGCCGAAATTTAGTCCTCCCCGCTCTCCAAACACACGCGTTTTAATTCTCCTTCGATTTCTCCCGCACGTTTCCGTTTTTTCAATTGCTCCCGTCTGCCAATTTTTGGCTGACAAATTTTTGCCTTCGCTCACGGATTTACTTAAACCAACTCCCAACTTCCCCACTTTTTCGGTCGGCAACTACTTCCAAAAAAATAAGCCACTGCGGGTTTTGACCCAGCGGTGGTTTGTTTTTTAAAGGGATAAAAAGGGTTGGAGAGGGTTGAAAATGGTTAAAAAAGGGCGGCCAGTCCAGTTTTTTGGAGAAATTTGTGGCAAAATGAAAGGTCTCGAAAAAATATTTCTCTTGCTTTTTTTGCTGCTGCCGTGGTCGGTGGAGGTGGATTTTGGGTTTTGGAAAATGAATTTGCCGAGTGAAATTTTGATTTTAGCGGCAGCAGTTTTGCTTTTTTTCAGAATGGATGAAATTTCTAAATTTGGAATACAAAACCCAAATTTAACCACCTTGTCATTCCGTAGGAATCTGCCCAAAAATGAATTTAAAATATCAATTTCAAACTTGGGCAGATGCTTACAGCATGACAATCAAGTGAAAAATAGCGGGTTCGGTTTTTTTAAAAACTTTAATTACCTGCTGGTTTTCAGCAGTTTATGGATTTTTTGGCTCGCCGTGTCCACTGTTTTTTCCACCATGCCGCTCGTTTCTTTGAAATATTTCATCGTCGAATTTGGCCAGTGGATGGTGTTTTTTCTGGGCATTTTTTGTTTTCCAAAACTGTGGGAAAAAGCCCTGCCGCTGTTCATTTTTTCGATGGTCGGCGTGGTTGGCTTTTCGATGACCACCCATTTTTTTTACGATTTCCGACCCGACCAATCGAACCTCGCGCCGATGCCTTTTTTTTCCGACCACACGATGTATTCTGCTGTTTTGGCGATGCTTTTGCCGTGGGTTTTTATAATTCCGGGGCGGTCGCGGTGGGCGATTTTTGCTATTTTTTTGGTGGGGATTTTCTTTTCTTTTTGCCGTGCGGCGTGGCTGAGCGTGGCGGCGATTGGCTTGATTTATCTCGGAATTTTCCTTTTTTCAAATTTGAAAATTTTTAAAAAGTCGTCAAATTTTGGCCTTGCCATCCTACTTTTTGCCCTTTTTTCAAGTGTTTTTTATTTAAATTTAAATAAAAACACCTCGTCGCCTGCCGATGGAAACGCCCGCGACGTGGCCAGCCAAATCCGTTCGATGACCAATTTTACGACCGATGTTTCCAATCTCGAACGCCTCAACCGTTTTCGCTGCGCCCTGCGGATGGCTGCCGACCGACCCATTTTTGGTTTCGGAATCGGCACTTTTCAATTTCAATATTTGAAATATCAACGACCTCCGGAAATGACCCGGCTGAGCATCACCGAACCCATTTTGGAAAGAAAACCATCCAATTTTGGACGGGGCGGCGAGGCACATTCTGAATATTTGAAAGCACTCGCCGAGACTGGTTTGCCGGGTTTTTTGATCTGGATGGCGATGGCTGGGCTGGCAGTTTTCACTTGCCTGCGCGGTGTTTTTTCAAAAAATTTAAATGAAAACGAGCGGAAAATTTATGTCGTCGCCCTGCTCAGTTTGACCACTTTTTTGATTCACGGATTGGCCAATAATTTTTTGCACGACGGGCGGGTGGCGGCACTTTTTTGGGGGCAGTTGGCATTTTTGGAGGGCGGAATTTATTCCGCTCGTACTAAAAATGGGTCGGAATAAATTCCAACCTCCAATCAAAAAATCTTTTCAATCGCCTGCCCGAACTGTTCCCAAAATGCAAGCACCTCTTTTCGCGCCGGGAATTCAGAATAAATTTCGCGCCGGGCGATGGCTTGGATGACGTGAATTGTTGGTTTTGAGACTTTTTCGGGCAGCAAATCGGGTGCGTGCCATTCGACAGCGGAAAATTTTTCGGGTTCGAGATTGGTCGGCGTGCCGTGAAAAACCCGCGCCCGGAAATACAAAACCAGAAAAATTTCATTTTCCTTCAATTTGTGGCGGTGCAGCACGTGCACCAATTCGAGTTTTCGCGGGTCGACGCGGATGCCCGCTTCTTCTTCGGCTTCGCGGGCGAGGGCTTCGCGGGCGAATTCATGTTCCTCGACCGTGCCGCCAATCAACGTGTATTTTCCGCCATTTTTTTTGGTTTGCTTTAAAAAAAGCAGGCGGCCATTTTCTTCTAAAATCAGTCGGACGGCAAAATTTAGCATTTTTTACGGCGGACGGTTGATGGCGGACGGCGGACGGTCGGCCTTGTTTTTGAAAAATTTCGGCGAAAAGTAGCAGCAAAAAATTGAACGCCGGGTTGATTTTTGAGAAGTTTACCAAATCTTAAACCTGTTTCCAAAACTTGTTCATCGTTTATCGTTCATAGTTCATAGTTCAAAAAGTTGTCGGCACTTCGATGGTTCGCAGGCGGTATTTTTTGCCCATTTTCACTTTTTTATTTTTGAAAATTTTCAAAACCAAAACGGACGAAACCACCGTCGCCCCGCCGATGGCGAGTACTTTTTTTGCAGATTTGTCTTTGTAAAACAACAAACCGACGGTCGAGTAAAAACCCAGTTGTACTCCAAAAAGGACAAACTGTTTCCCCAAACCATTCAAAAAATGGCGGCGAAATTTGAGCGCGGCGATGTCCTCGATTTTCACTTTTTGGATGCCCAAAACCAGCGCATTTTCTTCCGGAAAAATGGCGGTGATTTCGTCGGTAAAATAGGTCGGCTGCGCATCGCTCAATTTGTAGGTCAGTTCGTCGCCGACGTAAAATTTTGTGGGGCGGACTTTTTCGGCTTTTTCCAAAAGCAACATTTTTTGGGAAAAAAGCAACCCGCCGGGGAGCAGGAAAATGATGAAGAGGCAAGTTTTTTTCATTGAAAAATTTAAATTTGAATCACCCAACGTTTGAGGTTTGCGAAAAGCGGTGCGAAGCCAAAAGTATTTTATTCAACCTGAATTTCAACTTAAAAGATACTTTTGCCTTATTGGAGTTCGAAATTTATTTCGAATTTTTAAAAGCGCGGAATAAATTCCACAATCCAAAACATTCATTTCTTTATCAATTTTCTATTGATTTTTATGAAATACTTAAAACGTTTGGGCTACTTGTTATTGGCCTTAATTTTATTGTTGATTGCAACAGGCATCTTTTATTACCAATATAAAAAGCCTAATTACGATAACAAAATCACAGTAAAATCAATAACACACGATACGGAAGTGTTGTACGATGAACATGGCATCCCGCACATTTATGCCCAAAATGAAACAGATGCTTATTTCACTTTGGGTTATTGCCATGCAAAAGACAGGCTTTTTCAAATGGAAATTTTGCGGCGGTTGGCCAACGGTCGGCTCTGCGAAATTCTTGGAAATGTGCCTGCGGCTTTGGATGCCGACAAATATTTCCGCACGATGTCCATCCGAAAACAGGCCGAAAAAACGGTCGCCGAACTTTATCAAAACCCCGACGACCCGGTGGTGAAAGCCGGAAAAGCCTACGTTGCGGGCATCAATTTTTTTCAAGAAACGGGCACGACGCCCATCGAATTTGACATTTTGGGCATTCCAAAGGTGCCTTTTGATTTTACGGATTGTTTCGTCGTGGCGGGTTACATGGGTTTAAGTTTTTGTCAAGCCTTTGATTCTGAACCGATTAACTCCTATATTTTAGCAAAATTTGGCGAGAGCCGCGTCCTCGATTTGGTACAACATTGGGATTCGGCGGCGGTGTGCATCCCGGTCGCTCCCGACCCCCGCGAACTTTTGAAACTGTCGGAAGGCATGGGTAAAATCCGTGATTTTATGAACATCGTGCCCCCTTTTCACGGCTCGAATTCTTGGGTTTTGGCCGGTTCGCGGACGCAAAGTGGCCGACCGATTTTGGAAAACGACACGCACATCGCGTTCAGCCAGCCCTCGGTTTGGTACGAAGCGCACCTCGAATATCCGGGGCAATCCATTTACGGGAATTTTATCGCCGGTGCGCCCGTGCCGGTTTTGGGGCACACCAACGCGGGGGCGTGGGGCATCACGATGTTTGAAAATGACGACGTGGATTTTTACCGCGAAACGGTGAATCCCGAAAACCCGAACCAAGTCAAATTCAAGGACGGTTGGGAAAACATCGAAACCCGCGACGAAATCATCAAAATCAAAGGCGAAGCGGATTATGTTTTGAAAGTGCGCCGCTCGCGGCACGGCTATTTTTTGAACGAGGCTTTTAAAATGTTCAAAAACGAGGAGCAACCGATTTCGATGTGGTGGATTTTTAATCAAGAAACCGACCAAAGTTTGCGGGCATTTTACAATCTTTCGAAAGCCAAAAATGTGCAGGACGCGCAGGCTGCCGCCGCACTTTTTCACGCGCCGGGGCTGAATATTATGTGGGCGGATTCGTCCGGCGGCATCGGATGGTGGGCAGCGGGTCGGATTCCGGTTCGCCCGGCGCACGTCCAGCCGTTTTTGATTTTGGACGGGGCTTCTGGAAAAGATGAAATCGAGGGTTGGTTGCCATTTTCGGCCAATCCGCAAAACGTAAATCCAACTTCTGGTTTTGTTTTTTCGGCCAATAATCAGCCGGCGACGGCTTTTGGTCAAGCCCAAGTTTTGGGATATTATTGCCCGGAAGACCGGGCGCGGCGTTTTGTGGAAATGTTTGAAATGGATAAAAAATACACGCCCGAAGATGTGCAGCGGATTGCTTTTGACAATGTAAATCCAAATTACCCGGAAGTTTTGCTTTCCGTTTTGCCAGTTTTGGAAAAAACAGCAAGCACCGAAACCGAAAAATCTGCCCTCGAAATTTTGAAAAAATGGGAGGGCTCGCATGGTTTGGAAGATGTCGCGCCGACTGTTTTTTATCGTTGGTTGTACCATTTTTACATCGAAACTTTTCACGATGAAATCCCTTCGGCAGATGCGATGAAGCATTTTTTGAAATCGCACACTTTGAAAAGAAGCCTCACCGTGCTGGTCAGAAACGACAAATCGGAATGGTGGGACGATGTCCGAACCGCCGACCGCCGCGAAACTCGGAATGAAATTTTTGAAAAAGCATTTCACATGGCAGTTTCAGATTTGGAAAAACAACTCGGCGCGTCGCCCGCAAATTGGCAGTGGAAACGGGTGCATTCGATTACCCACAACCATCCGCTCGGTGTTTTGCCCGTGGCCGGGAAATATTTCAGCGTGGGTCCGTTTCCGGTTCCGGGCGGGAAGGAAACTATCAATAATTTGGATTTTGCACTCGACAGCACGGGCGTTTATCGGGTTTTGTACGGCCCTGCGCTGCGGCGGGTTTTGGATTTTTCGCAGCGTGAAAATTCGATGAGCATCAATCCGACCGGGCAATCGGGCAATGTGGGCAGCCCATTTTACAAGGATCAAGCGGAAATGTTTGTTCGGGGTGAATTCCGGCACGAGTGGACGCGGCGAGCAGATATCGAAAAAGTGAAAACAGCAGTACTTCGGCTGACGGCGGATCGCGGACGATAGGCAAAGCGAGAGTTTGGATATTTTTCAAATTTCCAAAGTCTGGATTGGGCATAAAAAAATCCCAGCGAGGTTACACCTGCCGGGATTTTTTTCAACTGAAAACGTATTTTACCAACGGTCACGTCCGCCGCCGCCGCCGCTACCGGCATCGCGGCCACCACCGTAGCCACCGCCGCCGCCGCGACGATCACCGCCGCCGCCGCCGCCGTAGCCACCACGGCTACCGCCACCACCGCCGCCGCCATAGCCGCCACGGCTACCACCACCACCACCGCCGCCGAATCCGCCACGGCCACCGCCACCGGAGGGGCGGTTTTCGCGTGGTTCAGCCACTTTCACAACGATCGTGCGACCGTCGAGATCAGTGCCGTCAAGGGCATTGATGGCATTTTGTGCAGCAGAGTCGTCGGACATTTCAACGAAGCCGAAGCCTTTGGAGCGACCGGTCATTTTGTCATTGACGATGGAGCAAGAAGTAACTTCTCCAAATTCTTCAAAAGCAGCACGCAAGTCTGCTTCCTGCGTGTCGAAGTTCAGTTTTGCTACGAAAATGTTCATCGCAAAAAAAATAAGAGTGTAAAAAAATGAAATGAATGCGAGCATTCTGGTCGGGGCAAAAACATTGATACCAATAAACCGGGAAGGAGAATGTGGCAGAGACAGGCGGACTTGTGTGAGCAATTGGAAAGAAAAGAGAATCGAAAAACTATCTATCTGCCAAAATTGTGGACAAATCACCAGCCGAAAAAATGGTCGCTCGACTGCGAAATACTCAATGAACGCTGCAAATGTATATGATTAAGAATGGTATTGCCCAAATTTTTTTTCGCGGAAAGAGAAATTTGTTGTTATTTTTCAAAACGCTGTCCAATTTTGAGGTGATTTTGAAGCATTGTTTGACGAAAAACTGACACTTGTTTTTTCTAAACGTTAAGATTTTCTGCTCTGAAAAATCCCAAAACGTTGCAAGCCAAAAACTATTTACCAAATCAACGCCCCGTCAACCGCGAAATCGTCTCGTGAATTTTCCTTCTTTCTTCTCGGTTTTGCAAAACGGTCGGTTGCGCTGCTCGTTCGAGGCACCCGGCGAGGTCGCAGCGTTGGCAAGTGACGTTGACCACCTGTTTTTGAATGGTCGGGTCGTCGGCAAACCGGATGATCCGCCGCGATTCTTCGTCCAATTGGATGCCGAGCGCGATGCCCACATTTCGACCGACGGTCGGGTAACCGGGCTTGGCGATGGCAAAAACGAGGTATTCCTCGCCCGAATTTTTGTAAAGTTCGCGTTGCAGACCCATCAACATTTGGCCGGAAGAGCCGGTGATTTGCTGCGTTTTTTGCAAATCTTTCAGCAAACTCAGCGAAATCCAGCGACGACAATAATGTTCGTTCAACCCGGAGGCGTGCGGTTCGTGGCGGCGATTTAGATGTAATTCTTTGTCAATTTCAAAAGAATTCGTGTCGAGGTGGTGGATAAAACGCAGGAAAAAAACCTTGTGCAAATTGAACTCGCGGCTCAAGACATTGAACCGTTGAAAAACAATCTCCGGGCTGGCCTGGTATTTTGCCATCAAATTGGTCAAAAAATGGGGCTGAAAAGTCGGGCGGGCAAAAAACTGGCGCAGGTCTTCCACAAAATTCTGGCGGTTCACCAAAACCGAAACGGCAAAATACGCGGCTTTGTAATTGTTCAAAACTTCCTCGAAATTGTTGATTTTGAACTGGTTGGATGCGCTCGGGCGGTCTTTCAAATTCAAAACCGCGAAACCCAATTCTTTCGCCAATTGAAAAGTGCGCTGCCGTTCGTTGAGCCGTCCGTTCAACAAAAGCCGACGCCGGCGGGGGATAAAAACAGCTCGGACGGCTTGCAATTCTGGGTAGCGCGACAGCCCGTTTTCCTCGATTTTGTAGTTGAATTTTTCTTTTAAAATTTGAGTCAAGGCCTCCGCCGAAACGACGCCGGGTTTATCTAAACCATTGATTTTCAAGAAGTCATCTGCCGCAGTTTCTATTTCTTCAAAATAATTCATCCGCAATTCTTGGTAGGCACGGAGCGCGGCGAAGTAAAAATTTTCCTCGCGCAACGAATAATTTCGGGCAATTTCGAGCATCGCGGAAATAAATGCGGCGACCCGGTCGGGTGCGCGGGCGATGATTTCCACGACTTGTTGCAGGTCAATTCCGAAAAGGTCGAGCGGCAGTTCGTTCAAAAAATTGGACTGCATCAAATCGGAGAGCGGGGCGAGCGATTTTGGCAAAACATCCGATTCCAAATGTGCGGTGCTGACCGAAAAAGCCGTGGCCAATTTTTCCAAATTCTCGGTGCCGGGCGATTTTTTCCCTTTTTCAATTTCGTTCAAATACGAAACGGAAATGCCCGTTTGGCGGCCAAGTTCATCGAAATTCCAGTTTTGCTCCTGCCGGAGTTGGCGGAGTTTGAGGCCAAAAATGATGCGTTGTTGTTGGGTTTTTGCCATGCGGCAAAAGTAGTGGGTAAATTTATTTTCCCATTTTTTTACGGCATCGGAGAGGGGGACAACCTTATTTTTTCAAAAAAACAATCTTCCCCAAAAAGGCTTTTTCGCCATCCCGCAGCAGCACGTTGTAATTTCCAGAGGAAAAATTTTGCCAATCGGAGACGACCAACCGCGATGAATTTCTGGGTACAGCAAATTTGCGGCAGAGTCTGCCGGTGTCATCAAAAACAAAACAAACTCCGTGATTTTCAAGGGCTTGTGGAAATTCAATTTCAAATCCACCAGCAGTTGGATTGGGAAAAATTTTTAAGGAAATCAGTTTTTCAGGGACAATCGGCGCGGGCAAAAAAGTGCCATTGTCCCCTTTTTTCAGAATCAGGCCGCCGTCGCCGAAAAACCAAACTTGGGCAGTATCCAAAGCCGCAACCGAGTGGATGGCGTGGTAAGTTGGCAGTTCCAGTTTTTTCCAAACTTGGTTTTTCATCTCGTAAACGAGGCCGTCGCAGGTGACAGCGTAGCCATTTTCTGGGTCAATTATTTTTAAAAAACTAAATGCGTGGTGGCCGGTGGTTTCAAATTGCTTTTCCAAAATGCCGTTTTTCATCCGATAAATAAAACTTCGGATGGTGTCGATGCCGCCAAACCAAGAGTTGCAGGCTGGGAACCCGCCACCAAACCAGACCTCGTTTTCGTCCAAAACATCAACCGAAGTGAAACCCGGGCGGAACTGGTCGCCGATTTTTTCCCAATTTCCGGGGAACGTGCGCCGCCAAATGACCGAGTAAAGATTGTTGGGAAATTGTCCAGAAGTCTCCTCGAACGGCGCGACGGCAAAGCCAACAGAGTCGTTCAAAAAATCAATTGCCTGAAAATATGCTGAATCCCGGGTGGCGAAGTGTTCCAAATTCCAATTTTTGCCATCAAAATGGTAAGTTTGGATCAGGTGGACGAGAAAAATGGCCGAGTCGTTAAACTGAAAAACCCGGGCCGGGCTGAAATTGGGGGCAGTCCAATCGGGGGTGAGTTTCCCGTTTTTGAAACGATAAATATTGGTAGAATCTGCAAACGGCACGAACAAACAAAACACCGCATTTGAGGAATCCGCAAAATCAAAAGTGCGGAGCGAGTACGGAAATTTCAGTTTTTCTTGCCAAAAACCGTCTTCAAATTGGAGCAGTTTATCATAACTGGCCGTCCAGCCGTTTTGTGGGGAAAAAATTTCGGGACCAAATCTAAAACTTTGGGTATTTCCTCGGCTGAGGGTTTCCCAATTTCCATTTTGAAAATGCAGGGTCGTTCCGTTTGTCCCGACTGCCCAAATATTTCCATCGTCCAAAATATGAATTTTGCGAAGTGAACGCTCCCAATTCACGAGCGGCACAATCGTATCCCATTGATTTCCAGCGCGTTCAATCAATCCGCTGGAACTTCCGGCAAATACCGAACCATCAGATTTCATCTCAACATCGTACAAAAACTGGCTGTAACCCGGCTGAAAACCTTTCCATTTTGTTCCATCAAATCGGCTAGCAAAAGGGTTATCGTAAAGCAGGCCAAGGTCAGGAATTGCGCCCAAAAAAAGGAGATTGGTGTCTTTTGGCTCTCCCCAAAAATCGAATTTGCAACTGTGCGCTTTGTTCGATAATTTGATTTGAAACTTCCATTCGTTGCCTTCCAAACGGTAAATTTGGCTATTGAAACCCGAAATCCAACCCGTACCATTTTCCGAAAAAACCACCGAAGTCAGGTCGCTGGTCAATGCGTTTTGGATGTTCCATGCTTGCCCGTCGAAATGTAAAACCGTCCCGCCGTCGCCCACCGCCCAGCCATCCGCAGGGTTGTTGAACCACAAATCGTTCAAATTTTTGTCTGTTCCGGATGGCCAATTTTGCCATTTTCCGTTTTCAAAACGAAGCAACGTGCCATTTTGCCCCGCAGCCCAGCCATGTTCGGGGTCAGAAAACCAGAGGTCAGAAATGGTTTCGGAGGTGTTCGAGGCCACCGGTTCGAGATGGCCATTTTCCCAAAAAAGCAAGGTGCCATGTTCTCCGGCCATCCAACAAGTTTCGGCAGTCGGGGCAAAAACGGCGAACAAATCATTGCCCTGCGGCGCGGGGTTTTGCCAACGAAATTGGCCAAAAACGGGGGTGAAAAAACTGGAAAACAAACAGAAAATGGCAAGGAAGATTTTTTGCATGGTCGAAAAGTTATTTGAGTGGAAAGTGAATTTTGTCTATTTCGGAACGAAAAATACAGTTAAAACGCCGCTTCGATGGAGTTTTTAGGGCTTAAAAATGTGTCGGGCGGTGTGCCCACGTTTACGAAACTTTTAAAAGTTTCGTAAACGTGGAAGTACCAGCAGGCAACCCACCCGACATTTTCACCATCATTTCCCAACCTTTTTTTAATCATTTTGGATGCCCGCGATTCCCAAAAATCGTAAATCGTACATCCAAAATCGCAAATTCAACTACCTACTTTTTTTGAGACACATGAAAAAGAGAAATGCTTTTTTACCGGCCGTTGCCACGCTGGGCTTGGTTTTTTTGTATGCTTTTAACTTTCCGGAACGCGCACGGGAACAATTTTTTACCGTTTCTTTTCCTGAAAAAGAAACATCTCGCGCCGCCGAAGTCGTTGAAAATAAACGACTTGCGCCCGTCGTCGCCGACCGCGACACGTTCGAACCGCTGGAAGAACGGTACGACGATTTTTTGAACGGCAACCCAAATCCGATTGATTTGAACGACCCCGCAGTGGTTGACCAAAACGTGGACTACGACCCCGTGACCGGCCAATATATCATCACCGAAAAAATCGGCGAAAATGATTACCGCCCGCCGACCTACATGACTTTCGATGAATATGCAAAATGGAAAGAAAAAAAGCAGCGCGACGAATATTTCGACCGCTTGCAAGGCGTCAGCGCGGGCGGGAAGAAAAATGGACTGCCCGGAATCGGTGACCCGGTCGCCAAATTTGACCTCAAAACTTCGCTGGTTGACCGCATTTTCGGCTCGGACAAAGTGGATATCAAACCGCAGGGCAACATCAATTTGACTTTTGGATTGAACTACCAAAATATCCAAAACCCGATTTTGACAAAACGCCAGCAGCGCAACACCCAATTTGATTTTGACATGGACATCAACATGGGCGCGCAGGGCAAAATCGGTGAAAAATTGAACCTCAATTTTAATTACAACACCCAAGCCACGTTCGATTTCGACAACCAGATGAAATTGAACTACGACACCAAAAACTTTTCCGAGGACGAAATTTTGCAAAATATCGAGGCCGGAAATGTCTCGATGCCGCTGCGCTCGCAATTGATAAAAGGGGCACAAAATCTTTTTGGAATAAAAACGGAGTTCAAATTTGGGCATTTAAAATTGACGACGGTCGCCGCACAGCAACGTTCGAAACAAAATAATTTGACGGTGCAGGGCGGGGCGCAAGTCCAAAAATTTGAGGTGCCGATTGATGATTACGACGAAAACCGCCACTTTTTCATTTCTCAGTACAACCGCAACACTTTTGAAAAATCGCTGCGGTGTTTGCCCGTTCCGCTGACCCAATTTCGGATCAGCCGGATGGAAGTTTGGATAACCAACGACCAGAACCGCACCGAAAACACCCGCGACATCGTGGCTTTGGCTGATTTGGCCGAGCCGGTGCCAGCGCCGCGTCCAGGCATGGAACCCGATATTTTTGACCCAAATCCGGCGGGGCCAAAGGACGAGGCCGGAAATCCGCTGCCTTCAAATGGCGCAAATACTTTGTACGGCGACATCGCCTCGACGCTTGCGAAGGATTCCACGTTGCGGTATTCGGACAGGGTGGTGGCAGAATTGCAGCAAACATTTCCCGGCATCAAACAAATTCGGGATTTTGAAAAACAACGTTGCCGCTTGCTTTCGCCCTCGGAGTACTCGTTTCACGACCAATTGGGCTTTGTTTCCATCAATTTGAACGTCCAAACCGACCAAATCGTGGGCGTCGCGCTCGAATATATGTACAATGGCAGGCCGTACAAAATCGGCGAATTCACCTCCGATTTTCAAAATGGAGACACGTTGAACCAAAATGTACTGTTCGTGAAAATGCTGAAAAGCACGACGGCCAACGTCACTTTGCCGATTTGGGATTTGATGATGAAAAACGTTTACGCCATCGGCACGGCCAATCTCGACCCGCAGGAATTCCGTTTTGACATTTTTTACGACGACGCGGGCAAGGGCCAAAAACGTTTTTTGGATGGGCCGCAAGTGCCGCAGTCGCTCAATTCCGTGCCGTTTTTGCAGGTTTTCCGCCTCGATACTTTGAATTTGCAGCAAGACCCGGGGCCGGACGGCGTGTTCGATTTCGTGCCGGGACTGACCATCAATTTGCGGTCGGGGCGGGTGATGTTCCCGGTTTTGGAGCCGTTCGGTAGTTTTTTGAAAAATAAATTGGAAGACGCTGGGGCTGACTCGGTTTTTATTACCAAGATTGCTTACCCACAACTTTACGATTCCACGCTTTTCCGGGCGCGGGAATACCAACATTTGAACCGTTTTGTTTTGAAAGGGCAATACAAATCTGCAACCAATGCCGAAATCAGTCTGGGAACTTTTAATTTGCCGCAAGGCTCGGTTCGGGTGAGCGGTGGCGGTCGGCAATTGATTGAAGGTCAACATTATGAAGTTGACTACAACATTGGTAAAGTTCGGATTTTGGACGATGCTATTTTGCAATCTGGTCAAAATGTAAATGTAAGTTTTGAAGATAATGCTTTGTTCGGTTTTCAAAATCGAACGATGTTGGGCGTGCGAGCCGATTATGATTTTGGAAAAGACATCAAAGTGGGCGCGACTTTCATGAATTTATTTGAAAGACCGCTGACGCAAAAAGTCAATTTCGGCGACGACCCGATCAATAATAAAATGTACGGCCTCGATTTTTCAATTTCAAAAGACGCGCCGTGGCTCACAAAAGCGGTGGACAAATTGCCGTTTTATTCCACAAAAGAACCTTCGACGATTGCGGTGCAGGCCGAGGGCGCGTTTCTCGACCCCGGCCACGCGAAGGCGATTAATCAAGGCGATGGCAAGGGCGGTATCGTTTACATTGATGATTTTGAAGGTTCGACAAGCGGAATTCCGTTGACGACTCCGGCAAACGGTTGGGTTTTGGCTTCCACGCCGAGCGTTGACCCGATAGGTTGGTTGAATTATCCGGAGTCGGAATTAACCGATAATTTGGCTATAAATGCAAACCGCGCACGGCTTTCGTGGTACATCGCCGACCCGTCCGCCCGCGACGGCGTGGATGGCGACAATCCGTACACGCGTTTGATTCAGTACCAAGATTTGTTCCCGAACCGGCAATTGACCCCGCTCGAACAATCGAATTTGCGCCCGCTCGACGTGACCATTTTTCCCCGCGACCGTGGGCCGTACAATTATGAATTGCCAAGAAACAACGGGACGGAAGGCTACCCCGGCATTTCCGCAGGTCTGACCAGCGAAGGCGAATTGGCTGACCCGGCATCGCGTTGGGCAGGTTTTATGCGCGGCTTGAATACGAATGATTTTGAGGCAGCCAACATTGAATTTGTGGAATTTTGGATGCTCAATCCGTACATGGAAAAAGGCGACGGCACCCCCGCGTCCGAACCCGGCGAAATGTACATTGACCTCGGCAGCATCAACGAAGACGTGATGCGCGACGGTCGGCAGTTTTTTGAAAATGCTTTGCCTACCAATAATATGACTGCGGTGGCACAAACGGCTTGGGGTCGCGTGCCGGTTCAGCCGCCGGTCGTGATTGCTTTTGACAATGACCCCGACAAACGGGCGCAGCAGGATGTTGGTTTTGATGGCTACGATGACGCGGGCGAACGGACGTTTTTTGCCGATTATTTGTCAAAAATCAATGCTGGGCAAATCAGTCCGGCGGTGCGCGATGAAATCAATGCCGACCCGTCGAACGATAATTTTACCTATTATTTGGACAACAAATTTGACGGCGCGAACGCAGGTTTGATTGAAAGATACCGTCATTTCAATGCCCAAGAAGGCAATTCGCGCTCAAATCAGTCGGCTGGAACCAATTTTGTCTCCTCGGCCACGAACCTGCCGGACATCGAAGATTTGAACCGGGACAATTCTTTGAACGAATCCGAGTCGTTTTTTCGCTACCGAATTCCGATGGCGAAACTGAACGACTCGCTCGACATCAGCGACCCGACCCTCGCCGAATTGATTACCGACCGGCAGGAATACACGAAAAATGGGGTGAAATATATTTGGTACCGTTTCAAAGTGCCGCTCGACAACAAAAAAGTTCGGCAGTCAGTCGGTGGGATTCAGGATTTTCGGAGCATCCGTTTTGTCCGCACCGTTTTTAAAGGTTTTACCGAGCGGACGACTTTCCGTTTTGCCACTTTTGAATTGGGCAGAAACCAGTGGCGGCGTTTTACGCAGCCGCTCGGCACGGCGGAAATTGGCGGTTGTGATTTCACGACGGCCAGTTCTGGGGCTGCTTTTGATGTGAATTCCGTGAGCATCGAGGAAAATTCTGCGCGTTTGCCTTTCAATTATACGATTCCGAACGGTGTGCAACGTGAGCAATCGGTCGGTGCTTTTCCCGATGTTTTGCAAAACGAGCAGGCACTTTCGATGGAAATTTGCGACCTCGGTTACTGCGACGGACGTGGGATTTTCAAAACTTTGAACATGGATTTGCGGCAGTTCAAACGTTTGAAAATGTTTGTCCACGCCGAAACGCTCGACCCGACGACCCCGATTCAAGACAAAGATTTGAACGTTTTTATCCGAATCGGCTCGGATTTTTACAGAAATTACTACGAATATGAAATTCCGCTGCGGCCTTCGATTGCCGATAATTTGAAAGGTTACACCGCCGACAGCCGGGAATACAAAGATGAAGTTTGGCCGGCGCAAAATGCTTTTGACTTCCCGCTCGAACTTTTCACGGATGTCAAAACCGACAGAAATGCCAACTTCCCGACTTGGAATTTTGAAACAGCATTCACCCGCTCCGACCCAGACAAACCGGCGAACAAAGTAAAAGTGGTCGGCAACCCCAACCTCGGCTATGTCAAAGGCATCATGGTTGGCGTGCGGAACGTGGATTCGTCGGATGTTACAAACCCAAAATGTGTCGAAGTTTGGATAAACGAACTGCGGCTCAATGATTTCAACGAGCGGGCGGGTTACGCCGGGCTGGCGCGGGCGGACATGAAATTGGCCGATTTGGGAAATGTCGCGTTTTCGTCCGGTTACACTTCGTCGGGCTGGCGTGGGATTGAGGAAAAATTGGTGGCCGCGAAATTGGAAGAAGTCGTGCAGTACGATGTGTCGACCAATTTGGAACTGCACAAGTTCTTGCCCGAAAAATCAGGTTTGAAAATCCCATTTTACTGGCAGCGTTCTGAAATTATCCGCAAACCGGAGTTCGACCCCTACGATTTGGACATCAAATTGAAAGACAAACTCCGCACAACTGCCGACAACGGCGCACGCGACAGCATCCGCCGGGCAGCCGAAGATGTTACGATAAATCGTGGTTTCAATTTTACAAATGTCCGGAAAGAAAAAACGGGAAAAGGCAAGCCGTGGCCGTGGTCAATCTCGAATTTCAGTTTGACTTATGCTTTCAACAATCAAATCAAACGCAACCCATTTGTGGTGCGCGACGACTTGAAACAATACAAAGGCGCGCTGGACTATCAATATTCGACGGGTTTGAAGCCGATTATGCCTTTTAAAAAATTGGTCAAAAAGGACAAGTATTTGAAGTTTTTGTCGGAGTTCAATTTCAATCCGATTCCGAATACCTATGGTTTTTCGAGTTCGATGGAGCGGATTTTTCAGTCCACGACTTGGCGTTTTGTGGACGACCCGGACAACAATCCGTCGAGAAATACTTATTACAACAAGCGTTTTACTTGGGATAGGGATTATGATTTGGGTTGGGAAATTTCAAAAGGCATCAAATTTAATTACGATGCTTTGGCGCGCAGCATCATTGACGAACCAGCGGAAGTAATCAACGGGCAACGCATTTCTTCGCAGTTTCGGAACGACTCGATTAAGACAAATTTGAGGAATTTGGGTCGCCCCAAAAGTTACAACCACAACGTTGGTTTGAACTGGACTTTGCCTTTGAAATCCATTCCGTTCATGGATTTTGTCACCCTAAAAGCCTCGTACACAGGTGGTTACACTTGGACGGCGGCTTCTTTGAAATTGCAATATTTGCAGCCGCCCGGCTCGGATATTCAAAACCGGCATATCGGAAACGTGATTCAAAACACCAGCACCCGACAAATCAACGGTGACTTGAATTTTGAAACGCTTTACAACAAGAGTAAATATTTATCAAAAATAAACAAGCCCGCGAAGCCCGGCAGCAAGGACAAAAAAAGTAAAAATAAATCGGGCGACGACGCTGTGCCCGGCTCGGACAGTCCCGACGGAAGTGACCCACGAATCCCCGGTGGACGAGGCGGCGACGACAAAACCGCCGACGATTCGGGTGGAAAAACCGACCCCGCTGCGCCCGACCGCCGTGCGAATCCAAAAGAAAAAGACGACAAAACCGCCTCGCCCGATGATCGCTCGGCTGGCCGTCCCGGTCGCGTCGGACGGGTTGACCCGAAAAATAAAGAGGCTGCAACTGCCGATGGCTCTGCTGGAAAAGATGCAAAAGGCAAAGGCGCGGCTGGAAAAAAGGACGCGCCCCGCGAACCTTCGACTGCCGAAAGGATTGCACTTCGCCCGTTGATGTTGCTGCGAAAAGCACGTTTTACTTATTCTGAAAATTTCGGAACGGTGGTTCCCGGTTTTTTGCCGGAGCCAACTTTGATGGGTTTGAGCGAAGGTTTTCAGTCGCCGGGCTGGGGTTTTGCGACTGGTTTTCAGCCTGATTTTCAGTCGAGAAGCAACTTTTTGACCCAATTGGTGGACGAAAAACGTTTTTCAAAAACCTCGGAACTCAACCAAGAAGTTACCCAAACGCACACCCGAAATTTTGATGCGGGCGTGACCCTCGAACCGTTCAAAGATTTTCGGATAGAATTGAGTGCCAACCAACAATTTACGGACAACAATTCGCGGCTGTTCAAATATTTCCAAGATTCGGCGCGGTTCGAAAGCCGTGGCGAGCGGGTGATGGGCAGTTTTACGACCTCGTTTTTCTCGATGAACACTTTGTTTGGCAACGACATCAACGGCCTTTTTCAACAATATGAAAATAACCGCGTCGTGATTTCAAACCGCCTCGGCGTGGATGCCGGGAACACTGCACCGCACCAACACGACGGCGCAAATTATAAATATGGCTACGGAAAAATCCAGCAAGAAGTGTTGATTCCGGCCTTCCTTTCGGCCTACACGAAGCACGACGCTGCGAGTCAAGAACTCAATATTTTCAACACGCGTCCGGCGGTAAACTGGAAATTGAATTACAACGGCTTGTCGAAAGTGGGCAATTTGAGCAAAGTTTTTAGCAGCGTGACGATTTCGCACGGCTACAAAAACACGTTGCAGGTCAATTCTTACAACACCGATATTTTTTACGAACCTGCCAAACCGTTCACGGTGGACACGCTGAATTTCAATTATATCGCTCGCTACGAAATCCCGCAAATCGTTATCAATGAACAGTTTGCGCCACTTTTAGGGATTGATGTGAAATTGAAAAACGAGATGTCGTTCAAATTGGATTTGAAAAAAAGCAGGATGTTGGCCATGTCTTTTGTGGATTATCAGTTGGCAGAGACCAATTCGACGGGTTACACTTTTGGTTTTGGCTACCGTTTGAAAAATGTGAACATCCCATTTTTGACCGGCAAAAAAGGCAAGGGCACGAAAGCGACGAGCAAAAAGAAGAAGAAAAAAACGAAGGAAAATATCGGCAACATTATTCGCGGCGACGACCCGAAAGGCAAGGCGCAGCAGGGCAATGATATGAATTTCAAGTTTGATTTTGATTTCCGCGACGACATCACCATCAATCACCGCCTCGACCAAGCCGACGAAGCCGTGCCGACGCGGGGCGCGCGGAGCATCACAATCCAGCCATCGGTGGATTATGCAATCAATAAAAAATTGAAATTGCGGCTGTTCGTAGATTACAGAAAAACGACGCCGAAAACCTCTGCGTCATTTCCAATCACGACGGTAAATGGGGGGGTGACGGTGCAGTTTTCGTTGAATTGAAAGTGAGAATATTGGGATATTGATTGAAATTGGGATATTTCAAGTTTCAATTTAAGATTTAGAAAAATTCGTGCAGGCTTGCCTCGTTGGATGAGGCAAGCCTTTTTTTAAACAAAAAAATTAACCAATCCCCCGACCATCGTTTTGTAATTTCGCCGCTTACCCAAACCAGAAAAAAGCATGGACACCCATTTTCCAGCCCCCCCAGACCAATACCATCAACTGCTTGACCAAATCGGCGAGACGCTTCAAACCGCACGGCAAAAAGTTTATCAGGCAGCCAACGCAGCCCATTTATTAACCAATTGGAACATCGGCAGGCACATTGTTGAATACGAACAATTGGGAAAAGACCGGGCAGAATACGGGTCGGCCTTGTTGAAAAGGCTTTCCAAAGATCTGACACAGTTGCATGGCAAGGGATTTAGCAAAAGCAATGTCTATTACATGAGGTTGTTTTTTCAGCGATTCCCAATTTTCCAGACGCTGTCTGGAAAATTGAATTGGGGACAATACTGCGAATTGGTGTCGATTGATAACGACCTCGAACGCAGTTTTTATCTAAAACAATCCGAAAACGAAAGTTGGGACGTGCGCGAACTCCGCCGACAAATCAGTTCCTTGCTTTTTCACCGCATAGCATTGAGCAAAGACAAAGAAGGCGTGCTGCAACTTGCCCGCGATGGTCAGTTGGTTCGAAAGCCGGAAGACCTGCTTCGAGAACCATTCATGCTCGAATTTCTCGGTCTGCCAGAAAAAATCAAATACAAGGAAAAAGAAATCGAAGGACGGCTCATTTCTTTTTTGCAAGATTTTTTGTTGGAACTCGGCAAAGGTTTTGCGTTCATCGGGCGGCAATATCGGATCCAAATTGACAGCGATTTTTATCACATTGACTTGCTTTTTTACCACCGTATTTTAAAATGTTTCGTGGTCATTGACCTGAAAACTGGCAAAGCAAAACATGGCGATGTCGGGCAAATGAATATGTACCTCAATTATTTCAAAAACGAAGAAAACCAACCTGACGACAACGAACCAATCGGCATTATCCTCGCTGCGAGCAAATCTGAATTGGCCGTTGAATATGCCCTTGGTGGTCTGGCAACCCAGATTTTTGTTTCAAAATATCAACTTTACTTGCCAGAACGTTCACTTTTGGAAGAAAAAATTCGCCAAATCATGGTCCAAAAACCTTAATTTCTCCATTTTTCACATACACAAATGCGATTCGACGACTACCAAATTGCCCCAGAAATCAAACGAAACCTCGAAGATTTGGGGTTCAAACGCCCCACCGATATCCAGTTCAAAGCCATCCCTTCCATTTTGAAAGGCGAGGACGTGCTGGCCATCGCCCAAACCGGGACGGGCAAAACGGCGGCTTTTGTCATCCCGATTTTGCACATTTTGCACGACCGAAAAAGTTCTGCCCGCCCGGCAGGAATCAAAAGTGTGGTGATGGTTCCGACCCGCGAACTGGGCATTCAAATCACCGAAGTTTTCCACAAATTGGGGCGCGGCTCGCGGGTCAAAACGTTTTGTGTTTTCGGCGGCGTGGAGCAGGCACCGCAAATTGCCGCGCTCGAAAAAGGGATCGACATTCTCGTGACCACGCCGGGGCGGATGTTCGATTTGGTGAGCCAAGGTTTTATAAAATTGGAAAATGTGGAGATTTTGGTGCTCGACGAGGCCGACCAAATGCTTGCCCTCGGTTTCATCAACGACCTGCGCGACCTGATCCGTTTCCTTCCGAAAAAACGCCAGACCTTGTTTTTTTCAGCAACCATCAATGAAAACATCAAAAAACTGGCCTATTCGCTTGTCCACAACCCGATCCGAATCCAACTTTCGCCAAAAGACCCGGTGGCCAAAAACGTGCGCCACGCCGTAGTTTTTATCCAAATGGACGACAAACGTTTTTTTCTCGAACGTTTTTTGAAAGAACATGCCGAGCAAAAAATCATCGTTTTTGTCCGCACGAAAGTTCGCGCCGAGCGGGTTTTGAAAGCGATGGAACGGGTCGGAATTGTTTGCCAAACGATTCACGGCGACAAAGACCAGAGCGACCGTTTTGAGGTTTTGAAAAATTTCCGGGAAGGCACTTTGAAAGTTTTGGTCGCCACGGATGTCAGCGCACGTGGCATTGATATTCCGGACGTGGAATGGGTGGTCAATTATGACCTGCCGGATGTCGCCGAAAATTATGTCCACCGCGTCGGGCGGACGGGGCGAGGAACTCGAAAAGGCGATGCCATTTCATTTTGCAGCGACGAGGAACGTGAAATGTTGGCCGAAATCGAAACTTACACGACCAATCGGATCAAGGTGATGGAAATCCCCAAAGGCGATTATGCCGAAACATTGAACCTCACAGAAGATGTTTCGAATAAATGGAAGGACGTGATGCAGGAAATCGAAGCGGCGGAAAAATGGATGAAAAAGAAGAAAAAGTAAAGCAATTCACGATTCCACTTTTACGGAATGTCTGTTTTTATTTTTCACCAAAAAATTTACCTTGCACCAAAATTAAATGAATCAATAATGCAAAACGCTCAACTGATCTATCTCGAAACCATCGAGGCACTCATCCAAGAAGGTGAATTGGAAAAAGCCCTCAATTCGATGCTCGAACTCGAAAAACAAACCACCGCAGGATTGAAAACCGACCTGCTCGCACAGTCCGGACGGTTGAAAGAAGTAGAAAAAATGTTCGGTCGTGGGATGCTGCCGTTTGACCAATATTCCATCCAAAAAAACCAGATCCGCTTTTATTTGACCGGATTGGCGCAAGATTTCCCCAAACAAATTGAACTGAACGACAAAATAAAAGGCCTCGGCGGCTTCAATTTTAAAGTCCCGGACGAAACCCGTTTGGAAAAAGTCCTCGGCGGCCAGAACAATTTGCTCAAAATTAACTGGCTCGAAAAAGCACTCCGCGCCTCGAAAGCCGTGTGCCGCGTCGTGGTCGAAAACGGCGAACTCGGCACGGGTTTTTTGACAAAAGAAGGCTTCATTTTTACCAACAACCACGTCCTGAAAACCGTCGACGATGCCAAAACTGCGCGAGTCGAGTTCAATTTTGAAACCGACTTGAACGGCCAAGTGAAGTCCCGGACGAGTTATAAATTGGATGCCTCGACCTACATCACGAGCACGCCCGACCAGTTTGATTTTGCAAAAGTGAAAGTCATCGATGACCTTGCGAAGCCTTTGAGCCAGTGGGGGTTCGTCGAATTTGACCCCTCGGCCATCCCAACTGTCGGCGAATCGGTCACCATTATCCAGCACCCGAAAGGCGAAGACAAGCAAATCGCGTTGAACGCCAACCAAGTTTACAGCATTTGGAACCAGCATATTTTTTACGAAACCGACACAGAACCAGGCAGCAGCGGATCGCCAGTTTTCAATAAGGATTGGAAAGTCGTGGCCATTCATCATGCCGGTTCGGATGCCATGAAAATCAACGCACGAGGCGATGTCAAACCGGCCAACCGGGGCATTTTGTTCGAAAATATCTTTGATTTTATATCAAAAAATGGCGGCAGCGTGCCCAGTATTTCATCAAAATCTACTGGAAAAACAGTACACGAATCTTTCAAAAGTGAAACCGAAACGCCTGCGGATTCTCCCGAAATTTCACCCAAACCAGCACCCGAAACACCCAAACCTGTCGCCCCCGCTGGCCCGCCAAAATGGTTGATTTTGTATTCCGAGGAAGATTACGAAGTTTCAAAAACCTTGAACAAGCACCTGGCAGTTTTGAAATTTACCAAAAAAATAAAGGTTTTCAATGTCCAATCCGACATCACTGCTGCCGAAAATGTAGACGAACGAGTCGCCGCAGAAATAGCAGATGCCCGGATGGTCATCGCTTTGATTACGCCCAATTTATTGGCGTCCGACACTTGGTTCGGCAAACTTTTCGAGGCCGTCGAAGCGAAAAAAACGGTCGTCCCCATTTTGGTCGAGCGCAGCGATTTTAGCGGAACAGGTTTGGAAAAATTAAAATCTTTACCTTCTCTCGGCCGTTTTATTTCCGATTTTCCAAATAGAGACACGGCTTGGGCCGATGTGGTGGAGCAATTGAAAAAGGCAATTTGAAAAAATTCATAGAACACTGATTTTCACTGATTTATTAAAAAAAATCAGTGAAAATCACCCAAATCAGTGTTCTATCCGACCCAGTAATTTCCAATATTGAAAGATGAACAAACTATTTTTTTCACTCCTTTTTCTCCCAATTTTTTCCCTCGCCCAAACTGCTGAACCTCTAAAATTCGTCAACCCATTCATCGGCACCGGCGGCCACGGCCACACATTTCCCGGCGCGACCGCCCCGTTTGGCATGGTGCAACTCAGCCCCGACACTCGAATTGATCCGGGCGATTGGGACGGCTGCGGCGGCTATCATTTTTCCGACAGTTTGATTTATGGATTTTCGCACACCCACCTTTCCGGCACGGGCGTTTCCGATTTTTGCGACCTGCTTTTTATGCCGTTCACTGGTCGCCCGGAACTCGAAAACTCGAATTATCGCTCCTTTTTCAAAAAGAAAAACGAGGTTGCCGAACCCGGTTTTTACGCCGTTTTTTTGGAAAAAGATAAAATCAAAGCCGAACTCACGGCCACCGAACGCGTCGGCCTGCACCGCTACACTTTTCCAAAAAACAGGGAAAACGGCTATCTTTTGATTGACCTGCGCCACCGCGACCTCGTTTTGGACAGTCACCTCGAAACTTGCAGCGACCGCGAAATCGCCGGCTACCGCTTTTCAAAATCGTGGGCCGCTGAACAGCACCTGTATTTCGTCGCCCGTTTTTCAAAGCCATTTTCCAACCCAAAATTGTTGGACATGGCTGTCGAGCCGCACGTTTCAAAAACCTCGGTTTCTTCAAAATCGGTTGTTGGCATTTTGCAATTTGTGCAGGACGGCGAGCCGCTCGTCGTGACCGTCGGCATTTCGGCAGTGAGCATCGAAGGCGCGCGAAAAAACCTCGAAACCGAGGCAAACCATTTTGATTTTGATAAAATAAAAACAGAAACGCAGGCAAAATGGGCATCCCAACTTTCAAAAATCGAAGTCGAAGGTGGCACGGTAGCGCAGAAAACTTCATTTTACACCGCACTTTATCACACTTTGGTCGTGCCGAATATTTTTTCGGATGTGGATGGAAAATATCGTGGCCGCGACCAAAAAATCCATGAATCCGACCGCCCGATTTACTCGGTTTTTTCGCTGTGGGACACGCACCGGGCGGCCAATCCGCTGTACACTTTGCTCGAACCGACACGAACTCAGGATTTTGTAAATACTTTTTTAAAACAATATGACGAGGGCAGTTTGCTGCCAGTTTGGGAACTGGCGGCCAACGAAACCGAGTGCATGATTGGCTACCACGCCGTGCCGGTGATTGCCGATGCTTGGTCGAAATATTTGCGAAATTTTGACAGCAAAAAAGCACTCGAAGCCATGCAACGCAGTGCCGATGCTAACCGTTTTGGCCTCGAATTTTATCGTTCGATGGGCTACATTCCTTCGGAAAAAGAACCAGAATCGGTTGCCAAAACTTTGGAATATGCTTTTGACGATTGGGCAATCGCGCGGATGGCCGAAAGTATTGGAAACCAGGAAGTTGCGCAGAAATTTTACCAGCGCGGGCAATTTTACAAAAACATTTTTGACAGCGAAACTGGCTTTTTTCGGGCAAAAAATAACTCGGCTTGGTACATACCTTTTGACCCGTTCGAGGTCAATTTTAACTACACCGAAGCCAATGCTTGGCAGTACCGTTTTTCGGCGCAGCAGGATGTTTCTGGGTTGGTGAAATTGCACGGCGGGCGCGAAAAATTTCTCCAAAATTTGGATGAATTATTTGCTGCAAAATCCGAAACCTCGGGTCGAAACCAGTCCGACATGACCGGTTTGATCGGGCAATATGTGCAGGGAAATGAACCGAGCCACCACATCGCGTACCTCTACAATTTTGCCGGGCAGCCTTCGAAAACGCAGCAGCGCGTCCACGAAATCATGCAAAAAATGTACTCCGACCAGCCCGACGGTTTGAGTGGAAATGAAGATTGTGGGCAAATGTCGGCGTGGCTCGTTTTTTCGGCGATGGGTTTTTACCCGGCGGTTCCGGTCGGTGGGCAGTATGTTTTTGGAACGCCACTTTTTGAAAAAACGGTTTTGAATTTGCCGAACGGCAAAAAATTCACAGTGCAGGCAAACGGCATTTCTGACAAAAATTTTTACATCAAAAATGCCACGTTGAATGGCCTAACATATTCAAAATCATGGATTTCGCATGAAATTTTGACTTCCGGCGGCGAACTTGTTTTTGAAATGACCGACCAGCCGAGCAGTTTTGGAACAGCGGAAAATGACTGGCCGGTTTCAAAAATTGATGCGCCGGACATCGTTCCAATCCCTTTTTTGAAAACTGGAAAACGGGTTTTTAAAGAAAAACAAAGCATCGAACTGGGCTGTCTCGACGCAGCTGCGGCCATTTTTTACACGACCGACGGCAGCGAACCGACTGAAAAATCGGCGCGTTTTTCGGGTGCTTTTGAAATTTCGGAAACGATGGTTTTGAAATCTTTTGCTTCGAAAAATGGAAAACGAAGCGGCGAAATGGTTTCTAATTTTTCAAAAATGCGCCCCGGTTTGAAAATTGAGAAATACAATTGCCAGTTCAACAACCAGTACACCGGGCGCGGCGAAACAGGTCTGATTGACCAAATTCGGGGCGCGGCGGATTTCCGGTCAGGCGATTGGCAGGGTTTCGATGGGCAAAATTTTGACGTTGTTTTTGATTTGGGAAAAAAGAAAAAGGTCGAAAAAGTGGTCGCCGGTTTTTTGCAGGACAACAATTCGTGGATATTTTTTCCCGAAAAAATCCGCGTCGAAATTTCGGACGACGGCAAAAACTTTCAACCCGCCGGGGAAATTTCAACCAAAAATTTGCCGACCGAAATGGGGATGCTGCTGCAAGATTTTACTTTAAATTTTCCCAAAAAAATCAAAACCCGTTTTGTTCGGGTCGTCAGCGAGTCGCTTTTGCGGTGCCCGGCGTGGCACAAAGGCGCGGGAAATCCGTGTTGGTTGATGATTGACGAGGTTGAGATATTTTGATATTGGGAAATTGAGATATTTTTCGAATTGGCTGTAACCTAATTTTTCAATCGGCTGTCTGGTGTTGAAAATGATATTTCACAAAATTTTTCACATCAAAAATTAATAACAAAATGGATCAACATCAATTGGCTGTAATGATTCCGATAGTTGGCTCGGTGAGTCTTTTTCTAATGATTTTTGGGATTCGGTACCTGGTCAATCAAGAAAATATGGCTCTGATTGAAAAAGGGATTGACCCCAGAGACAAAAAAAATGCGACCAATCCGTCGGGCGTTTTGAAATGGGGATTGATGTTTATCGGTGCGGGAATCGGTTTGTTTTTGGCGATTTTGTTCAGCCGTTCAATTTTCAGTGGTCTCTCGGAAGGCGAAACGACTGGTTTGTATTTTGCAATGGTTGCGATTTTTGGCGGCGGCGGAATGTTGGCAGCTTATTTTTATGAAAGAAAAAACCCGCCGAAAAAGGAAGAGGTTTGAACGATGAACCTAAAAATGCACAAAAAAAATGGCCCGGAGTTTTTCAACTTCGAGCCATTTTTTTTGTGCATTTTTAGAAAATCATTTGCCGAAAGCCTCCTGCCAAGCCAAAACCCCGCCGAGCGTATTCCTGACATTTGAAAAACCTTGCGCGGTCAAAATTGATTTTGCCATGCCGCTGCGCGCGCCCGAACGGCAATGCACCACAATTTCTTCGTCGCGGTGCGGCAGCAATTCTTCGAGGTGGTTGCCGAGGTCGCCGACGGGGATGAGTTTTGCGCCGAGGTTGAATTCTGCAAATTCCCAAGGCTCGCGCACATCGATGAAAACGAAGTTTTCTTGCGCGTCTAATTTTTGTTTGAGTTCGTGAACGGAGATATCCATTTTTGTTATTGGTTATTTGTTATTGGGGAATTAGTTATTGGAAAATTGGTTATTAGGAAATTGGTTATTGGAAAATTGGTATGGCGAACCAATTCCCCAATTTCCTAATAACCAATTCCCCAATAACCAATTCCCCAATAACCAGTTTTAAAACATATCGTAGTACAATTTCAAAGTCGGGTCGGTTTCCTTTGATTTTATCTCTCCGATGATGGTTTGCATTTCTGCGGCGCGGGTGATTTCACCTTTTTCCCGGTAAAAATTCCGCATATCGGCCAGCGATTTGGTTGCCGAAAAACGCCGCCATTGACTTGCGGACATGTTGAAAGCAATCATTTTCCAATTTTCAATCGCCGAATTGGTCGCCGTCGAGTCGTTCAAACCAGTCAAAAACTTTTGATAATTGGCAAAAAACGAAAACGCGGCCATTTCATCCATTTTTTCTTCCTGCTTTTTGAACCAGGCGAGTTTGGCGACATCCGGTTTTTCGGCATAAAGTTCTGACAAAGTCACGACAACGGCAGGGCTTTCTTCATTTTCCAATTCGATAGCCATCGCGGCAATCGAGGCAGGGTCAATTTTTGACAAAGCACCCAGCGCAGCACCCAAAACGGAATACGGAACGGTGCGCACGAGGCCTTTTTGCAGGGCGGGGACATATTTTTTGTCGCCCGTTTCGCCCAAAAATTCGATGGCCGCAGAGCGTGGTTCTGGCTCGGGGTCGCTTTCCGCTATTTTTTCGATGATGGCCAAATTTTGCGCGTTTTTGTGGTCCACAACGCCGAGGGCTTTTGCCCGGATGCCGTAAAATTTATCGGTCAAAGCCTCGCGCGAAATGTCGGCGAGCAGCGGTGATTCCATTTTTTCCAAAGCATCGAGCGCGTCCCAGCGGTCGCGAAAAAGCGGCGCGTGGTCAAACATAAATGCCCATTCGACAGCAGAATGCTCCACATTTTTGATGCAAAGCAGGTTTTTAGTGGCATCTTCATTAATCAGCGCGGGGCGGGTTTCGCATTTAAATTGGAAAGAATTTTCGCGTTTTGTCAATCGAATTTGCTCGCGGCGCACTTTTCCGGAGGCATCATAAATATCGACGGCCATCGGAATGTTGAAAACGTGCGCCACATTTTTGCCTTTTTGGGTTTGGTTGATTTTCAAAGTTGCGGTTTTTGTGGCCTCGTCCCACTCCGTTTTCACGTCCAAAACCGGGTGGCCTGCGCCAAAAAACCACTGATTCCAAAACCACGACAAATCCTGTCCGGTCACGTCCTCGAAAGCCATCCGAAGTTCGTCGGCCTCGACATCGGTGAATTCGTGTTTTTTCAAATAAGCACTCAAACTTGCCCAAAATGCTTCTTCGCCGACGACTTCGCGAAGCATATTTAAAGTGCAACCACCTTTATTATATGAATGGGAATCAAACATTTCCTCCCGGTCGCGGTGCGCAAAATGGATCAGGGGGTGACCGCCATCGGCTGCGGAAAACAAATATCCTTGCTGTTCTTGCATCAAATGATAGCCCGCTTCGTCCGCGCCGTGCTTGTGTTCGCACCAAAGTAGTTCGGAAAAATTGGCAAAACCTTCGTTCAAAGTCAAATTCGCCCAACTTTCGGTCGTGACCAAATCGCCAAACCAATGGTGAAACATCTCGTGCGCCACGATTTTTTCATTCGTCATGTGGGCGTCGAGCAAGTCGCGTTTGTGCATTTGGATGAACTCGCCAAAAATCACGGCAGTCGTATTTTCCATCGCGCCGGACACAAAATCACGGACGATGATTTGCGAAAATTTTGGCCAAGGGTAGGGATAATTCAATTTTTTTGAGAAAAAATCAAGCATTTCGGTGGTGTACGGGAAAATGTCGCGAGCGTCAGCCTCGAATTTTGGCTCGACCCAATATTCCACATCGATGCCGTTCCACTTGTCTTTGACCACCGCAAATTCGCCGACGGCAATCATAAAAAGGTAGGGCGCGTGCGGTTTGTCCATTTTCCAGTAATCTGTTCGCGTACCGTCGGCGTTCTTTTTTGATTCTTTTAAAATGCCGTTCGAGAGTGTTTTGAAATTGTCGGCGACGGTCAGGTACATTTCTTGGGTGCAGCGTTCGTTCGGTTTGTCGTTCGTCGGAAACCAGCAGGAATTTGCCTCGGTCTCGCCCTGCGTCCAGATTTGTTTTGGTTTTGAAATGTCCGCGCCGTCGGCATTTATAAAATACAAACCTTTATCAGATGTGATGGCCGCGCTGCCGCCGATGTCGGTGCGTTCGTCAGGTTTTGCGGTGTATTTTATCATCAATTTGACCTCGTCTTTTTTGGTAAATGTCTTTCCCAGATGAACGGTCAATTTCAAATTGTCATAATCATATTTCAACGGCGCAGCCTGCCCGTCGAACGTAACTGATTGAATATCAAAACCTTTGGCATCAAAAGTCACCTGGTCGGCCGGGTAAAACCAGGGGCGAAAAGTCAAAGTTGCCTTGCCGTTGACCCATTTTTTTTCCCAATCAAAACTCAAATCCAATTTGGTGTGAATCAAATCGTACTCAAAAGTGTGGGAGGGATTGTACGGCGGCAGCGTGTCGAGGTGTGCGGCGGCGGGTTCGGGTTCGATGACAATGTCTTCAAAACCATAAACTTCCGGGATTTCAGAAGTGTCGGATGGCTCTTCGCCGGTGATTGGTTTTGAAATTTCGCTCCATTTTCCGGGTTCGCCGGGGCGCGTTGGGGTTTCGGAAATATTCGGCGACTGCTTCGGCGAGCAGGAAAAAGCCAAAAGCAAAACCGCGAACAGCAGATTTGCTATTTTAAAATTACAATTTTTGATTGCAGAAATCATTTATTTAGAATTTTTTGGAAAAAGAAATGACCAATATTTTTTAAAAATAGGAGGCCGAAAGGTCGCAACGGATTAACAATCTTTGCCCCGCTTTTCGGCAAATTACTTTTTTCAAACATCAATTGACACAAACAAACGTAAAATGGAAGTAGCATCTTATTTTGATGAAGGAATAGAAATCGCCAAGAAATACGGGCCAAACTTGATTTTGGCACTCGCCATGTTGGTCGGCGGTTTGTGGGTGATAAAACGGGTTTCTGCCACTTTTGCCCACGTTTTGAAAACGAGAAATGTGGACACCAGCCTGCGCCCGTTTTTTTCCTCGATGTTGGACGTGGCGATGAAAATTTTTCTTTTGCTGGTCGTTGCCGGGAAATTGGGTTTTGAAACGACCTCGTTTATTGCCATTTTTTCGGCCTTGGCATTTGCAATCGGATTGGCATTGCAGGGCAGTTTGGGCAATTTTGCGAGCGGCATTTTGATTTTGCTATTTCGTCCGTACAAAGTTGGCGACCAAATTACGGTGGTTGAAAAATCGGGTCGGGTGGACGAAATCCAGATTTTCAACACCATTTTGATGACGCCGGCGGGCAAACGGATCATCATCCCGAACGGAAAAATGTCGGAAGGCCCGATTGAAAATATCCACCTCGGCGACGAGGTGCGCTCCGATGTAAAAATTGATGTGAAAGATGACACGTCCATCAATTTGCTGCGGGCGGTGGTTGGCGAGGTGGTCAATAAATGCCCATTTCGGGTGGCTGGAAAAGATGCTTTTGTTGAAATAGAAGGTTTTCCCCGCGACGCGATGACCGTGACTATCGGCTGTTGGACGGTCGGCGAAAAATATTCGGATACTTTTTATTATTTGAACGAGGAATTGAAAAAGGCGTTCGATGCAGTGGGGATTGTGTTGGCGAAGGAGGGTTTGGAAGAATAATTTTAAAAAAAATGACAAAAAAATCTGCATCAAACAGCCCCGTCCTGACCGTTTTCCTCACCGTTTTTTTAGATATGTTGGGCGTGGGCATCATCATCCCGGTGCTGCCCGGACTGTTTTTGAACCCGGAAAGCGGCCTGCTTTCTCCCGAAACTTCGGTGGCGGCACGGAGCATTTTGTACGGATATTTGATTGCGGCGTACCCGTTGATGCAGTTTTTCGGTGCACCGATTTTGGGTGCACTTTCCGACCGTTTTGGCCGGAAACCGATGTTGCAAATCGCACTCGTCGGTACTTTGATTGGTTATTTGCTTTTCGCTTGGGCCATCCATACCCAAAATCTGCCGCTGCTTTTTTTCTCGCGGATGCTTCCTGGGTTCACCGGCGGCAATATTTCCATCATCATGTCGTCGCTTTCCGACATTGCCACGCCCGAAAATCGGACAAAATATTTTGGCATGGTGGGCATGGCTTTTGGACTCGGTTTCATTTTGGGCCCAGCGATCGGTGGCATTTTGGCCGATAATTCAGTGGTTTCGTGGTTCGACCATGCCACACCGTTTTGGTTCACGGCGGGTTTAACTTTGGTCAATTTGGCCGTGGTCCAATTCATTTTTCGAGAAACTTTGAAAGAAAAACGCGACACGCCGGTGCGTTTCGGGGCAGGTTGGCGGAACATCCGAAAAGCATTTGCTTCGCCCAATTTGAGTGGGATTTTCACGGTTTCGCTTTTGATTTCGCTCGGATTTTCATTTTTCACCCAGTTTTATGCAGTTTACATGATGCAAAAATTTGGGATTGGCGAGAAAGAAATTGGGTTTTTGTTCGGTTGGATTGGGATTTGGCTGGTTTTTACGCAAGGCGTGATTGTCCGGAAATTGGCGCGAAAATTCAAACCCGAACGGCTGCTCCGTTGGTCAATTTTGCTGCTCGGCGTGGCCGTTGCCTGCATTTTGCTGCCGCAAAAATTGTGGTGGGTGGCCTTGGTCAATCCGTTTATTGCCATTTTTCAAGGCATCACTTCGCCCAATTTGACGACGGTCGTCTCGGCTTCGGCTGGCGAAAAAGAGCAGGGCGAAATTTTGGGCATCAACCAAAGTATGATGTCGGTCGGGCAAATTTTTCCGCCGATCGTTGCCGGTTATTTGAATAGTTTGAACGGGATGTTGCCGATGGTGGCGGCGACGTTTTTTATCGTTTTGGGGTGGGTGGTTTTTGTGCGACGGTTTGGGAATGTTTTTAACACATAGAAAACAGAGGAGTTTTCACATAGAACACATA
>JANNMS010000150.1:0-10911 GCA_031398055.1 Saprospirales bacterium | reverse complement strand
ATGTAAAAACTCGCGCCTGAAAACATAAAATCCCTTCGGGATTTGAGGAAAATGCCCTTGCTCTGAGCTATAAACATAGATTCCCTTCGGGAATGGATTTTAATGCGTTTGACCTGTTTTCTATTTCTAAAAAGGCTTCCTTTCGAGAAAAATATTGTAAACGATTGAAAACCATTGGTTTGAATTCCGAATTCACGTTAAAGTTCACCGTTCATAGTTCACTATTTCAAGCGGTAAGCCAAGAAATCCAATTGCTTTTTCATGCCTTCCATCATTTCTTGTATTCCTTTTATTTCATCTTCGACAGTGTGGGAATCCTTTTCCAATCTCAATTTTTTGGCTTCTAATTCTTGGTCGGCGCGCACTTCGTCCATCGAATTCATAATTACACCGATAAAAAGGTTCAAAACGATCATCGTTCCGAGCAAAACGAACGAGACAAAATAGATGACCGCTACCCATCCGTGACCCTCGGGATTGAGGCAGCCGTTTTCTGCGTAGCCAAAATTGGGGTGGTTGCAGCCATAAATATTGAGTTTCATGATGTCTCCCCAACCTTCGAGCGTGCTGATTTGGAAAAGAGAAAGCATCGCGTTGTGCAGGCTGCCGAAATAAAGCGGGTCATTTTTCGAAAAAAGGAACACACCCATCGCTCCATAAATGTAAAAAAGCAGGAACAACATCACGCCGACGTAACCCATCGAAGGGATACTTTTTAACATCGAATCGACCAACATTTTGAGTTGCGGCATGGCTTGGACGAGCCTCAAAACCCGAAGCACCCTTGCCAACCGGATCACCGCCACAAAACCTGCGTCAATTTGCGGCATGACGTGCGCCAACCAACAAACCGCGACGATGATAAAGTCGAAAACATTCCACGGATCTTTGAAATAAAGCCAAGGCTGGTCGCCGTGCGCGAGCATTTTTATGAAAATTTCAACCGTAAAAATCAGGAGAATCAACAGGTCAATCATTTCCAAAGTGGAAAAAAAAGGGCTGTCGTGTTTGATGTAAGTTTGCACGCCGACCAAAATGCCAGCCAAAAGAATGACCGCTAAAATGCTGTTATTGAACCATTTGCTTTCGGCGATGCCGCGAAAAAGGGAGGAATTCATGTTCCGTTCAGTTTTGTAGTTTGAAAAATGTTGGTGAAATCGGGGGCAAAAAAAGGAAATACTTTCGGGTTGGTACGGCTCGCATTTATTTTTTTTTCAAAAACAACTTATTCAACTTACCTCGCCCGAAAACTTGATTTTCCGTCGAAACGTCTAATTTTGCCACCCAATCCGGCTTGGTGTAGTTTTTACAACTTCACTGCGCACATTTCAACAAATTAGAAAAATTGATTTTTTAAAAATGGTCATCATCGCCGATTGCGGCTCCACCAAATGCGACTGGCTGATTGTCAAAGGCGGACGCGACCAACAACTCGAAAATACCGTCGGTTTCAGCCCGTTTTTTCATTCTTCCACCGAAATCCGGGAGATTGTGGAAACCCAACTTTGCCCTAAAATCGACCCGCGAGCTGTCACCCACCTTTGGTTTTACGGCACGGGCGTTCACGACGAGCATCGAGCGGCCATCATTCACGCACCTCTCCAATTGCTTTTTCCGACTGCTGTGATTGAAGTTGACCATGATTTGCTCGGTTCGGCGCGCGCGGCCTGCGGTCGGACGGCTGGAATTGCTTGCATTTTGGGCACTGGCTCGAACAGTTGTTATTACGATGGGGAAAAAATCGTGGACAATGTGCCTTCCCTCGGTTGGCTTTTGGGCGATGAAGGCAGCGGAACGCACCTCGGAAAAGCATTGCTTCGTGCACTTTTTTACCGAGAATTGCCGCACGACTTGGTTTTGGCTTTTGAAAAAGAGCATCCCGAAGGTCTGGACGCGATAAAAGACAAGGTTTATGAAAAAGGTGCGAACCGTTATTTGGCTCAATTCACCAAGTTTTTGGGGGAAAACATGACGCACCCGTTCATCAAAAATTTAGTGGCAAAATCTTTGGGCGATTTTTTGGATTGCCATGTTTTGAAATACAGTGGTGCGCGGTCGGTTCCGGTCAGTTTTGTGGGTTCGATTGCCTACCATTTTCAACCGATTTTGGAAGAATGCATGAAAACTCGCGGCTTGCAACTCGGGAATATCATCCGAAAACCAATTTATCCCCTCGCCGAATTTCACCTTGACTCCAACAATTTTGATTAAATTTTTTGACCACAAAGACACATAAGAAAACATAAGTTTTTGGAAATTCATAAACTTAAAACTTATGTTTCCTAATGTGGCTTTGTGGTAAATAATAATTATGGCAAAAGAAATAAAAAGAATCGCAGTTTTCACCTCCGGCGGCGACGCGCCAGGCATGAACGCGGCCATCCGAGCGACGGTGAGAAATGCCATCAACAATGATTTGCATATTTATGGAATCAGTCGAGGCTACGAAGGCATGATCAACGGCGACATCCGGCGGCTCGAAACTTCCGATGTTTCCAACATTATCCACCGCGGCGGGACGGTTTTGAAAACGGCGCGTTCGCAAAGATTTATGACCGCCGAAGGCCGAAAAATGGCTTACGAAAATCTGGTTGACAACGATATTGACGCGCTTGTGGCCATCGGCGGCAACGGCACGTTCACCGGCGCGCAAAAATTCATGGAAGAATTTCCCGAAATCCAAATCGTCGGCATCCCCGGAACGATTGACAACGACCTTTTTGGGACGGATTTTACCATCGGTTTTGACACGGCGGTCAACACGGCGGTGCAGGCGGTGGACAGAATCCGTGACACTGCCGACTCGCACAATCGCCTATTTTTTGTCGAAGTGATGGGTCGGCACTCCGGTTTTATCGCACTCCACACTGCAATTGCGGGCGGCGCGGGCGGCGTTTTAATTCCCGAGGAAGAAACTTCGTTCGAAGATTTGATAAAAATGTTGAAACGCAGCGCGAAACGTGCCAAACTTTTCAGCATCGTCATCGTGGCCGAGGGGCACACGATGGGCAACGTTTTTGAACTCGCCACGAAAGTCAGCGAGCAAATCAAAGTTTACGACGACATCAAAGTGAGCGTCATCGGACACTTGCAACGCGGCGGTTCGCCCACAACTTTGGATAGGGTTTTGGCCAGCATCCTTGGTTTTGGGTCTGTCGAAGCCTTGTTGGAAGGCAAAACCGGCGTGATGTGCGGCATCAAAAACAACAATATTGCCTTCACCCCATTTACCGAAGCCATCGGAAAGCAAAAACCGATGAACAAGGATTTGCTTCGGATGGCACACATTTTAGCACAATAAAACAAAATGAAATTTAATGTAAAATTTATTGACCGCCAACCGGATTTTGACGCAGCCATGGACAATCTGGCCAGTGCGGAATGGATTGGTTTTGACACTGAATTTGTTGGTGAAAAAACGTACATCCCGGTTTTGTGCCTGATTCAAGTGGTCGCGGGCGACGATATTTTTTTGATTGACACGTTGAGAATCAAGGATTTAGGTAAATTATTGACCATCATTGAAAATCCAGAAGTTCTCAAAATCACCCATGCTGGCGACAACGATTACCGACTTTTGAACATCCTTTTTGGCACCGTTCCGGTCAATACTTTCGATACACAAATCGCTGCGGGGTTCACCGGGTACAATTATCCGGCTGGTTTTTCCAAAATTTGCGAACGCGAACTGCGGATAACTTTGGCAAAAAGCCACACGACCGCCGATTGGGAAGCACGTCCGATTGACCCGCGCGCGCTGGATTATGCCGTCGAAGACGTGAAATTTTTGCCCGAACTCCATCGAAAATTGACCAACAAACTCCGCAAACTCAACCGCGAATCGTGGTCGCGCGAAGAAAACCGGAAATGGGAAACGCCCGATTTTTACCGAGCCGACCCGTACCGAGAGGCTTTTGGCGGTGAATTTATTTATCAATTGGACAGCCGCGACCAGATTTTTTTGATGCGGCTTTACATTTGGCGGCGCGAAAAAGCTGCGGAAATGAACGTGCCGCGCGAGGTTGTTTTGCAAAACAAGCACATTTCGTCGGTCGTCAAAGCCATCCGGCATGGTTTGGGCGGCTTCAAATCCAACCGCACTTTGACCGAAAATGTCTGGAAAAAACACGTTTCTGATTGGGAAAACTTGTTCAAAACGCCGCCGTCCCCTTTTGAAAAAGAGATACTTTCTGCCCTTCCCGATTCCGTTCCCGACGACCCCGACCGCGACTGGATGCACGATTTTTTGTATTTGATGGTCAAAAAACGTTGCAACGAAAATGAAATCAGTGCCGCCCTACTTTTACCGAAAGGCGATTTCAATAAATTGCGGTCGGCACCGGCCAATTTTGACCAAAGTTTGTTGGATGGTTGGCGCGCGGAATTGTTGGGCGAAGAATTGACAAATTGGTTGAAAACGCTGCGCCCGATTGCCGTGAATTGGAAAAATGGCGTTTGTCAAATTTCAATGAATTGATGTCTAAACTTCTCGAAATCAAAGACTTGCAAGTTCATTTTTCTTCCGAAACTGGAATCGTGAAGGCAGTGGACGGCATTTCATTTGACTTGTTTTCGGGAGAAACGATTGGCATCGTCGGCGAGTCGGGTTCTGGAAAATCCGTCACTTCGCTTTCGGTGATGCGTTTGTTGCCGCAGCCGCCTGCGAAATTCGCCGGGGGCGAAATCAATTTTTTTGATGAAAAATTTCCGAAAAAAAACTTGCTCAAATTTTCGGAAAAAGAAATCCAAAAAATTCGCGGCAGCGAAATCGCGATGATTTTTCAAGAGCCGATGTCTTCGTTGAATCCTGTTTTTCGGTGTGGAAACCAAGTGACCGAGGCGATTCAATTGCACCAAAAAATAAATTTTGAATCGGCAAAAAAACAAACGCTTGCGCTTTTTGAAAAAGTAAAACTGCCCGAGCCAGAGCGGATTTTTCAGGCCTACCCACACCAAATTTCCGGTGGCCAAAAACAACGGGTGATGATTGCGATGGCCATCAGTTGCCAACCAAAAATCCTGATTGCCGACGAACCGACGACCGCCCTTGACGTCACGGTGCAAAAAACCATCCTCGATTTGCTGCGCGATTTGCAAAAAAGAGAAGGGTTGAGCATGATTTTTATCTCCCACGATTTGGGCGTGATTTCTGAAATCGCCGACCGCGTGGTCGTGATGTTTCAGGGAAAAATTGTAGAAATGGGCACGGTCGCTGAAATTTTTTCAAACCCAAAACATCCGTACACCAAAGGTTTGGTAGCTTGTCGACCTTCCCTTTCCCAAAAATTATACCGCTTGCCCACTGTTCCCGATTTTTTGGAAAATACCAATTTTGAATCGCGAGTCATTACAAAACAGGAAACAGCCGCACGTCAGGAGCAGCTTTTGAAAAATGAAAAACTGCTTGATGTCAAAAACTTGGAGGTGCGTTTTCCAAAAAAGAAAAACTGGTTTGGCCAGCCGACCGACTGGACAAAAGCGGTGGACGATGTGAGTTTTGAAATTTTTCAGGGCGAATCTTTTGGCCTCGCAGGCGAATCGGGCTGTGGAAAAACGACACTTGGCAAAGCAATCGCCAAATTGATTCCAGCCCATGCGGGGCAAGTTTTTTATAAAAAAAGTGAAATTTCAGGTCTGAAAGAAAGTGGAATGCGCCCGCTGCGCCGGGAAATTCAAGTCATTTTTCAAGACCCTTTTGCCTCGCTCAACCCACGGATGACCATCGGCGAAGCCATTTTGGAACCGATGAACGTCCATAAAATTCATCCAAATCCAGCAGCACGAAAGGAAAAAACCGTTGAACTTTTGGAAACGGTTGGACTTTATGCCAATCATTTTGAAAGATACCCACACGAATTTTCGGGCGGTCAACGGCAACGGATTTGCATTGCTCGCGCCCTCGCACTCGAACCCAAATTTTTGATTTGTGATGAAATTGTTTCAGCGTTGGATGTCTCGGTGCAGGCAACGGTTTTGAATTTGTTGGCTGAATTGCAGGAAAAATTTGGGCTCACCTACTTATTTATCTCCCACGATTTGAGTGTGATTCATCAATTCTGCGATCGTTTGATGGTGATGAATCAGGGAAAAACGGAGGAAATCGGCTTTCCGGAAGACATTCTTTTTTCTCCAAAAACTGGATATGTCAAAAAATTGGTGGAAGCGATTCCGGGAAAAATTTGAAAAATAGATTTGGCCAAAATGAAAATGCCGGATGACATTTCGTCACCCGGCATTTTTTCTATTTCAAATAAGGAAACAACTTTAGCTTACAAACCTCATTGGGTGTAAAATTCTTCATTGTTTGTCTCATCTGTTTCTTCTACATAGTTGTTGTGGTCAACCAGCATTTCAATGGTCATTGAGCCAGTGCAATCGCATTGTCCAACAACTTTGAACGGAACCCTTAATTTGAAATTTTTGCCGGGCAACAAACTTGGAACATTGCGCACACATTGATTCAAACATTGTTGTGTTGGATCGTCACCTCCGGTTGGTCTGATGCGAACCAAAGTTGCAATGGAAAGCGCATCTCCCTGATTTTTGACATAAAAAACGAGCCATCTCTGGGCTGCGCATTTTACAATGATTTCATCAATAACAAGGTCAGGCATTGCAATTGAGGTTGCGTTTTTAGTGTTGTCTGCAGTCCGAAATGCTGCAAATCCGAAGGACATTACGGCAAGGAAGCCATAAAGAAGAATGTTTTTCACGTAAAAAAAATTTGTGGGTGAGGAAAATTGTTTAAACGGTTCGAGGAAGGTTTTTCAATAAATTATTAAAACGAAGAAGTTGGAGAATGCCGGGTGATTTTTGTCACCCGGCATTTTTAAATTTTACCCCAGATGTGAGAATTCACAAAAGAAAGGTCTAATTAATTGCAATTCGGCTCAAACAATTCAATATTGTTTGACTCATCGTCCTCCGAAACATAATTGAGGTAGTCAACGAAGAGTTCGAAACGCAAACAACCAGTGCAATCACAGCCTGCGCCAGCAGTTTTGAGTGGGATGCGGATTTTAATTGTTTTGCCTGGTACCAAGGCTGCAACGTTTTTCACTGCCTGAGCCATACAAAGTTCAGTTGGGCCATCACCACCTTGTGGTGCACGCGCCCGAACCAAAGTAGCAATAGATTTTGTACCTCCTTGATTTTTCACATAGAAAACAAGCCATCTTTGGGATGAACAGATAATTGAGGGATTTTGGATAACGAGATCCGATCCTACAACAATGTTCTTTCCTGTTGCATTGTTGGCACTTTCCGTGTTGTCAGAATTCCGAAAAGCAGTAAAAGCAAGAGCAGTCACGGCAAGAAAGCCGAGTAAAAAGAACTTTTTCATTTTAAAAATTTTGTGGGTGAAGTGATTGTGTTTGCTAATTTCTCAACAATTTGAAATTATTCCTGAGAGAAAAATTCTTCATTGTTGGTTTCATCTGACTCTGCCACTTTGAATTTGTGGTCAACTTTCAATTCGAAACTGAGTGGACCTTGACAATCGCATCCTACACTGGTTTTCAGTGGAACACGCAATTTGATGTCATCGCCTACCTGCAAAATAGGCACATTTCTCACTGCTTGTTGGATGCAGCGTTGTGTTGGATCGTCACCATCCACAGGGCGAATGCGGATTTGGGTGGCTTTGTTTTTGAAGTCACCAACGTTGGCAACTGTAAAAACCAACCATCTCTGTGCTTCACAAACGACGTGGATTTCAGTGATTATAAGATCAGGCAATGGATCTTTGTTGGGCGAGAGTTCCCCGCGGAAAGACGTCAGGCCGAGTGCCAGAAGTGCGAGCGTGAAAAAAGAAGAGTACTTTTTCATTTTTAAAAAAATTTTGTGGGTGAAAAAAAATTGTCAAAAAAAAGTTATTCCGAAATCAATAAAACAAAACCCAGTCGAACACATTTTTTAAAAAATATGTGTTTTCATCCTAACTTACGTTTCAAAAGCAAACTGAGTTTTTTTAAGCATGAAATTTTCACTTGTCTGCAAACCTAAAAACCTAGGTTTTTAGAATAAGATTTGGGCAATATGGAAAGAAACTAAATCTTGCCGCTTTAAATGTCATAATCTGAAACAAATGTAAACTAAAAAGTTGGAATAAAAAGACCCATCCAAAAAATCTACGCGAAACTGTTAATTTTTTTTTCCACAAAAAGGCCAAGCGATGTTAATCGCCTGGCCTTTTGACTTTTCGAAGTTCAACTTGGTTGATTTGGGGAATAGTCGTTATTTAATTGACGGAGAACATTTTTTTGTTGTTCGTCTCGTCCGCTTCTTGGACGTAGTTTTTGTGGTCAACAACCAATTCAAATTTCAGTGTGCTTTTGCAATCGCAACCGACCGTGTTGTTCAATTCAACGCGCAATTTGAAATAGCGGCCCGGCTGGATAATCGGTACGTTTCTAACCGCCGTTTGAATACAACGTTGGGTGGGATCATCGCCGCCCTCTGGACGGATTCGGATTAAAGTGGGGTTGGATGCAACAGTGCCTGCATTATACACTTCAAAAACCAACCAACGTTGTGCTTCGCAAACAACTTTGACGTTTTCGATGCACAAATCTGGCATCGCGGTTTTGTTTGTAGTGAAGGCCGAAAAGGAAATTGCAAACATTGCAAGTGCTGCGAACGAAAGAAACTTTTTCATTTTTTTAAAATTAGTGGGTGAGTAATTTTTGATTACACCTATTAATGTGGCGGTTCTAAAATTGGTTACCACCGTTTGCATTTCGTTTTGATAAAGAATCTCATGGTCTCAAACACACCCGTAGTTTTTTTGGAAAAATTAAAAAAAAAAGCCAAGTGAGCGAACTCACTTGGCCTCCGGTTTTTGCGAAAATAACAGGGATGAATCAGTTTCAGGAAAATCAGTTTTCGAGGAAAACAACATTTGATTTGGGAAAACAGGGCGCAGATTATCCGCCGATAGCGAACTTTTTATTGTTGTTGACCTCACTCTTTTCTTGAATGTAGTTTTTGTGGTCAATATCAAGCGTAAATTTCAAAGTGGCCTTGCAATCGCAACCTTCCGATGTTTTCAGCGGAACGCGCAATTTGAAAACTTGACCAGGTGCCAAAATCGGGATGTTTTTGACAGCCTGTTGGATACAACGCTGGGTTGGGTCGTCGCCATCTTCCGGGCGGATGCGGAGAATTGTGGCGGTGGATTTTGCATCACCAACATTGGCTACCTGAAAAACCAGCCAACGCTGGGCGGTACAAACCACTTTGACTTCTTCAATACAAAGGTCTGGAAGTGGTTCTTTTGAAGTGGTGAAAGCAGAAAATGCAACGGCAAAAATTGCGAGAACGGAGAACGAAAGAAACTTTTTCATTTTTAAAAAAATTTTGTGGGTGAATTAATTGATTGATGTCCTTTTATGTACCCACACTAAAAACCGTAACCTCCGTTTGAAACTCGTTTGATTTTTTTCTTGAAAAATTCTTGAATTTCTTTTTTCCGTTCAAATTTCATTTGATTTTTCTTTCAACGAAATCGTCTCCACAATTTCCAAACCGTAGCCAATCACCCCAATCCTGCGGCTCGGATGCGTGGTTAAAAGTCGCATTTTTGAAATGCCGAGGTCGCGCAAAATCTGCGCCCCGACGCCAAAATCTTTTTTATCCATCCCGGTTTGCAGCCTGAATTTTTCGGGATGGCCTTCCTCGACGAGTTGTTGAAAATGTTGGAGTTTTGCCAAAAGCGAACCTTTGTCGCTCTGCCGGAGAAAAACAAACGCGCCTTTTCCTTCTTTTTCCAAAATCTGCAAGGCTTTTCCATTGATTGTGCTGTAATCTTCGAGCAGCATCCCCAACATATCGCCGGTTTCGGAAAATGAATGAACCCGCACCGTGACCGTTTCACCTTCCTTCCAATTTCCTTTTTTCAAAACCAAATGCGTGTCGTGCGAAGTCGAATCGAGAAAAGCGATGACTTCAAATTCTCCATAAATCGTTTTCATTTTCGTGCTCAATTCGCGGTGGACAAACCGTTCTTTTTCCATTCGGTACGCCACGAGGTCGTCAATTGAGATGATTTTCAGGTCAAATTTTTTGGCGATTTCCAAAAGTTGCGGCAACCGAGCCATCGTCCCATCTTCATTTAAAATTTCAACCAAAACGCCCATCGGAAAAAAACCGGCCATCCTCGCCAAATCCACCGCCGCTTCGGTGTGCCCCGTGCGCCGCAAAACGCCCCCCGTTTTTGCCCGAAGTGGAAAAATATGCCCCGGACGCGCAAAATCGCTCGGTGCTGCTGCCGGGTTTGTCATAAAACGGATGCCCGTCGCACGGTCGTAGGCCGAAATCCCCGTCGAACAGCCCTGCCCAATCAAATCAATGCTGACGGTAAAAGCAGTTTCGTGCAAAGCCGTATTCGAACTGACCATCAAATTCAGGTGCAGGTCATCGGCACGTTTTTCATCCAGCGGCGTGCAAATCAACCCGCGGCCATGCGTGGCCATAAAATTTATCATTTCCGGGGTAACGATTTCGGCAGCACAAATAAAATCGCCCTCGTTTTCGCGGTTTTCGTCGTCCACGACGATGATGATTTTTCCGGCTTTCAAATCGGCGAGTGCCGCTTCGATGGTGTTTAGTTGGGTTTCTGAAATTTGTAGGTCGGCTGGTTGGCCTTTTGTTGCAAGCATAATTTTTCTTTGTGAGACATATATATATGGTGTGAGAATTGGAGGTCGGAATTTATTCCGACCAGTTTTATGGGGCGAAATAAATTGGAACTGTAATTTTTAGCGAGCAAGGTGCGTAGCACCCTAATATTTGTAGAAAGTGAGGAAAAATCCATTCAAAGGTGCGTAGCCCCGAAATATTTGATACCCAAACGTTCCGGTGCTACGCACCTTTTGGAAATAATGGGCAACGATTTCTACAAATATTGAGGTG
>JANNMS010000139.1:0-45439 GCA_031398055.1 Saprospirales bacterium | reverse complement strand
CCCCACCCAATAACCCACCCACCTGTTGTTTTTTTTTTCTTAAAAAATTTTTTTTAATTTTTTTTTTTTTTTTTTTTTTTTGGTTGTCGTTATTTATCCCCACATGTTGGGGTGGTAAAAAATCCCCACCTCCATTCAATTTCTGTCTTTCACTTTCATATTTGGCTGCGCCAAAATGACGCCGTCAATATTTTTAAAAAAATCAATCAAGGTTTTTTCATCAATTTGCGTGGTGTCGAAAGCCACAACCCAAGTATTTTCGGGCGGAATTCGACGCACCAATTGCAAACGAAGGTCGGTAAATTGGGCAATCCAATTCCCGGCGTTCAGTTTTTCGTCCAATTTGACGATGATTTCGGCGCGGGCTCCCGGCTGCGGTTCGTTCGGATCCACGCCGCGCGACACATTCAAACCATGTTTTTCGGCCAAATTTTTCATCAAACCTTCCAAATCCAGCAAAGTTTTGGGGCGGTCGATGGTGCCGTGCGTGCTTTTTTTCTTGTCTTTCCCGCCCGGCTGACCCGGTCGGACGGGTTCAAAAACCGTAATCGTCGCACCGGGCGCATCTTGAACTGTGGATTCAAAACGGTCGGGAAATTGCCAGACGTTGGTTTCCAAAACTTTTGCGCGGAGTTGGGCAAGTTCTTCGTCGGTCAGTTCAAAAGTTTTGATGCCTTTTTGTTGGGTAAAATTGATGCCTTCGAATTCGACATTTTTGTTGTTCCAAAACGTGAGGCGAAAAACGGGGCAAAAACCAAAACAGCCCGAAGTTTTGAGTTCGACGAGTTGGGTGTTGGCATTTTCGGTGGTTTTTTTGTTGGTTTTGCAAGCCATCAACCAAGCCAAGAGACCAGCGAGCAAGAGAAAAATTAGTGCGATTCTCATTTTTTTTTAATTTAAAATTTAGGGCAAACTTACAACGAACGTCGGCGAGGTTTAAAAACCTCGCCGACGTTTTCGTAAATTTTGATGTTTTGCGTTCATTAACGCCGTCGGCAAAATTTTTGCTAATTTCACCCCGTTTTTCGGGCGGTCAAAAAAAATAAAAATTTACAAACCGCCCGATGCGCCAATTTCACTTCCTCGGCAACCCAGTCCGCGAATCATACTTTGAGCAACCGATGCCAAACGAAAGTTCCATAAAATCCATCAAATCGCCCGCCGAAAAACTCTCGGCCACGCAACTCGAACGGCTTTGCAACGAAGCCGAGCAACTGATTTTCAACAATTTCGAGGGCGCGCGCAGCCGTTTTGAAAAAGTTGCGGCTCAAATTTCAAAATCAACGTCAGCCGAAATCCGCCTGAAATTTTTGTTGGGCATGGCGTTTTTGGAAAATCAAGAAAACCGTTATTGGGAAGCCATCGTATTTCAAGAGAAGGCGATTTTGATTTTGGAAAAAACTGGGCAAACGCATTTTTTGGCCGACGCGCTGACCGATTTATCGGCTCTGCATGCCAATTTGCGAAATTTTGAAATTTCAGAAAATGCCTTGCGGCGGGCGGAAAAATTGCTCGACGTGGCCGATTTACCAGCACTTCGCGGTCGTTTGGCGACGCGGGACGGTTTTTTGAAATTGCAAATTGGGCAAATCCGCGAGGCTCTCGAACGGTTTTTGGAAGCCGAACGGCTGCTGCTCGGCCTCGGCGAAACGGCTGAAAAAAAGGATTTTTATTTTCTTTCCCTGAATTATTCCGGCCTCGGCGAATTGTACAATCGTTTGAATGAAAAGGAAAAAAGCGTTTTGGCCTACTTGCAAGCCTTGAAAGTGAGTGAAAATCAGGATTTGCGGCCACGACTTGGGCATCTTTTTTTGAATTGCGGGCGCGCACTTTTGGCAAATGACAAGGCAGCCGACGCGCAGTTTTATTTTGAAAATGCGTTGCGGCACGCGGGCCCGGGCGATTTGAATTTGAAAACGCACGGGCAGATAAATTTGGGCATCGTGGCTTTTTTGAAAAGTGATTTTGACAAGGCATTTCAGTTTTATTCAGAAGGTTTGCTGTTTTACCAAAACCCATCTAACCCGCAGGATTTCAACAACTTATCTATTTTGGAATCTTTGTTGACACAACTTTTTTTGGAAACTGAGCAAGTGGAATTGGCCGAGGAACATTTTCAAAAAGCATTGGATTGGGCGGTGAAATGTGATGATTTTCAAAATCTTTTGGCCGTTTGCACGACCATCGCCGAGGTTCAGGCGCAGCAAAATGACTTTCAATCGGCGTATAAATATCAGTTGTTGGCCGGGGAAATTGACCGGCGGATTGCTGAAAAATCGAAGGAAATTGAAATCCGGGACATCGAAACCCGGTACGAATTGGAAAAACGCCGGCAGGAGGCGCGCGAGGCAAAATTGCGGCTCACCGGGCTGCAACTTCGAGCACTCCGGGCGCAAATGAACCCGCATTTTTTGTTCAATGCTTTGAATGCGATTCAAGGTCAAATCACTTCCGGGCGGCTTGATGCGGCGGAAACGCACCTCGCAAAATTTGCAAAATTGATGCGCCGGACGCTCGATTATTCGGATTGGGAAGTTGTGAGTTTGGAAACGGAGATTTCTTTTTTGGAAAATTATCTGGATTTGAACCAAAAACTTCGGTTTGCTGGAAAAATGACTTGCAAGATTTTTGTTCATCCAGATTTGGAAACGGAAGACGTTTCGATTCCGACGATGATTGTCCAACCGTTCGTTGAAAATGCCATCGAACACGGCTTGCGACCGATGTCGGGTGGCGACTTAACCGTAAAATTTACCTTAATTGAGGCCGAAAATATGGTTCTTTGCACGATTGAAGACAACGGCGAAGGTTACAATCGCAGCCGCGAAAAGAAATTGACCGACCCGTCGTTTTCTATTCATAAATCAAAAGGCATGGAAATTACCCGCGAACGCCTCGATTTGCTGCACCAACAGCAAGGCCAAAATGCCGGAAAATGGGTCAAAATTTTAGACCTCGAAGAAATTTCCGGTGGGCAAAAAAGAGGGACGCGGGTGGAAGTTTTGATGCCGATTTTGTAGTTTTTTGAAAAATTTCATCCAAACCGATTCACAAAATTTACCCTTTCATTTTCAATTTTTTTTAATGAAAAATTTAACCAAACTCGCTTCCTGCATTGCAATTGCTTTGCTTTTTTTGTTCAACAGTTGCAGCCAAGATTGGCGCGACACGCAACTTGCAGAACACGATTCTGAATTTGCATTTCCGCTTTTTTCCACCGATTTGTTTTTTAAAGATTTGATTGTCAATGTTTTGAATGACCAATCTTTTCGCGACACCTTGATTTTTAACTCGGATAAAACGATGACCTTGATTTATTCGGGCGACGTGGCGGAGAAAAAAGCGGTGGATTTGTACAAGTTTTCTTTGCTGGGGCCGGTGCCAGTTTCAGATTCTTTTTATGTTTTGCCGATTCCGGCAGGGGATGTGGACAGTTTAAGCATCCGGAAAGTTATCCTGAAACAAGGCAAAATCACCAATTTTTTCGCTTGGAACAACGGCCAAACGCAACCTGTGGTCTGCACTTTTAAAATCCCTCAAATGACAAAAAATGGGGTGCCGTTTACAAAAGTGATGACGATTCCACCCAATCCGTCGGGAACCATCAATCCGGGTTTTATTGAATTTTCCTCGTACGATTTGAATGGGTACCAATTATTGAATACTTCCAAGGAAAATGAATTGTTTTTTACCTACGATGCCCGTTTGCCGAACGGCGACCGCATCAAATTGGAAGGGGCAAATCCTGCCGCACCCCAAATCGTTTTCACTTTTGATACCTTGAAATTTTCCTACCTCGAAGGTTATTGGGGCAATCAAACCTATTCGCTTGGCCTCGATACGATTGATATTGACATCAATTCTTCCAATTTAAAAGGAAATATCGTTATAAAAGACCCGAAAATCACGGTGACCGTGGCCAATTCTTTTGGCTTTCCAACGCAAGGCAAGATAAAATACCTACGATTCGTGGGCAAAGACGGCAACCAATATGAATTGACGAGTCCGGTTATCGCTTCGGGGATTGATTTTGCTTATCCGTCCTTGCTGGCTGGCGAGATTGGAAAAACGAAACATTCATCGTTCACTTTTGACAGCCAAAATTCCAACATCGCCGACATTTTTAATTCACAGCCAGTGCAAATGATTTATGCAATTGACGGCGTGGCGAATGCCCAAAAAGACACGAGTTTGATTGGTTTTATCACCGACAGCAGCGTCGTGAAATTTGGCGTGACCGTTGAATTGCTGCTCGAAGGCTCGGCTGAAAATTTTGGGGCAGACCAAAAACTCAACCTCGATTTTGGAGATTATAGCACGGACAACACCGACGGAATTGAAGAAATCGAGTTCAAATTGGTCACCGAAAACAAAATGCCGGTGTCGACTTCGATGCAGCTTTATTTTCAGGATGCAGCCGGGACGACTTTGGATTCGCTTTTTTTGAGCGGCGTGACCCAAATTTCGACCGCAGCCGAAGTGGATGCCAATGGTTTTCCGACGGGCGTCGAGCGTTCCGAAACTTTTATTCCGATGTCAAAAGCACGTTTTGATGTGGTTCGAACTGCGAAAATGGCTTTTTTGAAAGCATCTTTTTCGACGACTTTGGATGCAAATGGGAATCCGAAAATGGTCAAATTGCTTTCGGATAATTCAACGAAAGTGAAAATGGGGATTCGGGTGAAAACCAAACTTTAAACTTAAATAAATTAAATGTTTGAATCAGAATTTACAGAATTTTAAAATTTACAGAATTTTTACCATTCTGCAAATTCTAAAATTATGTAAATTCTGATTCAAACAATGAATTCATAAATAAATAAAATGTCTTTGAAATTCAAATTCAAAATCGCGCTATTTGCAATTCTTATTTCTGGAAAAGCATTTTCCCAGCAAGAATTGCTTTTTTCAACCCAAGTAAATCAGTGGCAGGCGAACACCATCAACCCTGCGCTTTTTCCAAAAGATAAAAAAATCGCGGTCGGTTTGGGCGCATTTTCGTTCGACCAAACCCACTCCGGCGAGGTCAGTTTGCAGGATTTTTTGAGAAAGGAAAATGGAAAAACTTACCTCGATTTTGGGCAAGTGATTGACCGACTCGAACCGACGAACAACATTCAAATTGGCTTGCGAATCGAAACCGTTTCGCTCGGTTTGAAATTTGGAAAATGGGGTTTGATGTTTGGCCATGCCATCCGGCAGCAGGGTGGGGGCGATTATCCGCAAACTTTGCCGAGCATCATTTGGAAAGGAAATTTTCAATACGTCGGAAAACCGCCAGTTGACATCGCCCCGGTCGGCGGCGGCACGGTTTTTAACGAAATTGGCGTGGGCGTTTCTCGAAAAATTGCCAATTTGACGGTGGCCGGACGGGTAAAATATCTGGCTGGCGCGGCGGCTTTTCAAACCGACCCCGACCACAAAATTATGACCGTCCAAACCAGTCCAGACATTTATCAATTAAATCTCGAAACGGACTACGCTTTTCATAGTTCGGTGATTGTCAATGCTTTGGACACCGCTGGGCTGGGTTACGATTTGGATTTGGGCGAGGTGAAAAGCCTGCAACTTTTTTCAAAAAACAGTGGCGTGGCATTCGATTTGGGTGTCACCGCAAAATTTACCGAGCGTTTGCAAGTTTCGGCAAGCGTGCTCGACCTCGGCGGAAAAATCAAGTGGACTGAGAACGCCAATTATTTCAAAAGCAAGGGAAAATACGAATACAACGGCATCGAACTGCCCGGCGCGGACATTATTTCAGGCTCAGACAGCCTTGATTTTGGCTCAAAACTGGATTCTTTGAACGATATTTTTAAGTTTCAAAAAACTGCCGAGGAGTTTTCCACAGAACTTCCGACGCGTTTTTATGCCAGCGCGAACCTGAAATTGACCGAAAAATGGGCACTCGCCGCATCACTTTATCACATCAACGGAAAAAATCAAAATGGGACTGCGGTGGGCGCGGCTGCTGCTTTTACCCCGATTCCTTGGTTGACAGTCGGAGCGATGTATGCTGTGAACAACCAATCGGCCACCAATTTGGGTTTGAATTTGAATTTGAAAATCGGGCCGCTGCAAGGATATTTTGTATCCGATAATTTGCTGAATTTGGCGAAGGCCAAAACAGCCCCGGCTCTGAATTTTAGATTTGGGGGGAGTTTGGTTTTTTAAATATTACGTCGGAATCAGAATTTACAGAATTTTGGAATTTACAGAATTGGCGTAATTCAATTCTTAAATTCTGTAAATTTTGATTCCGACATAAATTAATACCCCAATCTTTCCATTACAAAATTTTTGTACGACCTGCCGATCGGCAAAACACGCCCAGCCATCTCCACTTCCGTTGCCGAAAACGACTCAATTTTGTCCACCGCCACCAAAAACGAGCGATGGATCCGCAAAAAGTTATCCGAACGAATCAATTCTTCGAGTTCGCCAAGTTGATAATGGGTCGGGTAAGTCTTGTTTTTGGTGACGATGGCCACCGAATCTTTCATGCTTTCGATGAAAAGGATTTCGTCGAGGAAAATTTTTACCGAACGTTTGTTGACCGTGAAAAAATAGTAGGGTCGCGTGGCGGCCTCGGCCAATTTTGGTGGGGCAATTTCAAAATTTGAATTGGATTTTGTTGGCTGCAAAAGTTTTTGGACTGCCATCGTGAAACGCGGAAAATCAATCGGTTTCAACAGATAATCAACGACTTGCAGTTCAAAACCTTCCACCGCGAATTCGTGGTAAGCCGAAGTGATGATGATTTTTGGTTGTTTCCGCAACGTTTTTATGAATTCGATGCCGTTCAATTTTGGCAAATTGATGTCCAAAAAAATGACGTCCACCTGCTCGTTGTGCACCACATCGAGCGCGGAGATGGCATCGCGGCAGGTTTTGGTGAGGCGCAAAAAGGAGGTGTCCTCGATGTATTCGGCCAAGATTTCGGCGGCAATCGGTTCATCTTCGACGATGATGCAATTCAGTTTTGTCATCACAAATGTTTTTTTTACCACAAAGCCACATAAGTTCACATAAGGTTTTGCTTATGTGAACTTATGTGGCTTTGTGGTTGATTTTTTAATCCAATTGAATTTGAAGTTTTACAGAAAACTGGTTTTCGGTCGGTTCGATTTCCAAACTGTGTTTTTCTGGGTAAATCAATTCGAGTTGGCGGCGCACATTTTTCAAACCGATGCCGCTGTTTCCGTTGCTCGACGGCAAAATTTCGGGCATTTCGGTGGTGTTTTTTACTTCAAAAAGCAGGTTTTCATTTTTTAAAAACAGTCGAATGTCAATTTCGACGGCCTCGGTCGTGTTGCCTGCGCCGTGTTTGAAACTGTTTTCAACAAAAGGCAAAAGCAAAAGTGGGGCAATCGCCATGTCTGGGACGTCCAAATTTTCTTCAAAACGGACGGTCAAACGGTCAGTGTACCGCAGTTTTTCGAGTTCGATATAATCTCGTATGACTTTCACTTCTTCGATAATCGGGATGCGCGGCGAGCGGCATTCGTACAAAACGAAACGCATGATTTTGGAAAGCATCAAAATGGAATCGGCGGTTTTGTCCGATTTTTTTCGGGCGAGGCCGTACAAATTATTCAACGTGTTGAATAAAAAATGCGGGTTGGTCTGCGCCCGGAGAAAACTGAGTTCGGATTGTAATTTTTCGCGGCGAAGCTGTTGCTCGAAATCGCGCGTTTTGTAATGCAATCGGATTAATTTGAAAGTCCCGGCGGCAGCGACCACCGTAAAAATATCGAAAGTTGTCATCAAAAAACCCAACGGATGGAAAAAAATGCGCGGCCGTTCCGGATAATAAGTTGGAAAAACGTAGTTCAGCAAAACGAGACGATATAATATGGTAGCGACCAAAAATGCGAGCAAAAACAGACCGACCAATTTCCAGACCTTTTGGCGGTCGAGGAATTCGGGCATTAAATAATAAAAGGTGAAATAGGTCAACGCGATTTTGATAGGCAAAATCATTGTTTCACCAATCAGCGCGACGAGATACCGCTGGTCTTCTATTCCTGTGAGCACACTGGAAAGCAAAAGGCATACTACCCAAAAAGCAATGTGTTTGAAAAGACGGGACATTTTTTAGGAATGAGGTACAAGGAATGAGGAATGAATACGAAAATCAAATGTCAGTTTGGCAAGCAGTTTTTTGGTGAAAAATCTACTTTCGATTGATTTCCGTGGGCAAGCGGTGAGAAATAGACTTGAAAACGATTTGGGCTGTGCTGATTCTTCAATTATAATTTCAAAAACTTTTACCCAAAAAACAAGGGCGACTGTCAAAAACAGTCGCCCTCCGAAAGTAGGAATTCCTAAATTTTTAATTCCTAATTCCTAATTTTTAAATGGTGAGTGGGCAAAACTAAGCTTCTTCAAAAACATTTTCCGGTTCGGCGCGGGAAGAAGAGGATTCGATGGATTCTCCGATTTTGTCGTGGGCGTGGTTCGCCATTTTCAATTTGTGTTTGGAAACTTGCCTTTTCAGCGTGTCCACCGAAGCATTGACGGCCATTTCAAACGAATCTCCGGTTTTTCTGTCGATGACCCAGCCGTTGGGCATTCGAAGATGGATTTCGGCGGTTTTTTCTCGAACTCGGCCTCCGGTGTCTTGCAGTTTGAGGGAAACTTCGGCTTCACTGATTCGGTCGAAAAAGCGGGAAAGGCGGCTCAATTTGCGTTCGATGTAAGTAATTAACTTGCTGTCTGCATGAAAATGAATTGAATTGACATTAACTTTCATAACGAACTTAGTTGAAAGGTTAAAAAAAGATAAGGAAATATATTGGTAGATTGGGGAAAATAGTGTTCTGCAAAATGTGTGTTACCCTGTTGTTTCGTGTTGTGTACAGGCAAAAATAGAAAAGATTTCGGAGAAAAAAAATTTAAAATCAATTTCTCTTTAATTGTCTTTTCGGGACATTCTTTTCAGAAAAACACGCATCCTGCCTCTTTCGAAATAGAAAACCAAAACGCCAGCGACGCCAAAAAAGATGCTTCGAGTTCAATGATTTTCGGCCAAACCGGAAAATTTTGGGGATGAACATTTGAAAATTGGAGTCGAAAAAATTTCAGGTGCCGTTGTTGGCGTTCGTGCAAAAAAAACATTTTTTTCAAAAATTTAAAGGAAAAAGAAATTGGCGAGGACGCCAACCACGGCATTTGAAATTATTTTCAAAAATTCCCCAGAAACTTTTCAGCGAATTACAAATTGGCACGATTATTTATTTATCAATTACCATAAATAAGTAAAGTAGTTCATGAGATTATAATTTGTCAGATGCGGGCCGTAACGACGGCTCGCATTTTTTTTGCCCATGCCTGAACGCGCCAATTTTCAAGGCAAAGATTTTTGTTTTAATGTTTTTACGCGGCTAAAAAGTTATAAATTTGAGCATTCGCCTGACTAAATATTTTCTTCACCACAAATTTTGAACTGATATGAAACCAACACATTTACAATGGATTGCCCCATTTTTACTTTCCCTTTTCCTGCTTTCCTGTGCTGCTCCGCGTCAATTAAAAATGGCCGATCGCAACAAAGAAACCATCCGACTTTGGTTTGAAGAAGGTTGGAACCACAACCGAAATGAAGAATTGATTGAAAAATGTTTTGACCTAAATTGGAAGGACGGCAACCCGTTGCGACCCAACCAATTGGAAGGCCACGAAGGCATTCGCCAGTTGGTAAAATATTACCGCAACACTTTTACCGAAAGCCATTTTAAAATTACCCACCTTTTGGCCGATGAAAAATTTGCTTCCGTGCGCTACGAAGTCTCGGCAATCCACTCGGCTCAGGCATTTGGGATTGCACCCACGGGCAAACATTTTACCTCGACTGGCATCGTGATTTATGAAATGGCGGGTGGAAAAATCAAAACTTCGTGGCAAGAATTGGATTTGATGGGCATTTTGAACCAGTTGAAAGATTAGTGATGTGTTATTGGGAAATTGGTTATTGGTGGGCAGATAAACCCAATAACAAATTTTCCAATAACCAATTTCCCAATAACTACCTTCGCCACCTCATTCATTTTCAAATCAAAATCATCCAACTTTTCGATGAATTTACACGAATATCAAGGCAAAGAATTGCTCAAACGTTTCGGCGTAGCAATCCAAGAAGGCATCGTCGCCACCGACGCCCGGCAGGCAGGAAATGCCGCTAAAAAAATCAAAAAACTGTACAATTCCGATTGGTGCGTCATCAAAGCGCAAGTCCACGCGGGCGGACGCGGAAAAGGTGGCGGCGTGAAATTGGCAAAAAGCCCTGCCGAAGCCTCGAAAATCGCCAAAAAAATGATTGGAATGCGCCTCGTCACCCCGCAAACTTCTGCGGAGGGAAAATTGGTGCGCAAAGTTTTGGTCACGCAGGACGTTTTTTACCCCGGCGCGAGCAAGCCGCAGGAATTTTACATTTCAATTTTGACTGACCGCGGCACGTGCAGCAACGTCATTGTTTATTCGCCGGACGGCGGGATGGACATCGAAAAAGTGGCGGAAGAAACGCCCGACCGCGTTTACAAAGAATTTATCGACCCGCTGCTCGGCTTGCGGCCGTACGAAGCGCAGAAAATCGCGTTCAATTTGGGTCTGTCGGGCGGCGCGTTCAAAGAAATGGTGGCTTTTATCCAAAAATTGTACGCCGCTTTTATCGGCAGCGACGCCACGCTTTTTGAAATCAACCCTTGCCTGAAAACCAGCGACGACAAAATTATCGCGGTCGATGCCAAAGTTTCACTCGACGACAACGCACTTTTTCGACACGCCGACCTCGAAGCCTGGCGCGACACCGACGAGGAAGACCCGACCGATGTCGAGGCGCAATCCTACGATTTGAACTATGTAAAATTGGACGGAAACGTCGGCTGCATGGTCAACGGCGCGGGTTTGGCCATGGCGACGATGGATTTGATTAAAATTTCGGGCGGCGAACCTGCCAATTTTTTTGGATGTGGGCGGCACTGCCGATGCCCAGCGCGTCGAAAATGCCATGCGTTTGATGTTGAAAGACGCGAACGTGAAGGCAATTATGATAAATATTTTCGGTGGAATCGTTCGTTGCGACCGCGTGGCGCAGGGCGTGGTAGATGCCTACAAAAAAATCGGCAACATTCCTGTCCCGGTCATCGTCCGTTTGCAGGGCACGAATGCCGATTTGGGCAAAAAAATCATTGATGAATCGGGTCTGAAAGTTTTTGGGGCGATTGAATTTCAGGAAGCGGCGGATTTGGTTGCCAAAGTTTTGAATTAACTATGAACTATAAACGATGAACGATGAACATTGCTAACTGTTTGTCGTTCAATTGTTTGTCGTTCAAAAAGCCATGCTTTGCTTTGCAAACCATGGCTTTTTTGTTGAAAAAATTACCCAAAAATCCAGCGTTCACAGTTTATCGTTCACCGTTCATAGTTAAAAAAAATTGGCAACTATCCCAATAAATATCCGAACCGGCCAAGTCGTCCGCGAAAAAGAAACCATCATCGGCATCGACCTCGGCACGACGAACAGCCTCGTGGCCTACATCAAAGACGGGCAGCCGGTTTGTGTAAAATCTGAAAATGGCCGCAGCACGCTCGTCCCTTCAGTCGTGCATTTTACTGAAAATCAAGAAGTTATCGTCGGTGACGCGGCCAAACTAAAACTGATTTCCGACCCGGCCAACACGATTTACTCGGTCAAAAGATTGATGGGAAAATCTTACAAAGACGTTTCTGGTTTGGAAGGTTTTTTCGGCTACAAAATTTTGGACGACGACACGGAGGCCTTGGTAAAAATAAAAGTGAAAGACAAGTTTTTCACCCCCATCGAACTCAGTGCGTTGATTCTCAAAGAGTTGAAAAAAATCGTCGAGCAGGATCTGGGCGCGCCCGTTTCGAAGGCAGTGATTACCGTGCCCGCATATTTCAACGACAACCAACGGCAGGCAACCCGCGACGCCGGAAAATTGGCCGGCCTTGACGTTTTGCGAATCGTGAACGAACCGACCGCCGCGGCATTGGCCTACGGCATCGGACAATCGACCGACCATTCTGAAAATGGCGAAATCATCGCTGTTTTTGACCTCGGCGGCGGCACTTTTGACATTTCAATTTTGCAAATTCAGGACGGCGTTTTTGAAGTTTTGGCCACGAATGGCGATACTTTTTTGGGCGGCGACGATTTTGACAAAACGATCATTGATTTTTGGTTGGAAAAATTTTCCATCTCAAAAACTGAAATTCAGGAAGACAAAAACGCCGGGCAAGAAATCAGAATGTTGGCCGAACGGGCCAAAGTTTTTCTTTCCCAAAATGAAAATTTCACCGCCGATTTTCAAGGTAAAACATTGAACATCAACCGTTTGGAATTTGAAAAAGCCATTGCCCCGCTCGTCGAACGGACGTTGGATTGTTGCAAAAACGCGATGCGAGACGCCAATTTAACCGTCGAAAAAATATCAAAAGTGGTGATGGTCGGCGGCAGCACGCGCGTTCCGTTGGTCAAAAAATCGGTCGGCGATTTTTTCAAGCAGCCAGTTTTTGATGAATTGAATCCTGATGAAGTCGTGGCACTCGGCGCGGCAATTCAGGCAGATATTTTGGCTGGAAACCAAAAAGATTTGCTTTTGCTCGACGTCACGCCACTTTCGCTCGGCATCGAAACGATGGGCGGTTTGATGGATGTGATTATTCCCCGCAACTCAAAAGTGCCCGGAAAAGCAGGCCGGCAATACACGACGAGCGTGGACGGACAGAAAAATTTGAAAATTGCTGTGTTTCAGGGCGAGCGAGATTTGGTGGAAAACAACCGGAAACTCGGCGAGTTCATCCTGAAAAACATCCCGCCGATGCCGATGGGTTTGCCAAAAATCGACATTCAGTTCATTTTGAACGCCGACGGAATTTTGACCGTCCGCGCCCGTGAACTGCGTTCGGAAGTTGAACAAACCATCGAAATTCGCCAAACTTATGGCATTTCAGAGGAAGACATGGCGCGGATGTTGATTGACAGCATTCAAAATGCAGGTGCCGACATGGCCGTCCGCAGTTTGTTGGAAGCCAAAAACGAGGCAAATAATTTGCTCAACTCCGGTGAAAAATTTATCCACCAAAATGAAAATTTGCTCACCGAAAAAGAAATTTCAAAAACCCGAAAATTGCTCGCCGAACTCCGGCAGGCAACCGACGGCACCGAAAAAGATACAATCCATGCGGCCATCGAAAAGTTGAATAAATACACGACTCCGCTGGCGCACCGGGCGATGGATGTGACGATTGGGGCAGCGATGCACGGAAAAAAACTATGAATTATGAACGATAAACTATGAACCCACAACCGCTGATTTTTATCGTTTTAACCCAAAATTTAAATTTTTTCAATGAAAAAACTGCTTTTCCTTTTCTCAATTGCTCTCTTTTTTGGTTGCCACACGTCCAAAAAAGTGAGCATCCAAAATGAAAAAGAAGCCCCCGAACCCGAACCCAAAATCGGCGGTTTCGTCACTTGGGACAAAAAACTGATCGACATTGGCACGGTGAAAAAAGGCGAAAAACGAGAGTTGGCCTTTGCTTTTACCAATACTTCTGGCATTCCGATTCAAATTGACATCGTGGACGCTTGCCATTGCACGACCGTGGATTTTCCGCGAGGCATCATCCAACCCGGCGGGCGGGCGAATTTTCCGGTCGTTTTTGATTCAGCGGAAAAAGATGCGGACGAGGTGATTGGGATTTACGTTTATTTTAAACAAACAGATGCCGCTGGAAATCCGCGAATCGAGCGGGTCGAGTATTCGTTTAAATTGGAAAAATAAAGGGTTTTTGCAAAAATAAAAAAAACCGTCCCGATGCCATCGGGACGGTTTTTTTATTGAAATGAAGGTCAAAAATCAGTCGCGTTCGCCGCCCCCAAAACGGTACCCAACATTTAATTTAAAGTTGGTCAAATATGGAAACCACGGTGAACTTGTCTGGTCTCCATTCAATTCATATTTTATTTTTGTGGAAAAAGCCCTGCCGAAACCTGCTCCAAAATCAAAAACCAAACCTTTTGCCGAGGCTATTTTGTAACCAATTCCAAAACCCATCCCAAATTTTGTAATCGTAAAATCTGCGTCAGAAACAGTCTCGTCTTTCCAAACATGGTTCCGATTGACGTACCTAAAAAATAAATCACCATAAAATCCATCTGCGCCGTGATTTGGACTGAAATAGTATTTGCCTGTTAAAGTTACAACTGGATTGTTCTTAATTTTTAGGCCAAAAAATCTTGAATTTCCAAGAATAAAAGAGCCGTCAAGACTGAAATTTTCATTGACAGCGACATCCGCACCGGCACTAACATTTCCAAAAATCAAACCGATTGGGTTTGCAGTTACATCAACTTGGGCTTCCATTTTTTGAAAACCAAACATAAAAAATGCGAGCGAAAAGGACAAAACAAGTTTTTTCATAAAATAATTGAGTTTTAAAAAATTAGGTAAAAGATGAAATCGTAGGTTTTTCAAAGTGAAAATTCAGCCAAAAAACGGCTCATTTTTTCGGGGCTTTAAACGAACCGAAAATTGGCCGTCCGTTAATTTTATAAAAATCGTTAGGTTAAAAATTCGTGATTTTTTGCTGGCCTAACTCAATCCCCGCCGCGTGTCCGAAGTAAAATGAAACTCGATTTTCGGAAAAGTTTCCCGAACCGTCTGCAAAGTCCAAGCCGTTTCGGCCAAAAAAACGAGGTCACCATGGTTGTCCCGTGCAATGTCGCGTTTTCGGCGGTCGAGAAATTCGGCCAAATCCTTCGGGTTTTCGGCAGTGATCCAGCAGGCTTTGTGCAAATTCACGCCTTCGTACCGACATTTTGAGCCGTATTCGCTTTCCATCCGGTGCTGAATCACCTCAAATTGGAGTTGCCCAACCGTCCCGATGATCCGCCGTCCGTCGCTTTGTCGGATGAACATTTGCGCCACGCCCTCGTCCATCAATTGTTCGAGGCCTTTTGCAAACTGTTTTTGTTTCATCGGATCGGCGTTTTCGACATACCGGAACATCTCCGGCGAAAAGCTGGGGATGCCAACGAAATGCAAAATTTCGCCCTCCGTCATCGTGTCGCCGATTTTAAAATTTCCGGAATCGTACAAACCCACCACGTCGCCGGGGTAGGCCTCTTCCAACAAAGTTTTTTTGGAAGCCATGAACATCGTCGGGTTTGGAAATTTGAAATCGCGACCGAGCCGGACGTGCCGGTAATTTTTGTTCCGCTCAAATTTGCCGCTGCAAACCCGCATAAATGCGATGCGGTCGCGATGTTTCGGATCCATGTTTGCGAAAATTTTGAACACAAAACCGGTCATTTTTTCCTCCTCCGGTTCGACGCGACGTTCTTCCGTTTCGCGGGCGAGCGGGGTCGGGGCGATTTCTACAAAACAATCCAGCATTTCTTTCACGCCAAAATTGTTGACCGCCGAACCAAAAAACACTGGGCAAATCTCACCGCTCTGATATTTTTCTTTCGTAAATTCTGGGTAAACCGTCTCCACCGTTTCGACTTCCTCGCGCAAAGTTTTGGCCGCCGACGCGCCGATGTGTTTTTCCAAATCGGGGTGGGCGAGGTCGTCAAAAACAATCACTTCCTCGTCTTCCTGTTTTCCGTGCGGGTGAAAAAGGGCGAGTTTTTTTTCGTACAAATTATAGACGCCTTTGAAACGCTGCCCCATGCCAATCGGCCACGACAGCGGGCGGACTTTCACTCCCAATTTTTGCTCGATTTCGTCGCACAAATCGAAAGCATCGAGGCCCTCGCGGTCCATTTTATTGATGAAAAAAATGATGGGCGTGGCGCGCATCCGGCAAACTTTGGTCAATTTTTCGGTCTGGGTTTCCACGCCTTTTGCCACGTCGGCCACGACGATTGCCGAGTCCACCGCCGTCAAAGTTCGGTAGGTGTCTTCCGCAAAGTCTTCGTGGCCGGGCGTATCTAAAATATTGATTTGCAAGTTTTTATATTCAAAACCCATGACCGAAGTCGAGACCGAAATGCCCCGCTGCCGCTCGATTTCCATGAAATCGGAGACCGTACTTTTTTTGATTTTGTTGCTTTTGACCGCTCCGGCAGTTTGGATGGCACCACCAAAAAGGAGCATTTTTTCGGTGAGGGTCGTTTTGCCGGCGTCCGGGTGCGCGACGATTGCGAAGGTGCGCCGCCGGTGCATTTCATCTAAAAATTCTGACACGTTTTGATTTTAATTTTGGCTCAATTATGCTTTCAAGTTGCTGATTCGAAAGGTGCGTAGCACCGAGATATTTGTAGAAAACGATTGGAAATATGCCCAAAAGGTGCGTAGCACCGAGATATTTGAACCCAAATGTTCCGGTGCTACGCACCTTTGGCAACTGATAATCAATATTTTCTACAAATATCTCAGTGCTATGCACCTTTTAGAATTACCAACTTGAAATTATGATTGAGCCGGAATTTTTTGAAAAATTTGGACGGCGAAGGTAGGAAAATGAAGCCGCTTTTACTTTTCAAATAAACTTTCGGCTACCCAAATTGACCCAAAAATTTAACCTTTGCCAAACTCAAAATTTGAAAATGGGCAAAATTTCATGGTTTTCCATCCTGCTTTTTTTTGCAAACTGCACCGCCGAACAACCAAAAAACTACCTCGCTTTTTATTTTTGGAAAACAACTTTTGAAATAAAACCCGTCGAAAATGCGCTGCTCGATTCGCTCGGCTGCCAAAAAATTTACGTCAAATTTCTCGACATCGGAAAAAACAAAACGTCTGGCGAACCTGAACCGACGGCGATTTTGCAAGTTTCGGACACGACTTTCTTTTTCGGGAAAAAATTGGTGCCCTGCGTTTTCATCACGAACGAAACGTTCCGGGGTTTGGACGAAAAATCGGTAGCCGACCTCGCCGAAAAAACGGCAAAACTGCTTTTTGAAATCGGCAGTTTTTTTCCAAAAAATCCAGTTTCGGCAGGCGCGGAAATTCAATTTGATTGCGATTGGACGGCCACGACTCGCGAGCCGTTTTTCCTTTTTTTGAAAAAAATGAAAAATTTCCTGCCGGAAAACGTTTCGATTTCAGCGACGATTCGATTGCATCAATTCAAATTTCCAGAAAAAACCGGCGTGCCGCCTGGCGAACGCGGGATGTTGATGTTTTACAACACGGGCGATATTGAAAATTGGGAAACTGAAAATTCTATTTTTGAAATTGGCGAGGCGAAAAAGTATTTGTCGGGCGCGCCGAAAAATTATCCGTTGCAGTTGGACGTGGCTTTGCCGGTTTTTTCGTGGTCGGTGGTTTTTCGGGACGGGGTGTTTTGGAAAATTTTGAACAACCGGCGCGACGTGGATTTTTTGGGAAATAAAAATTTCAAACCCTTGAAAACCAATCGTTTCGAAGTGGTTTCGGAGACGTTTTTTGATGGAATTTTACTGCGGCCGGGCGACCAAATCCGGGTTGAAAATATTTCACCTGAAATTTTGCGGCAGGCGGAATCGATGATTTACCGTTTGCCAAAAAACGAAAAACGGACGGTCGCTTTTTTCCATCTTGATTCGGTGGCGATGGCAGGTTTTCGGGTTTCAGATTTTACCTTTGGCCTTTAATTTTGAATTTTTACTACCGAGGCACAGAGAAAACATAAGTTTTTTTTGTTTTTTGGGGTAAATACTTTTGAAAATCTGTTGATGGACAAATACGTTTTCCTGCTTTTTTTCTCGGCTATTTTTCTTTTCGGTTGCGGCAACGGCAGCGAACCGGGACACGACGACGACGCGCTTTTGGCAAGTGCGTACAACAAAAAACTGTGGCTTTCGGAGGCAAAATGGTTGCTCCCAGAAGGCACGACACCGGAAGACAGTGTGCTGATTTTGCAATCTTTTGTGCAACGGTGGCTGAACGACCAACTTTTGATGTACGAAGCCGAGCGGAATATCCCAAAAGATTCGAAAATCGACGAACTCGTCCGGGATTATCGGGCGAGTTTGATCCGCCACAATTTTGAGGAACAAATCATCGGCGAGCGGTTGGACTCGACGGTCAATGATGCGGAATTGCGGAAATTTTACGAGGTGAACAAAGAGCAGTTTGAGTTGGAAAGCACGATTTTGAAATGCCAGATTTTGAAAGTGCCGACCAACGCGCCGTTGGCCGAATTGAACAAAATTTGGAATGCAAAAGACCGCGAAAAATTGACGGTTTATGCCGAAAAATGGGCGACCGCGAGTTTGCTCGACCCTCAAAAATGGTATCATTTGGAAGAAATCGCAGCGATTTTGCCAAAAGGCACGTTAACTTCGGACAACATTGGTTCGCAACGGGAAGGGACAAAATCGGATGATAATTACCGTTATTATTACCGGATTCTCGAAGCGGTGCAGGGCAAGGAAACTGCGCCTTTTGAATTTGCCCGCGACCAAGCCACCGCGTTGATTTTGCACCAGCGAAAACAGCAGGTTTTGGAAAAGTGGAAGGATGAACTTTTTAAAAAGGCGCAGCGGCAGGACAATTTGAAAATTTATTGAAACGGCGGACGGCGATTACGTTTACGAAACTTTTAAAGTTTCGTAAACGTGGGATAAATCATTGACAATCAAAATTTTAGAACATATTTTTAATGAAAAAATTAATTTTCAGTTTACTCACCCTATTCATTTTCACAGCTGCGAGAGCTCAAAACGAGCGGGCTGTGATTGATAAAATCGTGGCTTCGGTCGGCGGCGAAATCATTTTGCTCAGCGAAATGCAGGAGCAGATCAATTATGCCCGCGAGCGGCAACCGGACTTGCCGAAAGATTTTGAATGCCAGAGTTTGCAAAATATGGTGGTGCAAAAACTGCTGGTCAATCAAGCAAAATTGGACTCCATCGATGTGAAAGATGAAGAAGTGGAAACTCAATTGGATGCGCGCATCGACCGGTTGATGACGTATTTTAACCAAGACCCGGCGGCGATTGAGCAATATTATGGCCAAAGTATTGACCAAATCAAAGAACAAATGCGCGGCGACATGCGAAATCAGTTGCTCGCCGAGCGCATGCAGCACACGATTACCGAAAAAGCCACGGTAACGCCAGCCGAAATCAAAGCGTTTTTTGGAAATATCCCGAAAGATTCGCTGCCATATTTTAATGCCGAAGTGGAAATCCGGGAAATTGTGGGCAAGCCGAAAGTCAATGATTTACAAAAAGACATTGCTCGACAAAAAATTACGGACATCCAAAAACAGTTGGAAGCGGGCGCGGATTTTGCGGTTTTGGCAAAAAAATACAGCGACGACCCGGGTTCTGGAAGTCAGGGCGGCGATTTGGGTTGGCAAAAACGAGGAACATTTGTGGCTGCTTTTGAGGCGGCGATTTATAAATTGGAAAAAGGGCAGACGAGCCAGATTGTTGAAACGGAGTTCGGTTTTCACATCATGCAATTGATTGAGCGGCGCGGAAATTTGGTGCACGGACGGCATATTTTGGTCAAACCGACCATCACGGAAGAAGATATGAATTTGGCAAAAAAGAATTTGGAAGACGTGCGCGCCCTGATTTTGAAAGACAGCATCACTTTTTCGGCTGCCGTGAAAAAATTTGGCGAAAAAAATGTCCAAAGTTTCAACAACGACGGCAGGGTGGCGAACCCAAAAAGTGGCAACACTTTTTTTGAAATGGCCGATTTGCCGACTACGATTTTCTTTGCCATTGATGGTTTGAAACCGGGCGAAATCAGTAAACCTGTGGAATCTGCGCCAGACGAGGGTGATAAGTTTTTCCGAATTGTTTTGGTTCAAAGTCGCACGAAACCACACAAAGCGGATTTAAAATTGGATTACAACAAAATCCAGACGGCGGCTTTGGAACAGAAAAAAGCGGGTTCTTCGGAAAGTTGGATTTTGGAGCGGCTGCGGAATACTTATTTGGAATTTGACCCGATGTTTTCAAATTGCCCGAATTTGGAACAAATGAAAATGGAAGCGAAAGCAGGATTTTGACACATAGTTCATTTAGGAGTATTCACATAGAAAACATAAGGATTTTCATCAAAAACTATGTTTTCTATGTGGAAACTTCTAAATGAACTATGTGTCAAAAATAGAAAAGGGTCAGACCGTTTTACCGGACTGACCCTTTTTAATTTTTCAAGACTTTTAAAAGAATTGAACTTGAAAATTTGGGTGTATTTGGTTGGGGAAATATCCCAATACCTCAAAATCCCAATATCTCAATATTCTTCTTCATTAAAAAAGAAGTCTTCGTGCCGGGGATAATCCGGCCAAATATCTTCGACTCCTTCGTAGACTTCGCCATCATCCTCCAGTTCGTTTAGATTGCTGTGTACATCTGGCGGGGCACCGGAACGCTCAGCATAATCTATCAATTCTTCTTTGTTGGCAGGCCACGGGGCTTCTTCGAGATATGAAATAAGTTCGAGTGTCCAATACATTTTTTAGTAATAGTTTAATGTGAACTATAAACGATAAACTATGAACTATGAACGATAAACTATGAACGCGTAAAACAAGAACGCAATAGTTTATTGTTCATAGTTCATAGTTCATAGTTCATAGTTAAATAATTAGCATTGCATCGCCGTAACTAAAAAAGCGATATTTTTCTTTGACGGCTTGTTCGTAGGCTTCCATAATCAGGTCGATGCCGCCGAACGCAGCCGCGAGGATTAATAAACTGGATTTTGGCAGGTGAAAATTGGTAATCATGCAGTTGGCAATGTGAAAATCGTAGGGCGGATAAATAAATTTATTTGTCCAACCTTCGACGGCTTTCAATTGATTTTCGGCAGAAACCGCAGTTTCGGTCGAGCGCATCACGGTCGTTCCCACGGCACAAACTTTTCCGCCGCCGACAATACTTTTATTGACAGTCGTGGCGGCTTCGCGGGTGATTTTGAAGTATTCCGCTTCCATTTTGTGTTTAGAAAGGTCTTCGACATCGATGGTTCTGAAAGTACCCAAACCGATGTGCAAAGTCATTTCGGCAAACGAAACGCCTTTCAATTCGAGGCGTTTCATCAATTCTTTCGAAAAATGGAGGCCAGCAGTTGGGGCTGCGACCGCACCGATTTCTTTGGCATAAATGGTTTGGTAGCGGTCTTTGTCATCTTCGTCGGCTTCCCGTTCGATGTATTTTGGGAGCGGGACGTTGCCCAGACGTTCGAGTTCGTCCTGAAATTCTTGGTCGGTTCCGTCAAAAAGGAAACGGATCGTGCGACCGCGGCTGGTTGTGTTGTCCACAACTTCTGCGACGAGCGCGTCGTGGCCGTTTTTGTCGGCGAAATAAAGTTTATTCCCAACTCTGATTTTCCGCGCCGGATCCACCAAAACATCCCACAAACGGGCTTCGTGGTTGAGTTCGCGGAGCAAAAAAACTTCGATTTTCGACCCCGTTTTTTCTTTTTGACCGTACAAACGAGCCGCAAAAACGCGGGTATTGTTGAACATCAAGACATCACCTTCATCAAAATATTGGAGTACTTCTTTGAAAACTTTGTGCTCAATTTTTCCCGTTGCACGATTGACTACCATCAAACGGCTTTCGTCGCGTTCTTTGGCCGGAAATTGCGCGATCAGTTCTTTCGGCAGGTCATATTCGAATAACGATAATTTAGTCCTTACACTTGACATTTGTAATTAATTGTAGGTGATTGGAGATTTGAGATTAACGAAAGGTTTCCGGTTTATGGATGCGTTGCATTTCCTTTTTTTCAGTGCGTGTCAAAATTTTCCGTTCATTTATATTTTGCAAAATTTGTCTTTGCCAGACTAAAAATTGACCCCCTGCTGAATTTGGGCTGCAAATGTAAAAGAATCAGTGATTAAATGTTAGAGATTAGATTTTAGTAAAAAACTAACCTCTAATCTCTAAAAACTAACCTCTGAAAATCATGCCATCACCATTTTCCGTTCATTTTTCTTCCGTTCGAAATCTTTCAAATAAATCTTGCGGAGACGGATGCTTTTTGGCGTAACCTCCACGTATTCATCTTCTTGAATGTATTCGAGTGCTTCTTCCAAACTAAAACGATGCGGCGGCGGCAAAGACACTTTATCGTCCGAGCCGGATGCACGGTGGTTGGTCAGTTTTTTGGTACGGGTCACGTTGATGACCAAATCGGTGGGGCGGTTGTTTTCGCCGATCACCTGGCCTTCGTAAACTTCCTCGCCCGGTTCGACAAAGAAAAAACCACGGTCTTGCAGCGCGTCAAGTGAATACGCAATGGCCGTGCCAGTATCCATAACAATTAACGAACCATTTTGACGGCTCGGAATTTCGCCGCGCCACGCCTCGTAACCTGTGTAACGGTGCGTCATCACTGCCTCTCCTTGTGTTTGGGTCATCACTGCGCTCCGCAAACCAATAATTCCGCGCGACGGCATGTCAAATTTCAAAACAAAACGGTCGCCTTTTGGCTCCATATTTTTCATCACGCCTTTTCTGCGGGTGACAAGTTCGATACATTTTCCGCTCGTTACTTCCGGCACGTCAATCGTCAATTCCTCCATCGGTTCGCATTTTTCGCCGTCGATTCTTTTGATAATGACTTGCGGTTGGCCGATTTGCAACTCGTAACCCTCGCGGCGCATCGTTTCAATCAAAATCGAAAGGTGCAAAACGCCCCGTCCATAAATCATGAACGAGTCCGCCGAATCGGTTTCTTCCATCCGCATCGCGAGGTTTTTTTCCAATTCTTTTTCCAACCGTTCGCGGACGTGGCGCGAGGTGACAAATTTTCCCTCTGAGCCAAAAAACGGCGAATCGTTGATGGTAAAAAGCATCGACATCGTCGGTTCGTCGATTGAAATTCGGGGCAATGCTTGCGGGATTTCAAAATCGGCAATCGTGTCGCCAATTTCAAAACCATCCACACCGACCACTGCGATGATGTCGCCGGCTTCCACGCGTTCGACTTCTTTTTTTCCAAGACCTTCAAAAACGAAAAGTTGTTTGATGCGGTGCTTGACTACTTTGTCTTTTTTGCAAAGCGAAACCGGCTGACCGGCGGTCAAAGTCCCGCGCAACAAACGCCCAACGGCAATCCGACCGATGTACGCCGAATAATCCAACGAAGTCACCAACATCTGAGGCGTGCCTTCGGAAACTTGCGGTTCTGGGATATATTTGATAATGTCGTCCAGCAAAATCGTAAAATCCTCGGTGACATTTTTCCAGTCGTGCGACATCCAACCTTGTTTTGCAGAACCGTAAACCACCGGAAAATCCAGCTGCTCTTCGGTCGCATCGAGCGAGCACATCAAATCAAAAACCGCTTCGTGCGCCCAATCCGGGTTGCAATTTGGTTTGTCTACCTTATTAATTACGACAACGGGTTTTTTGCCCATTTGCAAAGCCTTTTGCAAAACGAAACGGGTCTGCGGCATCGGCCCTTCAAAAGCATCCACCAACAATAAAACGCCGTCGGCCATGTTCAAAACGCGCTCGACCTCGCCGCCAAAATCCGAGTGACCGGGGGTGTCGATCACATTGATTTTCACACCTTTGTAAGTGAGTGCCACGTTTTTTGAAAGGATGGTGATGCCGCGCTCGCGTTCGAGGTCGTTGCTGTCCATAATCAATTCGCCCGTCTGCTCGTGGTCTTTGAAAAGACGCGAAGCATGGATGAGTTTGTCCACCAAAGTTGTTTTGCCGTGGTCAACGTGGGCGATGATTGCGATGTTCCTAATATTCATATTTAAAGAATGAAATTTTGTGCGGGTTAGTGAGCGGTGGCTTAACGGAAAATATTTTTGAAAGTTTTGGGAGGTTTGCCAAATTTTCAGTAAAAAACAGCCCCTTCCGCGAAAAGAGGCGCAAAGGTAAAATTTTCAGGTTCAAAACAAAGTGAAGTGGAAAAAAGATGCCGGGAGATTGAAATTAAATAATCTTGGCTGAATATCTGTTTAGAAGTTGATACATTAGATAGTAAACAGAATTGAGTTTTCGTCAAAAACAACTTGTTGGCGAGGACTCAATTCTCTTTACTATTTAATGGTTACAAAAATTCATAGTTGTAATTCAATCGACCAGTCCAAACTGTTTGAAATGGTGCCAAAAATGCTTGCTCTGGAATAATTCCCAGTGCCGCCTGTCCAATTCGCCAAAATATGGGGACATCCGGGTCGCCATCGGGTTGGCATCAAAAAAAATGTTGAAATCGTCAATTCTCGATATCAGTTTTTGCTTCGCCATTTCGAGGTCGGAAAAACGCAGCGGCACCAATTCGTCGGCTGGCAAAAACGGCGGGCGCAACATTTTTGGCAACTCTCGGGTCATGTCGTGCAAGCTTGCTTGTGCTTTTTCCACTTTTTCGGCAGGAATCAGTAACGGAATTTGCAGTTTTTGATTCAAAAATGCGACAAATGGGAAGCCCAAATGCTCGACCATGTGATGTGCGGTCATGATTCCCCACCGCGCCGGAGTGTCGGGTTGGAGTTTTTCGAGGAGCGCGGCGATTTTGTTTTTTTCAAAAATATATTCCATGCGTGGTTGGTTGCTGGTTGATTAGTTATTAGAAAATTGGCGGGCACAAAGAAAAAAATAATCTGTCGGCAACGGCTTTTTTTTTCAAATTTGCAGCAGATTTCAACAACGAAAAGAAAAAATGGGGTACGGTTTTTTTCCAAAATCCATGATTCTAAATTTTAGGCAATCGTAAATCGTAAATCTAAAATCGTACTTTTATTTACGTCTTCCAAAGTTGAACGGATTTTCAAATCGATTTTTCAACCAAAAAAATAAAAATTACAATGGCAACACAATTCGAATCGGCAAAAACAACTGCCAAAAAAGTCGCCCGGCGAACGCTTTGGGTTATTTTGATTGCATCAATTTTGACTTTGCTTGGCTACTATTTTTGGCGGGTTTACCCAAAAAGCGAGGGCACGCGAACCGGTGTACTTTTCAAAGTTTCGAAAAAAGGCTACGCTTTCAAAACTTACGAAGGCCAATTGCACCTCGGCGGCTCAGCAATGATGACACCGCAAAGTGTTTGGGATTTTTCAGCAAAAGATGATGCGGTTTACCAACAACTCCAACAATTTGAAGGCAAATCGGTAAAATGCCATTACAAAGAATTGGTGGATGCTTTTCCGTGGCAGGGCGATACGGATTACATTGTTTACCAAGTTGAACTGATTCAGTGAAAATTTGGGGCTTTGGAAAATGAAAATGCCGCTGTTCGATTGGGTTCGGGCAGCGGCATTTTTTTTATAACAACTCTTCAAAACCTAAAAAACGGTCAAATCCTTTTGCTTTTAAGCCGTTTATTAATGCTTCGTCTTTTGACCAAATTCTACAATCAAGTTCGAACGAAAGTGCAACAAATGGTGTGTCTTTTGGGTCAATGTCTTTACACAAATAATGTGCTTCCAGTATATTTTCAATCGAAATCAATCCTTCATTGACAAATTTGACGCGGTGCAGGATTTTTTCATAACAATTGTGCAAATCTTCACTGGTTGCGTTTTTTCCTGCCAATAATTTTTCCTTGTATTTGAAAATTTCAAATGATAAAAAATTAGGGCAGTAAAAATCGAAATTTCCCAACAACAGGGTGCGTCGGATTTTCGAATTTGGTGAAATCAACGATGAAAAAACAATGTTTGAGTCAATCACTATTTTTTCCATCACCGATTGGGATTTAATAACCAGCCTTTGTTTTTGTCCCACCAAGATTGGACAATCAACTCACCCGTTTCTTCCACTGAATTATCAAATCCAAGTTTTTCAATCAAATATTCGATTTCAATTAAATCCAGAAATCTGAGTATAAAATCCTGTCCAACTATGGTTTTATCAATCGTCAAAACCAATTCCTGTCGAGTAGATTTTAAAGTTATTCCTTCCATTTTTTAAAATTTAAGTTAAAAACAGGGGCAATTTAGGGTGAAACCAAGTTTTTTTCGGCGTGAATTTTCACCACCACCGATTTCGAAATCGGCGTATGGCTTTTCTCTGCAAATTCGTCCACCGGAATCAAAGTGTTCGCCTCCGGAAAATAAGTCGCCACACAACCCACCGGAATATCGAACGGCACGACCAAAAAACGCCTCGCCTCGCGGATTTTTCCCCGGTATTCACTCGTCAAATTCACCACATCGCTCGGTTTAAAATTGGCGGCGGCCATGTCCTTTTCGTTCATGAAAATGATGCGCCGTTCGTTGTAAATGCCTCTGTATCTGTCATTTAAACCATAAATCGTGGTGTTGAATTGGTCGTGGCTGCGGATGGTCATCATCAAAAATTCCCCGTTTTTCAACACAATTTCCGATGTACGGTTGACAGTGAAATTTGCCTTGCCGTTCGCTGTCGTGAACCGTTTTTCGCGGGGTGCATTTGGCAAATAAAAGCCGCCCGGCTGCCTAACTTTTTCATTGAAATTTTCAAAACCGGGGATGCATTTTTCAATCAAATCGCGGATGCCGTCATAATTTCCAGCCAAACCAGCCCAATCCACGACTTTGTCATTCCGTAGGAATCTGCCCAAAGTTTTTTCAGCCAAACCACAAACAATTGCCACTTCGCTTTTTAAATTTTCGCTGCACGGCGGCAAAACTCCGCGCGACGAACTGACCACGCCCATCGAATTTTCAACCGAAACAATCTGCTCGCCGCTTGCTTGCACATCTTTTTCCGTCCGACCGAGGCAAGGCAAAATCAATGCACGGCGGCCATGAACCAGGTGCGAACGGTTCAATTTTGTGGAAACATGCACCGTCAAATTGCATTTTCGCAAAGCCTCGGCGGTGAAAACGGTGTCCGGCGTGGCCGACAAAAAATTGCCGCCCATCGCAAAAAACACCCCGATTTTGCCCTCGTGCATGGCTTGAATCGTGTGAACCGTGTCAAAACCAGTGGCTCGCGGCGGCTGAAAATCAAAAACCGAGGCCAGTTTATCCATAAATTCTGGTTTTGCGATTTCCCAAATTCCCATCGTCCGGTCGCCCTGCACATTTGAATGGCCGCGAACCGGGCAAGCACCTGCTTTCGGTCGGCCAATCGAGCCTCGGACGAGCAACAAATTCACGATTTCACGGATATTTTCGACCGCGTTTTTGTGCTGCGTCAAACCCATCGCCCAACAAATAATCATGTTTTTTTGGGAAATAATCAGTTCGGCGCAGGCTCGGATTTGGTCAACCTCGACGCCCGACATTTTCACCAATTTTGAAAAATCCTGACTTTCCAAATCTTCGATAAATGCCTGAAAACCAGCAGTTTCGGTCGCAATAAAATGCAAATCAAAAACAGATCCGGGGTCGGATTTTTCTTTTTCCCACAGCAAAAAAAGGATGGATTTCAGCAAAGCCACGTCGCCATTTATTTTGACTTGCAAAAACAAATCGGCCAGCGGCGTCCCGCCCGTCAACATTTTTGAAATGCTTTGCGGGTTGGTAAAATGCAGCAATCCGGCTTCCGGCAGCGGGTTGATTGCCACGATTTTTCCGCCATTTTCCTTGCATTTTTCGAGGGCGGTGAGCATTCGCGGGTGGTTCGTTCCGGGGTTTTGGCCGATGATCAAAATCAAATCGGCGAGGTGGATATCTTCCAAAGTCACCGTGCCTTTTCCGATTCCGATGGTCTCGGAAAGTGCCGAACCGCTCGATTCGTGGCACATATTTGAGCAGTCCGGCAGGTTGTTCGTGCCAAACATTCGGACAAATAATTGGTACAAAAACGCAGCCTCGTTGCTCGTCCGGCCAGAAGTATAAAACGCGGCTTCGTCCGGCAAAATGGCGTTCAGTTCGTCGGCGATAATTTGAAATGCCTCGTCCCAACTCGTTGGTTCATAATGGTTTGCGCCTTCTCGGAGCAACATCGGCTCGGTCAGGCGACCCATTTTCCCGATTTCAAAATCGGAAAGTTGCCCCAGTTTTTCAACCGAATATTCCCGAAAAAACGCCTCGCCGATGCGCATTTTTGTGGCTTCTTCGGCGATGGCTTTCATGCCATTTTCGCAATATTCGCCGAGTGCCGAGCGGTCGTCGTCGGGGTCGGGCCAAGCGCAGCCGGGGCAATCGAAACCACCTTTTTGATTGATGGAAAACATGGTGCGCACGGCATCGCCGGGGTGCATATATTTGATGGCGTGGCCGAGCGACGAAATGATGGCGGGCAGCCCGACGGCGTTCTTTTTTCGTGCGCCGATTTTTAGGCCGGTGAATTTTTCTGGGGTGAGTTCCGTGGTGGTTTGGCTTTTTTCTTCCATAAATTTTTGGTTGCAGTCTGCAAAAGTGGCGCAGATTTGTCAACTTTTCAACCCAATCATTAGTTGTATCATTCCGAATTTCTAATTTTCCAATTCCTAATTTTCCAAAAATGTGCGGCAGATATTCCTTCGTCATCAAAAAGAAAAAACTCGAAACCGAGTTGGATTTGCCTTTGCCGGAAGGCGAATTGCCAGAATTTTTCAACATTGCCCCGACCCAAAACGCCCCCGTTTTGACCAACGACCAGCCGCGAAAATTGACTTTTTTAAAATGGGGATTGATTCCGGCATGGTCAAAAACGGGAAAAATGACCGCCGCAACATTCAACGCCCGGATGGAAGATTTGGCGGAAAAACCCACTTTTCGAGAGCCGTTTTACAAAAAAAGATGCCTCGTCGTGGCCGATAGTTTTTACGAATGGCGGACGGCGGGCAAGCAAAAGCAGCCGTTTCGCATTTTTCCAAAACAAGAAAAACTGCTGGTCATGGCTGGTTTGTGGGAAAATTGGACGGACGGAAAAGAAAAAATCGGCAGTTTTTCCATCGTCACCGCACCGGCGAACCGCGAAATTTCGGAAATACATGACCGGATGCCGCTGATTTTGGATACCGAAGAAAAAAGAAATTTGTGGTTGAACGGCTCGCATGGCGAAATTGAAAAATTGCTCGTCGCTCCGGCTGATAATTTGTTGGAAATGTACCCGGTTTCAGAAATTATCAACAGCAGCCGGACGCCAGGGAGTCCAAAAATGCACGATAAAATTTCTGTTAATCCGACTTTATTTGATTGAAAAATTCAATCTTCCCTGATTTTCGCCAACGAAAAAGCATCCAAAAACTTCCCTTTTTTCAACTGATATTTTCGGTGAAAACCTTCTTTTTCAAACCCGCATTTTTCCAAAACGCGCAGCGAAGCCAAGTTAAAATCAAACACAAACGCCTCTAAACGAACGAGTTGTGGGCGGATTTGAAATTGAAAACCTGAAAAAGCAAGAATCACTTTTGTCATCAAACCTTGCCCACGAAATGGCTCGGCAATCCAATAACCGAGTTCGTCGCGGTGCCCGTCGCGCCCGGAATGAAAAAAAACACCGATGCCGCCAATCACCCCAAAATCAGCGTGTCGAATGGCAAATTGAGTTTCCTCGCCCACGTTTTCTTCCAATTTTTCAGCAACCGTCAGCAGCCAATTTTTGGCATCCGTCTCGGAATATGGATATGGGATGTGCAAAGTATTTTGAAAAATAATCTGGTTATTTAAATATTTAACCAAATTTGGTTCGTCTCCGATGCGGAATGGCGTCAATTCAATTTGCCCAGAAACTGGAATGGACAAGTAGCCCAAATCTCCAAAATCGTTCATGAAAATCAATTTTTAAGTTTTTGAAAAAGGCGCATTTCGACACCCGATTTTTCAATTTTTCTGACCAAAATCCAACTGTTTTCAAGCGTGTCGAGTTCCGATTTTGAAAAATCATTGAACACGTTTGACCACAAAATGAACTCGTTTTTTCGAAAATTTTTCTCCGAAAAAACGCGCCGGTCGCCGTCCAAATTCAAGTTTTCGCCCGTGTTCAAATTTGGGAAAACCGAGCCAACTGATTGAAAATCAATTTTTTCGGCGTCCAAAAAATCCACCATTTCAGCCCGGACTTCGTGGTACGGCAGATGCGCCAAAGTCGAATCCCAATCCATCGAAATGCCGTGCGGGTATTTCCAAAAATTGCCAGCGGCGAACATCAAAATCAGGAAAATGAAAATCCGCGTTTTCCATTTTTCGGAAAAATCGGCGTTCAAAATTGATTGAAAAACCATGAAATGAAACACGACAAAGCAGGGCAAAAAATAGCGGTGGGCAGATAAATTTTGATAAATCAATGCCGAAATGGACAGGCAAATTGTCAAAATCAGGAACAGTGAAATCCAGTTTTTCGGCACGTCCAATTTTTTGAATTTGAAAAAAATGATGCCCAAAATCAGCCACTCGGCCACCCGTCCGAAATCCAACCAACGCCAGCCGAGCACTGCAAAATTTTTCATAAATCCTTGAAAATCAACGCGCTGAAACGCGGGCGACCACGGCGAACTGGGATGATGCCCAATCCAACCGGTTTCTGAAAAATGCCAAAAAAGGAAAGCGGCGGCGGCCAAAAAACCGGGAAAAAAATTGGCAAGGTGAAAAGTTGAAGCGTTTGAAAGTTGAAGGTTGGGCTTCGATTTTGAAAAATATTTTTCAAAAATCAACCACAAAAACAACGCCCCGGCAGTCATCATCCCGCGCATCGAAATGAGACAAAGTCCAAAAATCCCAATCAAAATCAGCCCGTTTTTCTTTTCAAAAATGCCAAACAAGGCCATCAAAAAAAAGCAAAAAAGCACGACGTCCGGGCTGACCAAACACATTTGCCCGGCCAAAACGGGGTCGAGCAAAACCATCGGCAGCAGGAGACTTCCTATTTTTTTAAAAAATAGGAAGTCTGGGCTGGCCAGTTTTTTCGAAATTTTAAAAAGGAAAAAAACGATGCCCCATAAAAACGGCAGCATGAAAAAATGGCTGACAGCCAGTGTTTTTCCAAAAAGGTGCCAGCCGACGGCCAAAAAATATCCAAAAACGGGCGGGTGACCAGAGTCAATTTCGGCGGGCAAAATGGCCGGGCGCAGGTTATTTTCGTAAAAAAAATGGGCATGTTTGGAAGCCAATTGCACGGTGTCCCAAAAAAATGGGTCGTGGCGAACTTGCCAAATTATGAAAATTGGCCAGCCAAAAAGCAGTAAAAACGGAAGAAAATTGGATGTTTTTTTCATCGTCGGCGAAGGTAAAAACTACTTTTTCGGCGGCGTCATTCAATTCTGACAAAGGATTTGTAATGGTTTTTGGTGTACCAAGCGGAGCCGTCGTCGCCGGTGACCAAGCGTTCCGCGCCCCGGTTTTTGCCTTTTGTTTTTGGAAAAACATCCCATTCGCGGTAAAAAATCTTTTTGCCAGAGCCATTTTTTTGGGGCAAATTTTTCTCTCGATTTTGGAAATTCCGCCCACCGACGTAGCCTTCCGGGGCTTCGCCGGTGGATTTTACGATTTCCAAAACTTCAAAAACGTAATCTGGCGCAACGGACGATTTTTTGCCGGAGGCGGGTTTTGTGGGTTTTTCGGTGTCGGATTTTTGGTGGGCGGACTGGTTTTCGGTGGATTGTTTTTTCTCAAAATTTGCGGTTTCGCGCTGCCCGCAGGCCAATGCGAAAAGTAAAAAAATGAAAATCAGGAATTTTAAATTCATATTTTTTGAGGGCAAAAATCAACTTTTCTCCGACAACTCCAACCACCGCATTTCCTTCTCTTCCAAATTTTCCTGCAACGTTCCCAATTCCACCGAGAGTTTTCCAGCAGCGTCCGGCGCGAGGTTTGGCGCGTTGAATTTGTTCAAAATCTCCTTTTTTCGGCCTTCCAGCGAGGACATTTCCTTTTCCAATTTTTTCAATTCGTTGCGCTCGGAAGTGCTCAAACCAGGTTTTGGTGCTGTCGGCGCGACGGAAATTTGATTGGCCGAGGCCGCACGCCGCTGGTTTTTTTCTTCCCGAAGTTCCAAACGGTACTCGGCGTGCGTGCCGTTGAAATCGCGGATTTTCCCATTTCCCTCGAACACAAAAAGGTGGTCAACCAGCCGGTCCATAAAATACCGGTCGTGCGTCACGACGACGAGGCAGCCGGGGTATTCTTCCAAAAAATCTTCCAAAACCTGCAAAGTCAAAACGTCCAAGTCGTTTGTCGGCTCGTCGAGAATCAAAAAATTGGGGTTTTTCATCAAAATTGTCAACAAATACAGCCGCCGACGCTCGCCGCCCGAAAGTTGCGAGACGTAAACTTGTTGCTGCGGGCGCGAAAAAAGGAAGCGTTCGAGCAGTTGCGCGGCGTTCATTTCCTTGCCTTTTTCGAGCGGAATGACCTCTGCAATGTCGCGTACCACATCAATTACGCGTTTGTCGGCGTTCATTTGAATGCCTTCCTGCCGATAATGCCCGAACAAAATGGTATCGCCGATGACCACTTTTCCCGTGTCGGGCGGCATGGATTCGGTGAGGATTTGGAGGAAAGTTGACTTGCCCGCGCCGTTCGCGCCGACGATTCCGACGCGTTCTTTTCGTTTAAATTTATAACTGAAATTTTCAATCAAAACCTTGTCGCCGAAGCGTTTCGAGATGTGGTGCAGTTCAACAATTTTCGAGCCGAGGCGGCTTTCTTTGATGTTCAAAGAGAGTTCCTCTTTTTTGGGTTTCAGCGTATCGTTCGCATCTTTTTTGTTGAAATATGCATCGACCCGCGCCTTCGATTTCGTCGTCCGGGCTTGCGGCGAGCGGCGCACCCATTCGAGTTCGTTTTTCAAAAGTTTGCGGGTGCGGTCGAAGGTCGTTGCCTCGCTTTCCTCGCGCAACGCCTTTTTTTCGAGGTAATCGGAGTAGTTTCCTTTGTATTTGTAAAGTTGTCCACCGTCGAGTTCGAGCATCGTGTCGCAGATATTTTCCAAGAAATACCGGTCGTGCGTCACCATAAATAAGGTGATGTTCGGCCCCTGCAAATATTCTTCGAGCCACTCGATCATCTCGACATCGAGGTGGTTGGTCGGCTCGTCGAGGATCAAAAAATCGGGGTCTTGCAAAAGCAGACCCGCCAGCGCAACGCGTTTTACTTGCCCGCCGGAAAGTTGCCCGATTTTTTGTTCAAAATCGTCGAGGTTGAAACGCGATAGCATTTCCTTGACTTTGGAATCGAAAGTCCAAGCGTCGTGCAAATCCATGTCGGCCATCGCGGCGTGCAATTCGTCGGCGTTTTCGTGGTTCGAAACTGCGTGTTCGTACCGCCGAACGACTTTGACCAAGGGATTTTTTTCGTCCGAAACGGCGGTCAAAATGTCCATGCCGAGCGGAAAATTGGGCTCCTGTTCCAACCAACCGATGCGGATGTCTTTTCGGAAAATGATTTTTGCCTGCTCGCCTTCCGAACTTTCGATGCCGGCGAGGACGCGCATCAAAGTGCTTTTGCCGGTGCCGTTTTTGGCAATCAGGCCGATTTTTTGCCCTTTTTCGATGGATAAATTGAGGTCTTTGAACAAAACCTTTTCACCGTAGGATTTGGTGATGTTTTCGAGTGTGAGAAAATTCATGGGGCAAAGGTCGAAAAAATGGGCGACTTTCCGTGCCGAAACCAAAAAAGCGGCGACATTTCCGGAAAATAAAAATGTATTTTTACCGAACAATTTGTGGGAAAACTGCCCGTAAATTTGCTTTCAACATTTTCTAAAACTAGTCAAATGAATTTCAGAGAAGATACTTTTTCAGCCAGCGCGCCCGAGCCTTTGCTCGGCGGGGAAGCCAATTCCAACCACCAAACCGACTCCGAGGGCGCACCAAAACAACTATCTGATTACGAAATAGAACGAAATAAACCGATGCCAAACGCAATTCACGGAAAAATCCAAGGTAAAATCACTGGGTGGATGTACAAATTGAACTACGATGAACAATTTGATATTGACACCGAAATTTCGCTTGACCTAAAACCCGGTGCCACGCCGGACATCCTTATTTATCCCAAAAGGGTACTGGTCAGGCGCGAAACGCCCGCCAAGGCAAAGCAAATGCCCATCACAGCCATTGAAATCATTTCACCATCGCAATCTTTGGAAGAAATCAAGGCCAAATTTTTTGACCAATATTTCCCGAACGGGGTGAAATCGGCTTGGCTAGTCATGCCTGCGCTCAAAGCAATTTCGATTTTTTTGCCTGACGGGACGCAATTGCTGTTTGAAAAAGGCACATTGCATGACCCCGTGACCGACATCAAAATTCCGATGGACAAGATTTTTGAAACGATAATTTAGGTTAGAATTTTTCAAAAACAGAAAAGCTGTGCTGCCAAAAACTGCACGGCTTTTCTGTTTTTTGTCAAAAATTAGCCCAACCCAACCCTTCTCAACTTTCCGTGTTTTCAAAAAGCAACCCCGCCACCGCATCTTTGCATCTTCCAAAAAAAATATTTCGCAGATGGATCAACGCATTTTCACTTTCTTTTTTTGCCTCGTTTTTGCCCAAAACCTTTTTTCGCAGCAGACTTTTTTGATTGAAAAATCATTGGTTTGGGCTGCCGAGCCGTTCCGCCAAATTTCCCCGGCGACGGGCGCGGAAACGCTGGTCTGGAATTTCGAGGGCTGCTCGCGGTCGGACGATTTTCGGAGCATCCCCATTTTTCAAGAAAGATTTTCTTTGGATGAAAAATCTAAAATCACGGCGGAACTCGTCGCTGCGACGTGGGAACGTTTTGACAAAAAAGCGATGCCCGAAGATGTCAATTTGACCGCCGAAAAAGTGCTGACCACCTCGGTCGAGCAGGTCAAAAACGAGTTTTTTGGCCGCGTGAAATTCGTCCCGGTTCGTCGGGCGGGCAGCGGTTTTGAACGGGCGACGAGTTTCAAAATTCAAATTTCAATCACTCCAAATCCACCCGAAAATGTGGCAACGGAACGCGGTGGCCCCCACACTTTTACCTCTGTTTTGTCGGACGGCGAGGTGTACAAATTTGGCGTTTCGAAATCGGGCGTGTACAAATTGGATTTTAATTTTTTGAAAAATGAATTGAAAATCAGCAATTTAGAGTCGCTCGACCCACGAAACTTGAAACTTTATGGCAACGGCGGTTTGATGCTCCCCGAAAAAACAGACACCCCGCGAGCCGATGATTTGCTGGAAAATGCCATCGAAATCGTGGGCGAATCGGACGGAAAATTTGATGCCTCGGATTACATTTTATTTTATGCCGTTGGGCCAAATCCCTGGATTTATCGCCCGTCGGCGACCGACCCTGAAATCACGGTGCGGACCAATTTGTACGATGCGAACGCATTCTATTTTTTGAAAATATCGAGCGGCGCGGGCAAGCGGATTTCTGAGCAAAATTCAGTGGACGGCGGCACGGCTGTCATTTCAAAAGAGTTCGACGACAACCGCCGATTGGAGCAAGAAAAAGTGAATTTGTTGGATTTTTTCACCTCGACGCAGGGCAGCGGCAAGCGTTTTTTTGGTGATTATTTTTATCAAACTTCGGCAAAAGATTACTCTGGGGAGTTTGATTTTGGCAGCGGCGTGGTCACTTCAAAACAGGGACGCGTGCGGATGGAGTTTGTTGGACGGAGTGAAAATTCCCAAAATATCAATTTGACTTTGGACGGAACGCCATTTTCCAAAACCATTTCTGGGGTGAACGTTGGCAATACCGAGGACTCTTTTGCCTCAAATGCTTTGATTTCAGGCATTTTCCAACCAAAAGGAGATAAAATTTCCGTGAAATTGGACTACCCGCTGCTCGGTGTGCAGCGCGAGGGCTGGTTGGATTACATCGAAATCAATGTCCGGCGGCAACTTTCGATGTCGGGCGTGCAACTCGAATTCCGCGACCTCGAAACTTTGGCAAACGACGTGACCAATTTTCAAGTCGCTGGGATTGACGACAACGTGAAAATTTGGGATTTGACCGAGCCACAAACTGCCCGTCGGCAGGTTTTTGAAAAATCTGGCTCGACGGCGAGTTTCAATTTGACGACCAAAAACGTGCTGCGGAATTTTGTGGCTTTCCGCGAAAAAGATGCTTTGCCAAAACCTGAAAAAGTGGTCGGGAAAATTGAAAACCAAAACATTCACGCGCTCGATGGTTTGCATTTTGTCGTGGTTTATCACCCAGATTTTGAGGCGGCGGCGCAAAAACTGGTCGAGCATCGGCGCAGTTATTCAAAAATGGATGCGGCAAAAGTGGAAATCGGACAACTTTTTAATGAATTTTCGAGCGGTCGAAAAGACCCGTCGGCGATTCGTGATTTTGCCAAAATGCTGGTCGAGCGCAACCCCAAATTTGACTACCTTTTGCTTTTTGGCGACGGCAGTTTTGACCCAAAAAACAACACGGCGAGCGAGGAAAATTTGGATTTTATCCCTGTTTTTGAGACGGCGGAATCGTTCAGCCCAATCACGGCGCATCCGTCGGACGACTTTTTTGGCCTGCTTTCCGATGGCGAAAGTGGTGATTTGAACGGAGCTTTGGACATCGCCGTTGGCCGGATTCCGAGCCAAACGAAAGAAGCCGCCGATGCAATTGTTGATAAAATTATTGATTACGACAACTCGCCGAAAACTTTGGGCGACTGGCATTTGCGGCTTTTGTACCTCGCCGACGACGAGGACAACAACGCGCACATCAATCAGGCCGACAAATTGGCGACCGATGCCCAGAAAACGGAGGCGTTTTTCAACCCCGAAAAAATCTATTTTGATGCCTACCAACAGGTCGCAACTTCCGCCGGGCAGCGTTTCCCGGATGCCAAATCGGCGATAAATGCCAACATTTTTAAAGGCGCGTTGATCACGCAATACATCGGGCACGGCGGCCCGCGCGGCTGGGCGCAGGAGCGCGTCATCGACAATTCGGACATCGCGGGCTGGGAAAATTTGGACAAATACACCTTTATTATTACCGCGACCTGCACGTTTGGCGGCTACGACGACCCGTTCACGTTGTCCGGCGGCGAGCAATCTTTGATGAAATTCAAGTCCGGCGCGGTCGGTTTGTTCACGACCGTCCGCCCGGTTTATATTGATGGAAATAATAAGTTGACCGACGCGATTCAAAAAGTCATTTTTGAAAAAAAGAACGGTGCGTACCGGACCGTCGGCGATATTTTGAAAGACGGAAAAAACTTTTTGTCGGGCGGAAACGAGGACAATGCGCGGCGTTTTACCCTGCTCGGCGACCCGGCGATGTCGTTGGCCTTGCCGGAATATCGCGTGGCAACTACAAAAATCAACGGAAAGCAAGTCGGAAGCGGCACGCCCGATACTTTGAAAGCCTTGCAAACCGTCAAAATCGAGGGCGTGGTGCAGGACACTTTCAACCAAGTTTTGACAGGTTTTTCAGGGAAAATTTTCATGACCGTTTTTGATAAAGAACAGACAATCAGCACGTTGGGTCAAGACCAATCGAGCATCGTCCGCACGTTTTTGGTTCGCCGGAACACCCTTTTTCGGGGAAAAGCGACGGTGACGAACGGGAATTTTACCATCGAATTTGTTGTGCCGAAAGACATCAACTATGCTTTTGGTAACGGAAAAATCAGTTATTATGCTGAAAATGGTTCGCCGCTCGATGCTGCTGGCGCGGAAACCAATTTTATCGTCGGCGGAAATTCCAATGAAATCAAGGATGACAACCCGCCGCTGGTTCAAGTTTTTATGAACACGGACGTTTTCGCGCTCGGCGGGATCACGGACAACAGCCCAAAAATTTTGGTAAAATGTTCCGATGATTTTGGCATGAACGTCACCGGGAGCAGTCTCGGCCACGATTTGGTGGCGGTTTTGGATGGAAATGTGCAGGAGAGTATTGTTTTAAATGATTTTTACGAAAGCGACCAGGACAATTTTAGGAAAGGCCGAGCACTTTATCCGTTGAAAAATATCGCCGTCGGACGGCACACGCTGCGGGTGAAAGGTTGGGACATTGCCAATAATTCTGGCGAAGGCTACACCGAATTTGTGGTGGCCGAAGATGGAAAAGCCGCGCTCGAACACGTCCTGAACTACCCGAATCCGTTCACGACGAACACCAATTTTATGTTTGAACACAACCTTTCCGGGCAAAATTTGGATGTGCAAATCAGCATTTTCACCGTCGCCGGGCGGTTGGTGAAAACGATTATCCAAAATGCGGCAGCCGAAGGTTATCGCGTGGCCGACATCAATTGGGATGGAAAAGATGATTACGGCGACCAATTGGCGAAAGGTGTTTATTTATATCGCGTAAAAGTCCGGGGGACGGATTTGATGGGGGGGCAGACGACGGCGGAGAGTGATTTTGAGAAATTGGTGATTTTGAAGTGATGACAAATTTTCAGTTGGCAAAATGGCCTTTGCATTAGGCGAGGCCATTTTTTTTAACAAAAAAACATTTCAGAAACTAATTTTGCAAGAAAAAAAATCATGCTCACCACCGCACAACTCAACGACATCGTAAAAATTCTGGTGACAAATTGTCATCCGGAAAAAATCGTTTTGTTTGGTTCGTATGCCAAAGGCACGGCCAACGAAAATAGCGATGTGGATTTGGTGATTATCAAAAAAACAGATTTGCCGGGTTTCAAACGCCCAATTGAATTTCAAAAAGCACTCCGGGCGGGCGGGCGTCGGTGGCTGATTCCGATGGATATTTTGGTTTACACGCCCGAGGAAATTGAAAAATATGGGAAAAATCCGATTTCATTTATCCATGAAATTTTTAGCACGGGCAAAACACTTTATCAGGCATGAATCCAAATGACCCATTTTCTTGGATTGAAAAAGGCGACCGCGATTTGACTTTGGTTAAAATTGGACTTTCGGCAGCGGGAAATGTTCCCGATTTGCTTTGTTATCATTGCCAACAGGCCGCCGAAAAATATTTGAAAGCACTCCAATTACATTTTGGTCAGGAAGTCAAGAAGACGCACGACTTGGAGATTTTGCTGGATTTACTCGTCCCATTTTCTGCAAAAATTGATTTGGAAACTTATGATAAAGCATTGATTATCAAGAACTATGCAGTTCAAATTCGATATCCAAATCCATTTGCAGACCCGACTAAATCTGATGTTTTAGAAGCAATTGAGGCGGCGGAGTATTTTCGGGAATTGGTGAATGGGATTTTGGTGAGGCCGTGATTTTTCAAAATTAGAATTGAAGTTTTTAAAAAAATATTCATCTCGCTAATCGAACCAAAAAGGAGACGTTTACATTTGCCCCCTCTAAAATGTTCTTTGATGCCCGGGTGGTGAAATGGTAGACACGCAGGACTTAAAATCCTGTAACTATAATGGTTGTACGGGTTCAAGTCCCGTCCCGGGCACAAAATTTTTTGAGAAAAAATGAAAAAGGGGCAATTCCAAATTCTGGAATTGCCCCTTTTTATTTTAAAAAAATATCTCAATATCAAAACATCCCAAAATCAAACCATCTCCGCCGCCGCTTCCCATTCTTCCATGACTTTCCCCAATTCCAATTTCACGTCATCGTATTTTTTCAGCCATTTTTGCGAATCGGGCGAGGTGTAAAAATTCGGGTCGGCCATTTTTTTCTCGATATTTTTCTGCTCGTTTTCCAGTTCGGCGATGCGTTTTTCGGTGCGCTGCACGATGCGGTGCGCTGCTTTTTTTTCCTCGGTTGAGAAGTTGTTAACCGCCGCAACTTTCTGATTTTCAACTTTTTGTGCCGTCCGCATCTCTACTTCGCGCATGTCGCGTGCCTTTCTTTTATCCAAAAAATAATTGACATCGCCGAGGTATTCGGTCAATTTGTGGTCGCGGAATTCGATGGTGCGCGTCGTCAAATCTGACAAAAACTCACGGTCGTGGCTCACTATCAAAAGTGTCCCTTCGAAATCCAAAATCGCCTGTTTCAAAACTTCTTTCGACAAAATGTCCAAGTGGTTGGTCGGTTCGTCGAGCACCAAAAAATTGATCGGTTTCAAAAGCATGCAGGCCAAGGCCAAACGCGCCCGCTCGCCGCCGGAAAGTGCCATCACTTTTTTGTCCACGTCCTGCCCCGAAAAAAGGAAGCCGCCCAAAATTCCGCGCAATTTGGCGCGCATTTCGGGGGTCGAATGGTTTTCCATCGTTTCGAGCAAGGTGAGTTTTGGGTCGAGGTTTTCCGCTTGATTTTGGGCATAATATCCAATCGAAACATTGTAACCGAGGGCTGCCGAACCGGAAGTCGCCGTTTCTGCACCGATTAAAATTTTGGCCAGCGTTGTTTTCCCTTGCCCATTTTGCCCAACAAAAGCCACGCGGTCGCCGCGCAACAACTGAAAATCGGCCTTTTCGATAACCTTAATTTTGCCGTAATTTTTTGTCAAATGTTCGGCTGTCGCCACCACCTCGCCGCTCCGGGGCACGGGCGGGAAACGAATCAGCATCGTCGACGTGTCGGTGTCGTCGATTTCGATGCGCTCCAATTTGTCCAATTGTTTTTGCATCGATTGCGCCATTTTGGTCTTCGTGGCCTTGGCCATAAACCGTGCAATCGTGCGCTCTTTGTCGACGATGGTGCGTTGCTGATTGTCGTAGGCATTTTGGGCGATTTCGCGGCGTTCGGTGCTCAATTCGACATATTTTGTGTAGGCCGCTTTGTAATCATGGATTTTTCCAAGCACGATTTCCGCCGTCCGGTTCGTGGTGTTGTCCAAAAAACGCCGGTCGTGCGAAATCAAAATCGCCATGCCCGAATATTTCATCAAAAAATCTTCGAGCCACAAAATGGACTCGATGTCCAAGTGGTTCGTCGGTTCGTCAAGCAGCAAAATATCGGGGTTTCGGAGCAGCATTTTCGCCAATTCAATCCGCATTTGCCAGCCGCCGGAAAATTCATCGGTCAGCCGGGTCATGTCCGTGGGCTTGAAACCGAGGCCGCCGAGCACTTTTTCGGCATCCGCCTCGGACGTATTTGAGCCCAAATGATGGAGATGTTCGGTGATGTCCGACATTTCTTCAATCAAATTGTGGTAGGCTTCCGAGTCGTAATCTTCGCGCTCGCCGAGTTCAACGCCGATGTCGTGGAGGCGTTTTTCGAGTTCCAAAACCTCGTTGAACGCGGTCATCGTCTCGTCAATCACCGTTTTGCCCTTTGGCATCAACATATCTTGGTGCAAATAACCGATCGTAAAATGCGACGGCACGACGACATCGCCTTCTTGCGGCGACATTTCTCGCGCGATAATTTTTAACAGCGTGGATTTTCCGGCACCATTTCGACCCACCAAACCGACGCGTTCGCCGGGTTTCAACGTAAAATTGACGTAATTGAGTAGGATCCGATTGCCGTACTGGATGTAAACATTATTCAAACTTAGCATAATGCCGCAAAGATAAAAATTTGGATGGAGGATTTAGGCGTGTGGCTTGGACGAGCTGAAAAATTCCTTTTTCAAATGAAAAATTTCCGCAATCGCAACCGTCGAAATCAACGGCAAAATGTAAATCAAAAACCGACCGTCCCAATCATCGTAAGTCAAACCGATGATGGCCATTTGAAGTAAAACGACGGCAAGCATCAATTGAACCAGCAAATTTTTCCGAAGCCGAAAAAATCCCAAAACCGCAAAAGGATACAGCAAAACGATAAAAACTGCCACAAAACCATTGTGAAACTTTGAAAAATAAGGCCGCAGATGAACCAATTCCACCAAAATTCGAGCCGTGAAAAGTTTTGCGCAAGCGATTGGGTGTTTGAAAATGTAGTTTTTTGCGGCCAAAATTCCGTTTTCATTGCTCGAATCTTGTGGCATTTTCAGGTTTGTTTTATCGTGTCCCCAAATCGTTGTTCCCTTTTTGATATTTGTCAAAATATCAACGTGTTGTAATCCATCTTGCATTGGTTTTAAAATAAACAAAGCAGCGATAAACAGGCTAAAAACAATTGAAATTGCCGCTAATTTTTTTCGAAAACTATCCAATTGATAAATCAATAAATAAGCAAAAACCAACACAAAAGACCAGCCATTCGGTCGAAGTAAAATCGTTAAAACGATAACAGAAATGATAACAAGTCTATAAAAAGTGTTGATGTTTTTGTGAAATTTCCAGATTCCCCAAACTGAAAAAACAACAAACGAAGTGTACAAAGAATCGGTTAAAACATATAAATGCCAATTGGCGATATCAATATTAAAATTGAAATAAGCCGCAGATAAAATGCCCACTGATTTATTGCCAATTACACTTCCTATTTTAAATAGAAAAACGGCAGCCAGCGAAGCTATAATTATTTGAAAAAGAACAAGACCATTTGCACCCAAATGGATTGTTTTAAAAAACGCAACAACCAAAATAAACCCAAAATACGGGGTCTGTTTTCCATTCAATTCAATACCCGCAAGCAAGTTTTCCGCACCAGAAATGTATCGGCTCGAATCCCCGCCCATTTTTATGCCTTGCACAAAAAACAACAAGAAATTGAAAATCAAACTCACAAAAAAAATGGCAACCGGGGCAGGAATCCGCAGATTTTTCATAATTGAAATAACCAATCTTAATAATTAAGCATCAAAAGTAATCCCGATAACGTGGTGAATTTCAGACATTTGCGCGTTCATAGTTCATCGTTCATAGTTTATAGTTCAACATTCATCGTTCAAAGTTTATAGTTAAAAAAAATGGCACAACCCATCACACCCCACAACCACGAAAAACCGTCCGGCGGACTCGGCAAATCACTGATAGTTTTGGTCTTGTTTTGCTTGGCCATCTTTTTGATTTACAAAACTTTTTTCGGAAGCGGCCCGCTGTCCAACATTTTGCAATCGGCAAAACCGGTGGACGTAACCTACATTCCGTCCGATTTTCAGCCCAATTTGGACGAGGAAAACACCCTCGCCATTTTGGCAAACCCGGAACGGTACCGAAAGGAATTTGACGAATTGGTCTACAATTTCAACCTCTCGTTGATGTACCACGTGGCCAATCGGATGGACTTGGCCGACAGCATCAAACGCAAACTCCAACCGGAATACGACAAGCACCACGAGTATTTGAAAAACATGTATTTCAATGATTTCGTGGCTCTAAAAGATTCAACCACAACGCTTTACGACACTTGGTACAACGACAACACCAACCAAGCCGTCGAAGTTTTTAACGAAGTTGCGGGAAAATACACCTGCTTTTTCGTCACCCAAATCCTCGCAACTTTGATAAAAACCGATAACGGAAAACTGATGGCCAAAGGCAAAAACATCGAAACGCCCTGCGGCCTCGCCATCAAAGAAGGCCTGCAACCGATGGTCGCGCGGCTCCAAAAACGGGCGGCGATTTTGGATTTTTCCGCCTCGCGGGGACTTTTAAAAGACAAAGTGCAGCAGGGCATCATGCAACTCGCAACCTACGAAATCCGCAGCCGAAAAGGCCTGAGCAAACAATTGACCTACGATGTTTTTGGGATAAATCTTTCGACGACCGATATCGAAGTGCAGGCGATTTCGGTGGTCAAGGCTGGGTTTGATTTGCAGAATTATTTTGACGTGACTTTTAACCCAACAAAAGGCATCGTTTTCGTCACGTTGCCGCAGCCGACCATACTTTCCCACGAAGTTTATCCGAAAGTGGACAAATTGGATGTCGGTTGGCTCGCCGGAATTGACGGAAAAGAAATGAACGCCCAATTCCAGTCGCTGCGCAAAGAATTTCGTTCCGACGCCATTGAAAATGACCGAATTTTGGAAAAAGCAAAAGCACGCGCCGATACCGTGATGCAAACCATGCTCGGCGGCGTCGTGCATTCGATGAACAAAAAATACAAATTGCAAGTCCGTTTTAAAGAAATCGGGGAAAATATCACCGACGACGAACTCCGCCGGCGCGGCGAAAACGCTTCTGAAAAAGTGCGCCCGGCAGACCCGGTTCCGGTTTCGCCAGCGAAGAAAAACAAAGAATTTATCCCGCAATAATTTTGGATTTCCACATTTTTCCCCAAGATTTAGTACCCACGTGAATAAGTTTGTGGAAAACTTCTTTTGGTTAAATTTACAACAAGCCTTCGCAAAACCAGAAACGAATTTATACTTTTGCCTCAACACGGAATTGACATTGGTCAATTGAAATATTGAGATTAAAAAGTTGTCGCCTATTTTTTATTGAAAAACATGAAAACTCCGCAACTTTTCAACAGCAAAATTTCTAAATTGCCCAATTCAAATTATCTAATTTTAAACAAGTCAAAGTGAACTTAGACGACCTAAAATCTGGATTAAACGGCAGCCAACTTCTCTCCAAAAATATCGAAAACATAAAAAACTTAAAAATTTCGAACCTGCTCGCCATCGGACTCGGCATCGCTGCAACCTTTTTGAGCCAAGAATTTGATTTCAAAAAAGCGGGTTTTTTCTTTCCAAAATCGGCAGTTTTGGCCGCCACCGCACCGCTGAAAATCCACTGCGGTTTTGTTCTGGACGATTTTCATGTTTTTGAAAATGAATTTCAGCGCGGCGATATCCTCGGAAAAATTTTGACCGAAAACGGCGTGGCCTACCCAATCGTCCACAAATTGGTCGAATCGGCAAAAGGGATTTTCGACATCACTTCGATGCGCATCGGCAAAAAATACACTTTTTTGTCAAATATGCCCGGTCAACCGCCCTCTTATTTGATTTACGAGCCTTCGCCGTACCGTTTTGTGGTTTTTCATTTGGATGAAAATCCATGTGTCGAAGTGGTCGAACGGGAAGTGAAAACCGAAATTGCGACGGCAGCAGGCGTTTTGGAAACCAATTTTTGGCAAGCCCTCACCGACAACGGCCTGAACGACGAACTCGCCGACGGCATGATTGACGCACTTTCAACTTCCGTTGATTTTTACCACCAAAAAGTGGGCGACCGTTTCAAAGTCGTTTACGAAAAACATTTTGTCGAGGGAAAAGAAGTCGGCACCGGAAAAATCATCGCCGCAGCCTACGAACGCGACCAAAAAGAAGCCTTTGCGTTTCGTTTTGAAAAACCAACGGAGTCCTGCAAATATTTTGATTTCGATGGCGTCCCAGCAAAAAAGGCGTTTTTGAAATCGCCCGTCAAATTCAGCCGCATTTCTTCTCGGTTCAGCATGAACCGTTTCCACCCGATTTTGCGGTACAGCCGCCCACATTTTGGAACGGATTACGCCGCACCGTACGGTACACCGATTTTGGCCGTCGCAGACGGCGTCGTCGAGGAAGCGACCCGGCGCGGCGGAAATGGCAATTTTGTAAAACTTCGCCACGACGGAACCTACGAAAGTCAATATTTGCACATGCAAGGTTTTGCAAAAGGCATCCGCCCCGGCGCGCGCGTCGGGCAAGGTCAAACGATTGGCTACGTCGGTTCGACAGGTTTGGCGACGGGGCCGCACGTCTGTTTTCGTTTTTGGAAAAATGGAAATCAGGTTGACCACACTCGGCTCAATTTGCCGTCGGCCAAAAAAATGGAAGGCACAGATTTTGAAAAATTCAAAACTTCGCGCGACGAAATGATGAAAATGTTGGCCACCGTGCCGTACCGGACGCAGGAAGAAATTTTCAAGTCACGGGCGGAAATGGAGAAAAAAGCGAAAGTCAATCCTTAAAAAAATGGGACACAGATGACACGGATTTTCAAACACAGATTTTGCAAGATTTTTTTGTGCAAAATCTGTGTTTG
>JANNMS010000112.1:0-6527 GCA_031398055.1 Saprospirales bacterium | reverse complement strand
TGGCAGCAACATTCACGGATAAAATGCCATGCCTACGGCATTTCCCTGCTTGATTAACCTTGTTTTCTACTAAAATGCCAACCCTACGGGTTTTTGAAATTTTAATGCGTTTGACCTGGCTTTACTTAACCTCCCAATCGGTCAATTTGACCACCGTCTCGTCCCCGGCGATGTTCCGCAATTTCAGCCGCAGCGGTTTTTTGGCGCAGCCAATCGTGCCGTCCCAAAATTCCTTCGTCTTTTTCCCGTCGCGCACCACGAAACTGTTTTTGTCCATTTTGATTTCCGCGTCGCTGTGCCAGTCGCCCGTCGCGTTTTGGCAGTCCACGGCCACCATTTCTATCAATTCGAGGCCGTTTTCGCTGATTTCGAGCGGGATGAATTTTCCGTTTTTCCCGACCGGTTCCCCGTTTTCTGTTCCGCCGTTTTCCTCGGTTTCTCCGTTTCGCCGCGCTTTTTGGAGGAGGTTGCGCTGCCTCGTGAGGTTGTAGTTTTCGATGCTCGTTTTCAATCGGTCGGACAGGAATTTTTCAATTTCAATCAAAAAACCGCCCGTTTCGGTGGTTTTTATGGAAAATTCGACCACGTCGGGCTGGATGGCCTGTTCCAAAACGGGTTTCAAATCGCGCAGTTCGATGGCCACGAGCGTCTGGTTTTGCTCGGCGATGTACCGTGTCAAAGCCGCCTCGTCCTCGATGTCCACAAAATAAACGATGACCTTTTTCACCTCGTCGCCGAGGGCGGGGATGGCCTCGTTGATGATGCGCGACATCCACGCCACGTCGAGCACTTTGGTGGTGTGGTCGAGGAGGTTGGGCAAGTAGACGGGCATTTTTCCCTGTTTTGGGTCGTGGATGCTGCCTTCCCAGAAAGCGGGCAGCGGGTCGTCGTTGCGCAGCCCGTCGATGAAGCGGTGCAGGTTTTGCATCGTTTGCACGGGGTTGCGGTAGAGGGTCACGCCGTCCTTGATTTCCAAAACCTCGAAGGCCGCGCCCTGTGTTTTCAGCCGGTCGCGGGCGGTTTGGATGCTGTTGATGCCCACGTCGGCATGGACAAAACGCCTGCCGAGCCGCGCGGCGACGGCTGCCGTCACGCCGCTGCCGCCGAAAAAATCGGCGACGACCATGCCCGCGTCGCTGCTCGCGGAGAGGATGCGGTCGAGGAGTGGCTCGGGTTTTTGGGTGGAATATTCAGAACCTCCTTTCATTCGTCCGGCATCTGTCCAAATGCTTTGGAGCAAAATGCCTTTGTTTTCATCCAGATAACTTTTCATGCTCCGCGCCGCACCTTTTTCGGGATTTCTCAAATACAGAATCCCTTCCTCAACTGCTTTATCCATTGCTTCCGGAGAAGGAAATCGCCAAACACGATTGTGGGAAGGCACTGCACCCCTCCATTCAAAACGATTGGCATTGCCTTTCCAAGTTGCATCATCCAACTTAAACCTTCTTCCAACTAAATTCTCGTTGCCCGAATAATTTACAATTTCACCACTTTCCAATTCTAATAATGAGTATTCTTTCTCTGCCGATTCAGATAAATTAACCCTTGTATTTTCAAAATTATAAATGATTTCTTCATTTTTTGAATACCAAAAAATCACGTCGTGAATATTTCCAAACTTGTTTTTTGCGTCGTTGTGTGGATCTGTCCGCTGCCAAATAATTTCATTCAAAAACCTATCCTCCCCAAACACTTCATCCATCAAAATCTTGACATAATGCCCAATATGCCAATCCAAATGCACATAAATCGAAGCCGTCTCCGACATGACGGACTTGATTGCCATCAGATTTTCGTGCATCCAAGTGAGGTAGTCTTCCTTGTTCCAGATGTCGCCGTACATTTTTTCCTCGAATGCTTTGAGTTCGTCGAGGGCGACCTCACCCCCTGCCCCCTCTCCAAAGGAGATGGGGTTTTCTTCGGCTGCGGCGATGGCTGCGGCGATTTTTGGGTTTTTGCGGAAATAGACCTTTTTGGCATAGTCCGCGCCGGAGGCAAAGGGCGGGTCGATGTAAACGAGGTCAATTTTGATGCCCCGGTCCTTCAAAAAAGCGCAGGCCGAGACGCAGTCGCCGCGCAAAAACAGGTTTGGGTTTTCGGCAGGGCTTCCCACTTTTTCCAAAATTTCGGTTTCGTAAAGCGGCATCCCCCGGAGGATTCGGGAGGTGATTTTGTCGTTGTCGCGGTATTTGAGGATGCGGCGGGAACGGACGAAATTGTCGAGGAGGGCTTGTCCTTCGATGTTGTCTGGGAAAAAAGGGACGAAACTTGCAGGCATTTCTTGAATGATGAGCGATGAATGATGAATTGGGTTTGGCGGTCAGGCTGCGTCAAATTCGGCCAGCCATTGGGTCAGTTTTTCTTGCAGCAACATTTTGTCCGGCAAATAAAGGCGGTATTCTGCCGCATGGATGTTGGCGTTTTCGGGCAGGGTGAGTTCGACGAGGGCTTGGTTTCGCTTTCTGCAAAGCAAGATGCCGATGGTCGGCTCCTCAAAATGGGCTTTTACGTTCCGGTCGTAATGGTTGACGTACATCAGCATTTGGCCGAGGTCGCCGTGGGTGAGTTTGCCCAATTTCAGGTCAACGAGCACAAAACAGCGCAACAAACGGTTGTAAAAAACGAGGTCAACCTTGAAATGCTCCTCGTCAAAAGTGAACCGCACTTGCCGGCCGATAAAGGCGAAGCCTTTGCCGAGTTCCAACAGGAATTGCTGGATTTTTGAAAGGATGCTGGCCTCCAAATCCGACTCGGAATACCCGGATTTTTCATCCAGCCCCAAAAATTCGAGGGTGAACGGGTTTTTGAGGATGTCGGCGGGGTTTTCGACGCGCTGGCCCTGGGTCGCCAATTTCATCACTTCCTCTTTGTTTCGGCTCAACGCGAGGCGTTCGTACAGGCTCGAATCGTATTGTCGTTTGAGTTCGCGGAGGCTCCATTGGTTGGCGGCGGATTCGATTTCGTAAAAACTGCGTTCGGCTGGGTTTTCGATTTTTTGCAACACCAAATAGTGGGACCAACTGAGGGTAAATTTCCGAGACAGTGTCTCGGAAATTGAAAAGGCGAGGAAAAACTGCCGCATATTTTCAAGGTTGTCCACAGAAAACCCGCGCCCAAACCTTTGGGTCAATTCGACGGACAGGTTTTTCAAAACCCGTTTTCCATATTCGGCTTTTTGTTTGCCCTGTTGTTCGTCCTCGACAATCATCCTTCCGATTTCAAAATAGGTGTGCACCATCGTGAAATTGACGGCGGCGGCCACTTTTTGCCGGGTGGACAAAATCAACTCCGCTATTTTTTCGAGAAGCGGCATGGAAGTGCTTGGTTCGTTTTTCATTGAAAAAAGGACTTGATTTTTGAGTTCAAATTTTGCAAAATTTTGGGGTCGTCGTCCTGCAAATAGAGGAAATCAAAGCGTCGGTATCCAAATTTGTCGTTGTTGTTTTTCAAAAACTCGGTTTCGACAAACAGTTTTTTCTCCTCAAAATTCCGGGCAAAGCCTTCACCTTTTGTTTCGATGACGAGGATTTTGTGGATTTCACCCGCCCGAACCCCACCCCGACCCTCCCCAAAATGGGAGGGAGAACGCTGAATCATCAAAAAATCGGGGAAATATTTTCCAATCCTGCGCCAGCGGTTTTCGCCGAGTTTTCGGTAGCAATCAATGGAAAACTCGGAGAGGTTGTCCTCGCCGTTGAAATAGATTTCCAGATCAAGTTGTTGAAAATCAGCGTCTTGGAGTGCATTTTCCAAAAATGTTTTTTCGAGGCGGCTGTCAAAACGGTAGGGCAAAAAGTGAAAAGTGCGGTCTTTTTTTTGTTCCCAAAACGTGGGCGGCGGCACGGTCATGTTGTTCGCCAAGTCGCCCAAACCTTGCGCGATGAGCATTTGCCGGGCGGTTTCGAGGGCATCGTTTTTTGTTTTTAAAATATCGGCCACGGAAAGTTTTAGGCCGTCGGCGGTCGTGATGTTTTGGATTTCTGCGATGTTCGGGACGAGGAAATCGGAGACCGCGACAGGTTTGAGGTTTTGGACGATCAAAAGTTCGACCTCGCGGCGGATGATTTCCTCGCGGGTGCGCACCTCGCGGCGCAGGCGAAATGCCTTTCGGATGGTCGAATGGATGGCGGCGAGCGGAAAACGTTCGTTGAAATGGCGTTGACCATTTTCGGGGAAAGTTATTTTTTCAAAAATGGTTTTCAAAAACGGCCCGTGCGCCCGCAAATCGCCGAGTTCGATGCCGCCAAAACTTTCCTTGACGATTTGGAGGAGCCAATAATCGAACTGCGCCCGCTCGCCGGATTCGTGGTCGCGGAAACGGCGGGTTTTGTTCGCGCCGTTTTGGAGTTCGCGGTCTTCGATTTGGACGGCGCGGTGTTCGGTTTTTTGGAGGTGGGCGAGTTTTTCGGCGGTGTGCGGTTCGGATTCCAGATTGTGCTCGTCGAAATGGATTTTGAGTTGAAAAAACTCGATTTTCGGCACGTTCAAATGGGCGGAGCGGTCGAAACGCGGGCGCATTTCGGGGTCGGTGTTTTTGGATTTTGCGTTGCCGAGGTCGGCCAAAGTGATGTGCTGTTCTTCTTTGAGTTGTTTGTCGAGTGATTTTTCGTTGTCCTCGTTGAGGCAAATGAGGGCTGTTTTTTCGGGCGTTGCGATGCCATCCGGGTAATGGATTTGGCGGAGGCAGCGGCAGGCGGTCTGCAAAACCATGTTGGTCGGGCAATCGCCTTTTTGCGAAAGCACGACCCCGGTGAGGCTCCGGCAGTCCCAACCTTCTTTTCCGATTTGCACCAAAAGCACGATTTTTTTTCGGGAAGCGGTGGTATCGAGGTTTAAAAATTCGGATTGGTTTTCTTTTCCGATTTTATGTGCCTTGTTTCCCTGATGGTATTTGAGGATGTCGTCGGGGTCAATTTGGAGTTCGCTGACGAGGAACGGGAAGATGGATTCCTCCAATTTTTCGATGCTCGAACAGTAAATGGCGAGTTTGGCGGTCGTCCCGTCGCGGTAAATGGTCGTTCCGAAACGTTCGTAAAAAGCGGTCACGCCAGTTCGGATGATGTCGAGCGGCTGGACGTTCGCGCCTTTTTCGACTTTGACGAGCGGTTTTTTCAAAAACGTTTCGACGGCTTTGAGCAAGGGAAAATAATAGACGACGAACGGGATTTGGGTCTGTTTGATGCTCACGCCGTCAATCACTTCCACTTTTTGGGCGGTGGGCAAATAGGGCGTTCCGCTGAAACCGAGGACGCTGGTGACGGTGCCGTTCCGGTTCCAACCGTTGACGACTTGCCGGAGTTTGATGTCGTCAGTGGCGGCGTGGTGGACTTCGTCAATAAAAATGGAGAGGTTCGGGATTTTGCCGATGAGGTGGCGGAGTTCGTTGGCGTATTTTTCTTTTTCGTCGTCGGTTTTTTCAAAATGGATAGGGTCCTTGCCCAATTCCACTTTGTCGAGAATGACTTTTTCGGCATTGACGACCAAAACGGTGCCCATCAAATCCTCGAACGGTTGAAAAGCGGCGACTTTTTGGGCGTTGGGGTTTTTGGCGCGGTTGCTTTTTGCGGCGGTTTTTGGTTGGTCAAGGATTTCAAATTTGAGCATCCTTTTCAGTTGCGACGCACTCGGTTCGGGCAGCACCCAAGTCGGGTCGAACTGTTCGATGGTTTTTAGGCTCGGCACGATGGACGATTTCAAACCGGACGGTGCGAGGACGATGAAATTATGGGCAAACGCAGGGTTTTCGGGGTCATTTTGGGCAAAATACAAATCGAGGTAAATAAAAGCGGCCATCAAAAAGGTCTTTCCCGCGCCCATCGGCAGGCTGAAAAGATAGTCGGTGTATTCGACGCCGTTGAAAATGTTTTTGATAAGAGCCTCGAAATCAATGTTTTCGCCGCGTTCGAGGAGGAGTTTTCCAAGTTCGGGGAAGTCGGCGCGCATTTCGTACAAAGCCCTTGCCGCCGGGTTTTTTCGGAGCAGTTCGCGTTCGGTTTCGGTAATTCGGAGGTTTGCGAGGTCTTCGTTTTTGTTGAAAAAACCTTCGGTGATGAGTTGCCAGAGGGGTTTGTTTTCGCCCGCTATTTTTAAAAAAAGGTAGGTTTCAATGGCTTCGATTTGCGGTTCGCGCAGAAAACCTTTTTGCCGGATGTATTGAATCGTATCGGCGACCGTGCTGGATGGCGATTGCAGCCACTCGTCTTTTCGTTGCCGGATAATTTGTTGGAACATGATGGTTTTTCTAACTTATTGATGGTCTTTATCGGGTTTTTTCGGGGGGCAAATAAAGTATAAATTAACCGTTTCAGTTGTCAATCTGAAAACAGGTCAAACGCATTAAAATCCATTCCCGAAGGGAATCTATGTTTATAGCTCAGAGCAAGGGCATTTTCCTCAAATCCCGAAGGGATTTTATGTGTTCAGGCGCGAGTTTTTACATAAAATCCCTTCGGGATTTCTCGTGCATGTCCATTTCAATTTCTATAAACATAGATTCCCTTCGGGAATGGATTTTAATGCGTTTG
>JANNMS010000080.1:0-5286 GCA_031398055.1 Saprospirales bacterium | reverse complement strand
GGTCGGAATAAATTCCGACCTCCAAAAAAAATCCCGACTCGTTTTGAACGAGACGGGATTTAATTTAAAGGCGACTTTGGTCAGGGCAAATGTTAGTGTTTCACCGCTTTTTTTGCCGCCGGTTTCTCCCGGATTATGCTTCTTTGAGCATCGTGCCGCCGAAAGCAAGGAGAATTAGCAAGAGAAATGCAAGGATTAGCATGGGATTTAGATTTAAAAGTTAAGGAATTAAGAACAAATCGGTTTCGAACATTTATCTGAGAAACGGGAAGTACGTTACCCGTGTTTCATTTTTTCTTCAAAATTGTGCCTGATTTTAACGTTTGGCAAAAAAATCAAAAACAAATTGGATGATTTGTTTGCCGAGGCCGTCATTTGTTTTTTCGTGCAATTTGGGTCACTTCTATTTACGAGTCAATGGTGTGCCCGGTTTTTATGCTTTTTCTAACATCGTTTTCGAGAAACACTTACCAAAATTTCAATCCACAACGATTTCATCCACAAAAATCCAGCACGGATTGCCATTGCAAGTATGCCAAGATGGGCAAGTTTTTTGGTTCACCGCAGTCAACCGCACGGCACGGATTTTTTTTGTGCTTGAAAATTTAGCAGTGATTCTTCGTACCTTTTTTTCGCCGTCCGGCACGATTTGGATGCGCTCCTCGCGGATTTTTTGAAATTTTTGGCCATCTTCCGAAATTTCCAAAATCACTTTTTCTGGAAAAAATACCCACGATGCCTGGTCTTGCAAAAATTGGACAGACACAAAACTGACTTCCGGCAAATTTTCATTTTTCAAAGAATCGGGCTGCCGAACAGTCGCGACCAAATCATTCCCCTGAAAACCGAGCCAATTCCATCGGTAATCGGTCGTGCCGCGCCGCGAATCCAGCAAAATTTCGGGGTTTCCATTTTCATAAATTTTTGAGGGCGGGTTTTCGAGTGAAACCGAAATTTTTTGTCCAGTGACTTCAGTTTTTGTTTGACTTCCAACCGTTGGCCAATCCTGTCTCAAAATCTGCTGGCCATCCGGGACCAATAAAAACGAATGCCAAACCCGCCCCTCGGCAAAATATTTTTGCATGTCCTCGGCATATTTTTCGGGGGTGTAATTGTTTTCGTTCATCGTTTCGTAGCCGAATTTTTGGCAAAGTTCCGGCCAGCCGTTGACCATATTGTGGTGCGCGGGCAGGTATTCGTACCGGAATTTTCCGGATCGGGCGGGGTCGCGCTGCGGATATCCCCAATCACGGATTTTAAATTGTTCCAAAAGTGTGTGCACCATCGGCAACATCGCCTCCGAAAGTTGTTCGGCCTCGCGCGTCGAATCGTCGGTGACGAGCATCACGCCGCGTTCGAAAATGGAAAAATAGGCGTTCACATCCTTTTCGGTCATCCAAGATTTCGCGGGGACGAGCGGCGTTCCATAAATTTGAAGGGTTTTGTCGGTTTCCAAAAGCCGCACGGTCAGCGAATCGATGTAATCCCAAATGATCGGTTGCAGCCGTTTTCCATAAAATCCGCGACCAAAATCGGTCAAAATCGAATCCATGTTGGCCGAGGGATTCCACATCAATTTTGCCAAAATATAGGCCCGCATGTCCGAAAACTCGCTGCGACTGCGCCCGCTGCCTTGCTCGAAAACCATTTTCGCGTAGTTTTTTTGAAAAAATTGCAGGTTCGGTTGCAACGTGTGCCAGTTCGGGAACGGGCTGAGGTAGTCCCGAAACTGGACGACGTAATCCCAAATCATCAAATTTTCGGTCAATTTTGACCAATTTTCAACGTCCCGAACAAAACCCGCCGACGTCGGATCGTCGGCCAACGGCAAGCCTCGATTGCATTCGATCGAGCACAAACAAACGCTCACATTTGCCGCCGGGCGAATTCCAACAGGAGCCTCGCGGGTGTATTGATAGGCCAAAGTCGAGATGATTTTTTCAGGAAATGCTGCAGCCACGGCATTGACAAATTCCAAAAGTGTGCCTGCCGGACTGCCATGTTTTTTGTCGGAAGCCGCGCAGCGTGGGCAATGGCAAAAGTCAAAATTGTCGTTTTGGCTCACCGACCAATATTTTGCGCGCGGATTTTCAAGGATTTTTTTGCCCAAATTTTCGATGACAATTTGTCGGACGGTGTCGTTCGAAAGGCAAAGTTGCCCGGCGGAACGTTGTTTTCCGTTCCACGAAAAAAACTCAGGGTGCTCCGCAAAATACTCGGCGGGCGGGCAAAGCTTTTCAAAAGTATGGACAAAAAGCCCCCATTCTTCTTCTTTTTTTGGGTTGGTTTTGAGTTTGTGCCACCTCGCCCACGATTCATCGAAGGCATTTTGATAATGCAATTCCCGGTACGGAAATGCTGGAATTTCCAATTTTTGCAAAATTTCCGGCAGCCTAAAATCTTTTATTTCAGGAATAAAACTGTCGCGTGGCGTGAATTTCCGGCAGCCCAATTTTTCCAAAAAAGTATAAACGCCGTACTCCGTGCCCATTTCGCCGCCGCCGAAAATCACGGCACTGCCCGCACCGCTTTTTATCAAAAAAGCATCGGCTGGCATGACCAACGGAACTTGGATTCCCCATTTTTCCAAAAGGTCGTTTTTGCCCAAAAAAATGGGTGCGCGGTCGTTCGGCGTCCGGCTGCCGGACAAAATCGGCACGTCGGCTGCGGTGATTTTTTTCAGATAAAATTGTAAAATTTTGGCGGCGCGCTGCTCCGGTTCGGCGGCGTTTTTTGCCAAAATGATGGCAGGCGGGAGGTTTTTTTGGGAAAAAACGGAAAAAAACGTGGGAAGAAAAATGAAAAGGAAAAGGAAACGTGGCATGGGCTGATGAATTTTTGGGGCAAAATACGCCTTACTTTTTTCACTCCATCAAAACAAAACCTGCCCACTGAAATGGTTCGCCGATATATTTTAAACGCATCGTGGCCTGCGCTGCGCGAAAAGCATCGGGGATTTCCATTTTTTCGGCGAGCCATTTTTTGTAAAATTCGGTCATCAATTCGCGGGTTGCGCGGTCGCCGACTTTCCAAAGACTGACTATCAAATATTTTGCGCCAGCGATTTTGAACGCCCGTTGCAAACCATAAACACCCTCGTTGCCTTCGATGTCGCCGAGACCCGTTTCGCATGCCGAAAGCACGACCAATTCTGTCCCGCTCAAATTCATTTGGCTGATTTCGTAGGCTGTCAAAATGCCGTCCTGCAAACCTGCAGGTGTTTTTTTGCCTGTCCACGCTTGATTTCCCCCCGCCAAAATTAGTCCGGTTCGAATCATCGGATGCTCCGAAATTTTAAAAATCGGCTCGTTTCGGCTTCGCTCAACGACCGGGGCTTCGACTCCGCTCAGCCGCCGGGCTCGGTCGTTGAGCGCGGTCGCCGAGCGAAGTCGAGGCGAAACGGGAAAGAAAAAACCGTGGGTCGCAACGTGGATAATTTTTGGTGAAATTTTGTCCACGCCGAGGCTGCGGAACGATTCTTCGGTGGCCACAAAACCGGTGTCGAGTTGCGCCTCGATGCCCGAATTTTTTAATAAACCATTGATTTCCAATACTTCACGTGCAGTTTCGGGGAGGTAGTTCCATTTTTCGCCCCGCGTCGAATCGGCAAAAAAAGTCAATTCGCCAGCATCGGGCAGGCCGCGCGACCGCGTAAAATTGGCCATCGAAATGACCGTGCTGTCCATCGAATACCGCACCCCGCCGACGAGATGGGCATCGTTCGAGGCATTTTTTGTGGATTGAAAATTGGCGACGAGTTGGCGGGTGCTGCCCACCAAAATCAATTGGTGCCGGTCGGAAAACACTTCTTTTTTGCCGATCGGGATGGCCGCCAAATTGATTTTGTGCAGCAACCCGGACGGCGAAACGTACAATTTTTGCACGCCCGCGAGGTCTTTTTCCAACGGTTTCCAAATCAAATCGAACAAAGTTTTTCGCCCAGTTCCGGCGGTCGAAAAATTGTACAACTCGTTGGTTTTCTGAAAATTATCATTGCCGGGGCGTTGCAAAACCTCGGTCAATTCACGCATTTCAAAAAGCGGAACGAACACCGGGGCAGCCATTCCGGGGCGCAAAACGAGGGCTGCGTAAACCGTGCTGTCGTTCGACTTCGCTCTCGAACCGTCGGTCAATTTTTTTTCATAAAAACTGAAATTCACAAACTCGACGGCAGCCTCGCCGGGTTTCAAAACGGCCTGCACGTCCTGCCAGCGTACCTGCCGTGTGGCCTCGCCGTATCCTGCGACCGTCCGGGCGAGGTCTTTTTCGAGTTCATTTTTTTGGGCTTCGAGATTGGCAATTTTAGTGCTGTCGCGCTGGGCGATCGGCTGGGCGTACCGGGTGGCGAGTTGGCGTTCGCACGATTTCAACAGGTTGGATTTTTCGGTTGCTGCGGCATTTGAAATGGTCAAATTTTTAATTTGAGCAGCCGCGACCAGCAGAAAACCTTTGTAAAAAAGGGAATTGTCAAAACAAGTTTTTTCAATGCCATTTTTTGAAAAATTGAGATTTTTTTTGGATGTTTCGGCAAAAGATAGAATTTGGTTTTGACCAGTTGAGAAAGTAGCCAAATAACTATTTAACTCCCGTTCCGAAAGATGGTGCAAGGCATTTGCAATCACCGTTTGGCTCACTTCGGCAAATTCGGTGAAGAGCCGCCGGGCAGTTTCGTCGTCGCCAGTTGCTTTTGACAAGTTCGCCAAACCGCTGAGGCAATTGGCATAAAATAGGTTTTTCTTCCCCAAAATTTTGCCCCGGATGGCGAGTGCTTCATCGTAAAGTGGCCGTGCTTTTTCATATTTTTCCAAATTCAGGTACAGGTTGGCGAAGTTGTACAGGTTTGTGGCGTAGTCAGGATGTGATTTTCCCAAAGATTTTTCAATGCTGGCGAGCGATTCGAGGTAAAGTGGCTCGGCTTTTTCGGGATTGCCCATTTGATCGTACAAATGTGCCAAGTTGTGGAGGCTCGCGGCGTAGTCTGGGTGATTTTTTCCCACTGTTTTTTCGCGGATGGCCAGTGATTCGAGGTAGTTTTCTTCAGCTTTTTTAAAATTTCCGATGGTTGTGTAATTCAATCCCAAATTGTTCAGCGTATTTGCAAACCCGGGGGTTTCCCGCCCCGATGCTTTTTCGGAAAGTTCCAAAGATTGAAGGTAGTACGAAATGGCTTTTTCATAATTTCCCATTGCCGAATACAGGTTTGCCAGGTTCGTGAGACTGCCTGCAAATTGAGGACTTTCCTTGCCGAACACTTTTTCATAAATAAGCTTTGCCTCGAGGTAAAGC
>JANNMS010000075.1:0-8494 GCA_031398055.1 Saprospirales bacterium | reverse complement strand
ACGAGAAATCCCGAAGGGATTTTATGTAAAAACTCGCGCCTGAAAACATAAAATCCCTTCGGGATTTGAGGAAAATGCCCTTGCTCTGAGCTATAAACATAGATTCCCTTCGGGAATGGATTTTAATGCGTTTGACCTGCTTCCAACTGGCGCGCTATTCTTTTTTCTGAAATGTTCAATACTTTTGCGTGCGTCAACTGAGTTTAAAATTGATTTAAAAAAATTGAAAAAAAAGATAAAAATGAAAGTCAAAATCATTGTCAGTTTTGTGTTTGCGGCAGTTTTCTCGCTGCCCGTTTTTGGTCAAAACAACCAAGAATTTGACCTCGGAAAAATTCAAAAAGAATTGATGGAAATGCAACGTCGGATGATGCAATCGCTCGGCGGCGATGTTTTTCCAAAAAATTTCGCGCCATTTGGCGATTCCACGTCGTCCTATTTTTTCAAAATGGACACCACCTTTTCGGGTGACGGGGCACAGTTTTTTCAATTTGGTTTTCCAGAACACATGGATTCCATTTCCAGCCCCGACCAGTTTTTCAAACACTTTTTCGACCTTTCCCAAGATTTTGACAAAATGCAAAATGCGCCCGACGGCTCGGAATATTTGGATGAAAATGGCGACTCCGATTTGTTGCCGGAAGAAAAATTGAGGTTGAAAGAAGAGGAAGAAAAAAGTGGAAAGCAACCAGAAAACAAGGAATCCGACGGCAAGAAAAAAGAAAAATTGCCAGCCGAACCCATGAAAAAAAGGAAAACGGTTCGAATTTGAGGCTTGATGCTGTTTCTTTGTGGCATATTTATTTTTCAGGTAATTATTCAAACCGATTTGGAAAATCGCTGTTTGAAAACAAATTGGAATTAATGACAACAACTTCTTCGAATGTGGATGTCATCATCTACCGAGTCAACGAAAAAGGTTTGGAAGTTTTTTTGGTGAATGGCAATGACCACGAACTGGAAAATTGGAACCCCTGCACGGCGGATGATTCGATGCATTCGCAACTTCGCAAGGCCAATTGCATTGAACTGGAACCATTTACCAACGCTGCGGGCGAAACCCGGCAAGCGGTGGCCATCGAAGCCGATTGGCACGACATTCCATCGCTGCGGGCATTGATTTATGAAGATTACCGGGTGGCAAAAGAAAAGGCAAAAAACAAGTTGCTTCACCTGCTTCCCGATGTTGAAAAAGGCGCGTATTTTGCTGTAAAAGAGGCATTTAAAAAGGTTTTGCCGGAGCAATATGCTTTTTTGAAAGAATTGAAAGACGTGATTTTAGAGAAAAATCAGGCAAAATACGTTTAAAACGATGAACGATAAACGATGAACTATAAACCTAGTTTGTAAAATTTGGGGATGCCGAAATCCGTTTTTGGGTCGGTGTCCCCAAATTTTTTTGACTAAAAAATCCAACAAAAAAATGCGCAAATTATTGATTATCACGGCTTTGATAGCCTGTTCAGTTTCGCAAGTCCGAGCAACTTATTTGCTCATTCCGATGGACGAAACTTCGCAAACCGATCATTTGAAAGCCTATGGAATCACGTACTGGGTGATTTCGCAAGGCGTCGAAGCTTGGTGGCTTTTGAATTATCGAGGCGGCAGTTTTGCTTTTGTTTTTACCCCAACTTTTGAAAAGGAATGCAAAACGCGGAATGTGAAATTTGAAATTATCGCCGATGCACAATTTGCCCAAATCCGCAACGAAATCGCCAATCCGGAGGTCAATATGGATGCCATCAAACTGGAAAAAGCACCGCGCGTCGCGGTTTATTCGCCCGATAAAAATGAACGCGGCGAAGTCATTCAGCCCTGGGACGATGCGGTGACGATGGTTTTGACCTACGCCGAAATTCCATACGACATCATTTATGATACCGAAGTTTTGCAAGGAAAACTTAACGAATATGATTGGTTGCACTTGCATCACGAGGATTTTACAGGCCAATATGGCCGATTTTATGCCAGTTACAACGGGCAACCTTGGTATCGGCAGCACGTCCGATTGATGGAAAGTTTGGCGACTCAAAATGGTTTTACGAAGGTGAGCCAACTCAAATTGGCGGTCGCCAAGAAAATTCAGGAATATGTGGTTGGTGGTGGATTTATGTTCGCAATGTGTTCTGCAACAGATACTTACGACATTGCGCTGGCTGCCGAAGGTTTGGATATTTGCGCTGAAATGTACGATGGCGATCCTGCCGATCCGAACGCACAAAGCAAATTGGACTTTTCAAAAACCTTTGCTTTCAAGGATTTTACTTTGATAAAAGACCCACTGACCTACGAACATTCTTCGATTGACAACAATCTCGGAAGAAATGTAAATCCGGAACAGGATTACTTCACTTTGTTCGATTTTTCCGCAAAATGGGATCCCGTGCCAACCATGTTGACCCAATGCCACACCCGCACAGTCAAAGGTTTTATGGGACAAAGCACGGCTTTTATTAAAAAATATATCAAATCAGGCGTTTTGGTTTTGGGAGACAACAAACCGGCTGGCGAGGCGCGATATATTCACAATGCTTTTGGATATGGATTTTTCACATTTTATGGCGGCCACGACCCGGAGGATTACCGGCATTACGTGGGCGATCCGCCAACCGATTTGAATTTGCATCCAAACTCGCCGGGATACCGATTGATTTTGAACAACATTTTATTTCCAGCAGCAAAAAAGAAGCACCAGAAAACTTGATCTTAGTTTTTGGAAACTGATTTTCAATGGTTAAACAAAAAAGGCACGCGGTTTCGCGTGCCTTTTTTGTTTAAATTTTAATGAAAATTACCACAATGGTTATTGGTCTGAGAAAAGCACCTTTCAACCTTTGCGGCTTAATCAAATTAGAAAACGATTAGAAATTCTTTCCTTTTTCCATTGACAATTACAGAACAAAACAAAATTTCAGCGGCGAGTCCTGTGTTTGGGGATTTTTTTTGGAGATTGTTAACCGCAAATGCAGACTCGCCACCCCAAATTTTTTTGTCAATCCTTCGGAAAAATTGAATCCCTTTTCCAAATTTTCAATTCAACTTATCCCCCCGCAAAACCCGAAACCTTTTCCTTGCCTCCACCGCAAAAACGCTCCCTGAATATTCCATAAAAACCCGTTCGTAAAGTTCTTTGGCTTTTTCGGGGTTGCGCAGCCGTTCTTCGTTGATTTTGGCCATGGCAAAAAGCGAATTATCGGCGCGGATATCTTCTTTGTATTTTTCCACGATTTTTTGGTAGCGTTCGATGGCCTTGTCCCAGTCGCGTTTTTTCTCAAAAATCTGCGCTTCGAGGTACAAAATATCGTCCTGCAAGGAATGTTCTGGGAAGCCGCGCTGCAAAGTGTCCAATTTCAAAAACGCCTCCTCAAACTTGTTTTGAAAAACCAGCATTTCTGCCCCCGAATACAAAGAAATGGCATCGGCGGTCGTGTCCAAATTGAGGTTGTCCATGATAAAAACCGACAAATCGAGCGCGTCATTGGAAATCAATTTCGAGGTCGAGGCTTTCAAAACATCAAATTGTGCCTGCGCCCACTGAAAATCTCCATTAAAATAGGACAACCGAGCATTTTTAAAACGCGCCTCCTGGCCCAGCAATTCTTCCCGAAAATCTTTGTCAACCTGCGAGTACAAAAGTGTGGATTCCCAAATTTCGCCCGACATCAGATAAAAATCGGCCAGATTTATCTTCGTCCGCGCCTTCAAATTCCGGTCGATTCCCGGCGATTTGTACAAAGAATCCAGCAAACCAATGGCTTTCGGCAGGTCATTTATATAAAATGCTTCGAGGTCGGCGAGTTGCAAAATGATGGACGCGGTTTGTTTTCCCAGCCCATTTTCAGTTAAAAACTTGAAATATTCGGCCTCCAAAATCTGCAATTCTTCCTGCGTGTACGAAAATCCTTCGGTGATTTTGCGCTGCCGACAGTTCATCGCCTCGCGTTTTGCATCAAAATAAAAGGTATTTGTCTTGCCTTTTTCCTGCAAAATATATTCGTAGGCCTCGATTGCGGTTTCGTAATCCTTCGATTCGGCGGCATCGCCAGCCAACCGAAAAATGCGTTGCCCGTTTTCGCCCAGCCGTTTGTCCAAAGCCTTGAATTGGCGCAAACCGCTTTTGAAATCCTTTTGTTGGACAAACGACCAAGCCAATAATTCTACCATTTCGGGCGACTCTTTTGCCTGAATTCTCGTGTAAAGTTGCGCCTGCAAAGTTTCAAATTCGCTCGCTGGCAGGTACCTCGCCAACATCGTTTGCACCGTTCCGAGCCGCCCCGGATCGGCATCCATGCTGACCAAATATTGCTCGATCATCTTCGGGAAATCGCCCTGCCGACGGTACAATTCGCCCAAATTATAAGCAAAACGGGTCGGGTCGTTCAAGACTTTCGCGCCTTTTTCATAAGTTTGGATGGCAAAATCATACTTCGAGGAATTTACAAAAGTGCTTGCCAAGCGGCTCACCGCCGAATAATCGGGGGCAACTTTTTCGATCGCGTTCAAATATTGCGCCTTCGCTTTTTCAGGTTCGCCCAACCGCTCGAACATTTTGCCATAGGCCACATACAAATTCACATTGGACGGATCTTTTTTAAGCCGCTTTTTGATGATTTTTTCAGCGTCATCATATTGTTCGAGGTAGTTCAAACAATCGAGATAGCGAGTCGTGTAAAACTCATTGCGGTCGTCGGCATCGGACAATTGTCGGTACAATTCCGCCGCTTTTTCATATTCTCCATTGGAAAAATATTGGTTGGCGAGGTTCAAATCCTGTGCAGAAAGCGCACTGTTTTTTGAAAAAACAATCAGGCTGAATAGGCAAAAAATAAATCGAAGCATCTTTTTTTGATATTGAGATATTGTGAATTTGGGATATTTTTCTCGCAAAATTACTGGTAAACTTTCACACCGCGCCTCAACCAAATTCCCCAAACATGGTCAAAAGCATGGATTTTTTCAGTTTTTCCGGCGGCATCAAAAACGGGCAGATCTCGGTTTACCCACTCAAAAATGCCTCCAACCATATTTTTTACATCGGAAAAACCAGCGGCGATAAGTTTTTCGGCGATTTTTTCGCTGCGATAACCGATAGAACAATAGACTACGACGCGGCTGTTTTTTTGCATATTGGACACGCGACCGATTTCAAAATCATCAAAACCCACCCAAATTGCCCCGGCAAGGTGGCTCACCTCGAACTCACGTTTTTCGCGGGCATCCAAAAAAATGGTCGCCAGGCTGTCCGCTGCCGACTCGATGGCCGAAGTTTCGGGGACGGTGTGCCCCAGCAAATTTTTGAGCAACAAACGGTACGATTTGCTCTGCACCTGCTGCCCAAAAATTGGCATCAAAAAAAACAGAACCAGGCCCAAAAAGAGGCTTAACTTTTTCATCTTCAATTATTTACGTGTACAAAACGTCGTCATGGTTTTAAAATCTCGACGACGTTTTTTCATTGTTGAAATCTTATTTTTCACGCTGCCATGTTGTTTTACAAACGCCCAAATTGCAATCCATAATGCGTTCGAGCACCCCATTTTCATCGTACATTTTGAGTTCGCCGTCCTCTTTTTCACCCTCAAAATCAGGGTCGTCTGGCGTCAGATAATTGCCTTCGGCTTTCAATTTCCCGTTTTCGTGCCACTCTTTGAATGGTCCGTTTTCCTCGTTGTTTTTCATCGAAACTTCCTCTTTCAAAGTCCCATTTTCATAAAATGCCTTTGAAATGCCTTCCAAAACGCCGTTTTGATAATCCTGTTCGAGGACGAGCGTGCCGTTTTCTGCAAATTTTTTGTATTTCCCATGGATTTTCCCGGCCACGTTTGGTTCGATGATTTCGACCGTGCCGTTCGGGAAGAAAAATTTCCGGTCGCCCTCGGTCACGCCATTTTTAAAATTGGCTTCTTCCGCCAATTTTCCGTCGTCCGAAAAACGTTGGCAAATGCCTTCTTTTGAAAAATCCTTTTTGTTGCGGGTGTATTTTTCGATGATTTTCCCGGCCTCGTTCCGGTTTTCGACTTCCTCGAAATTGGAGTTTTTGCAGGAAATTAAAAAGAAAACGGCGAAGCCGAAAAGCATGATTTTTTTCATAAAATATTGAAAATGATAAAGTTAGGATAGGTAAACGTTTACTAAACTTTTCAAAGTTTAGTAAACGTGGCCATTTTTTAAAGATAACCTTTCGCCTGCAACCTAAAAAGTTCGGCATATTTCCCACCTTTTTCCAAAAGTTCTTCGTGGCTGCCGAGTTCGAGCGGTCTTCCATTTTCCAAAAACAGGATTCTGTCGGCCATCCGAACCGTCGAAAATCGGTGCGAAATCAGCACCGCAGCCTTTCCACGCATCAATTCTGAAAACCGGACAAACACCTCGTGTTCGGCTCGCGCATCCAGTGCAGCAGTCGGCTCGTCGAGGATAACCAATTGAGCCTCACGCATATACGCACGGGCGAGTGCTACTTTTTGCCATTGCCCACCGCTCAAATCCACGCCGTCGGCAAAACGTTTTCCCAACATTTGGTCGTATTTTTTGGGCAAATTTTCAATCACGGTATCGGCCAGACTTTTTTCGGAGGCATTTTCGATGCGCGGCTGGTTGGTTTTTTCAACGATATTTCCAATCGCCACGTTTTCGCGGGCGGTGAACATGAATTTCACGAAATCTTGGAAAATGATGCCGATTTCGCGGCGCAAATCCTCGGGATCGTATTCGCAAAGGTCGAGGCCGTCGAGCAAAATCCGGCCTTCCGAAGGTTCGTAAAGATGGGCGAGGAGTTTGACCAAAGTCGTTTTTCCAGCCCCATTTTCCCCAACCAAGGCCAGTTTTTCACCTGGTTTCAATGTAAAATCCACGTTTCGGAGCGCCCATTTTTCGCTGTCGGGATATTTAAAACCGACATTTTCAAAACGAAAACCTTCCTGGATGGGTCGGGGAAATTTCTTTTTTCCGACATGATTTTGTGAAAATGGTTTCAATTCTAAAAAATCGAATAAATCTTGCAAGTACAATGAAAGTTCTGCGACCCGCGAAAAACGACTGACGATTCCTTGTAAAAGTGCTTGCATTCGAGAAAATGCACCGGCCAAAAAAGTCAAAGTTCCGATGGTAATTGCACCGGCGACCGTCTGCCAGACCACAAAAACGTAGGCCAAATAATACGATGCCGTGCCGAGTGCCGAGAAAAAACCGCCCCATGCCGCGCGGCGAATCGCAAGGTCTTGATTGGCCAAATAATACCGGTCGGAAATGTTTTTGAAACGGTCGGCGATGAAATTTTCGAGGCCAAAAATTTTGATTTCTTTGGCCGTTTCGTTGCTCGCACCGATAAAACGCAGGTAATCAAGTTCGCGGCGTTCGGGTGTCCACGCGCTCGTCAAAGAATAGGAATGTCGGTTGAATTTTGTCTCGCCATAAAACGACGGCAGCACCGCGACCACCAAAATCAGGAGCAGCCAGGGATTGAAAACGACCAACCCGCCTGCCAAAAAAAGGATGGTAATCAAATCCTGCATTTGCGACAAAACGAGCGACATCAAAGCCGTGCGGCCAGCGGTCTGGGTGCGGGCGCGTTCGAGTTTGTCGTAAAAAGTGGCGTCTTCAAATTGGAAAAGATCAAGCGTCGCGGCGTGCCGGATGATGCGCACCGACGAATCGTTGTTGACCAAATCGCCCAGCAAACTGTCGGTCAAAGTGATGGCACGGCTGAGCAAACTGTTCAAAACCGCCAAACCAAACTCGATGCCGACGAGCCACCACAATTTCGTGGCGACCGAAAACGGCTGCCCGGGCTGGTGAATTTTGGCGATCTCGATGACCGTGTCCACGATTTCTTTACCGATATATAATAAGGAAAGCGGCAGCGCGGCCTGCACGAGCCGCAACAAAATATTGTAAACCGTGAGCCGCGGGCTGACTTGCCAAATCATTTTGAAAAAACGTGGGACGTTTTTCAAAGCATCAAACTCCGCGAAAAAACCTTTCTTCTCTTTTTTCTTTGCCATTTCGAGGTGAAACAATTTTGGGGGGCGAAGTTTTGATTTTTTGGGGATAATTTGGCTTCGTTTCCGAATTTGAAATGGTTTTTAAAAAAACATGCCTGTTTTTTTGCCTTTTTTCAAAACCCAACCTTAGATTTTCAGTACAGTTTGGCAAAAAAACGGTTCGCCAACGGCTCCATTTTTGACCCATTCTCTCCGGAAAAACCTGTTTCCCACTTTTTACTTTCCGCACGCTGTTGCATACTTTTTCGAGATGACCGAATAATCATGGCGATTCCGCACCTGCATTTGTCGGGGGCGACGGTATGTTTTTAGCCATTTCTCGATTCTGAAATTAACTTCATCTCTATTTTTTACCATTAAACTGTTTTTTTATGAAAAGTTCTATCCAATTTTCCAACACTCCTTTTTCGGGGGGGGGGGGGGGGGGGGGTGCGTCTGGTTTGGGTGGTTTTTTTTTTTTTGGGGGGGGTGAGGGGGGTGGGTGAGTTGCGAGG
>JANNMS010000035.1:0-8634 GCA_031398055.1 Saprospirales bacterium | reverse complement strand
CTGTGTCATCTGTGTTCCATAAAAAATCTAAAAAAATGAAAATTTTCTGCATCGGTCGAAATTACGCCGACCACGCCAAAGAATTGAACAACCCCGTGCCGTCCGAGCCGCTCATTTTTATGAAACCGCCGACGGCTTTGGTGGTCAACAACAAGCCATTTTACTACCCAGATTTTACCCGCGATTTGCATTACGAAGGTGAAATCGTGCTGCGGATCTGCAAAAACGGTCGGTCGGTGCAGCCCGAATTTGCCGCACGATATTTCGATGCGGTGGCGTTCGGGATTGATTTTACTGCCCGCGATTTGCAGGACAAATTGAAACAAAAAGGCCAGCCGTGGGAAATTGCAAAAGGTTTTGACAGGTCTGCGCCGCTTTCAAAATGGGTGCCGCTGGAAGACCTCGCCGATGCGCAACACATTGATTTTCAATTGAAAATGAACGGCGCGACCGTCCAGCACGGCAACACGCGCGACTTGATTTTTACTTTTGAAACCTTGATTTGTCATCTTTCAAAATATTTCACTTTGAACAAGGGCGACATGGTTTTTACCGGAACGCCGGCGGGGGTCGGGCCGGTGAAAATCGGGGATGTTTTGGAAGGATTTATCGAAGGGAAACATTTGTTGACCTGCGCGATCAAATGATTTTTTCAAAAAAAAAGTGGCGCAGCAAACAAGCCGCGCCACTTTTTTCATTTGGTTAATCGCCTGAAAATCAGGAATTTAGTTTATCCTGTCAAGCAGGATACAAGCCAAAATGGCGTAAGCCGTCACCCCACAGTTCAAACAACTGCCGTCTATTTTCGACAAGAGGCATAGATAAATTTTGTAAGCCCGGGACACGCCAAGGCAACTTGCAATTTTGGCTCGGCACGGGGAGCAGGCGGCAGTCAATTGGTCGAGGCAATTGCCTCCCGTCCCGACGCCGGAATAAGTTACCAGTTCTGTGCCTTCCAATTTGCCGATGTCGCCGTTGGCATATTGCACAAAATCGAGGGATTTGGTGATGCCATTTTCCGTGATTTTGATGGTGATTTGATCGACAAGTTCGCGTTTGTACGAAACCAATTGCGAGACAAATTGCAAGTTTACCTTTTTTCCGTTCACAGTCAAAATCCGTTTTTCGGCATCTCCGATTTTACCAGGAGTCGCACCGAGTTTTGAAATGAGGTGATTGCGGAGCACGCCCGCGTCACCCTCGGCCAACAATTGTTTGGCACGGACTTGCGTGATGGGTGTTTGGGCAAAAGCCGTTGAAAAAATTGCCATAAAAATGGCAACAGTGAGCAGGGTCGCGCGGCGACCGAAAATGTTTGAGTTCATTTGTAAAAAAAAAATTTAGAGTGAAAAAATCGGTTGAGGTTGGGTTTTGCTGCGTGTTTTGATGGGACAAAATTCAGTAAATGGCCTTCCGGCATGCGCCCATTTTTGTTGCAAATCCTGAAAAATTTGTTGCAAATGGAAATTTTAGAAGAATTTCTGGAAAAAAAGCGGTGGTTGTCCTGTGAAATCAGGTGATTTTTGCGGCGGCGCAACACATTTTAAATTCCTAATTTCCCTAATTCTAATTTTAAAAAAAAATGATAATAGTAACTGGCGCAGCGGGTTTCATCGGCAGCCGAATGGTCAAAAAACTGAACGAGGCGGGATATTCTGACATCCTTTTGGTGGACGAATTTGCCCACCCCGAGAAAAATTTCAACCTCACCGACCTCGAATTTCGGGGAAAATTGGATCGTCGGCAATTCATCCGATGGCTCGAAGTGAGCCATGCCGACGTAGATTTTATTTTTCACCTCGGCGCACGGACTGACACGACGGAAATGGACACGACCATTTTTGAACACCTAAATTTGGAATATTCCAAAGCGATTTGGATGTTGTGCAGTGGTTTTCAGATTCCGTTGGCCTACGCAAGCAGCGCGGCAACGTATGGTTTGGGCGAGTTTGGCTACGAAGATGATCATGAAATCATCCCAAAATTGCAGCCGCTCAATCCGTATGGCTGGTCAAAACAAGATTTTGACGTGTGGGTTTTGCAGCAAACATCCATGCCGCCGCACTGGTCAGGCCACAAATTTTTCAATGTTTATGGTCCGAACGAATACCACAAAAACCGGATGGCCTCGGTTATTTTCCACACCGTCCGGCAAATAAAACAGACGGGCGGCATGAAACTTTTCCGCTCGCACCACCCCGATTTTGGCGACGGCGGGCAAAGCCGCGATTTTATTTATGTGAAAGATGTGGTGGACGTGCTGTTTCATTTTTTTGAAAACAGGCCGACGGATGGCATTTTCAACCTCGGAACGGGCAAGGCGCGGACATTTTTGGATTTGGCGACGAACACTTTTCGGGCAATGGGTCGCGAACCGAACATTTCTTTCATCGACACACCCGAAGACATCCGCGATAAATATCAATATTTTACGGAAGCGACGATGCGAAAAGTGCGGCGAACGGGCTACATCGAACCGTTTTATTCGTTGGAAGATGGCGTGGATGATTATGTAAAAAGGTATTTGTTGAAGTTTTTTGGGTAAAAATCAAAAGAATTAACCAAACCCTTTTCACCGCCCTCGCCAAAATCTGGCCAACGAAACCCCCGAAACCAAATCCCAAATTCCCCACCAGGCCGCAATCAAAGCCATCCCGCCGAGGCCGTTGAAAAATTGAAAAATCAAAATCAAACCGAGCGCAGTGTTGTGGACGCCCGTTTCAAAAGCCAGCGTGCGGCTGTCATTTTCAGACAATCGAAACATTTTTGCTAAAAAATAACCCGATGAAAGTGCCACCCCGTTGTGCACCAAAACCAACAAAAACACAAATCCGAGATAGTTTTTGACATTTTCGAGGTTGCCAAGAAAAGCAAAAATCAGGATTGCAAAAAAGATGACCAGCGAAATCCGCTGAACCCATGTCCGTATTTTTTCCGTAAAATCTGCAAACCGCGCATTTAAAAACATCCCAAAAACAAGTGGGGCGAGGATTAAAGTCACGATGATTTTGGCCATTTGCCAAAATTCAATTTGAAAAGATTTGCGGACGGCCTCGCTTTCGGGGACGTATTTTGACCAAAAAAAGAAACTTGCCGGCGTGACGATCGTCGCCGCCAAAATGATGATGGCATTCAAAGTGATCGAAAGTGCCACGTTTGCCCGTGCAAAATGTACCAAAAAATTGGTGATGTTGCCCGACGGACAGCCGCTGACCAAAACCATTCCGAGCGCAATCGAAACCGGCGGTTTGAAAATGTAGATAATAAATAAGGTGAAAATCGGGAAAAGCAGGTACTGGGCGAGCATTCCGACGAAAATGGGTTTTGGGAAACTGACCACTTTTCGGAAATCCGAAATCCGCACATCGAGCGCTACGCTGAACATCAAAAACGCCATCGCGATGTTCAGGATGATCATTTGGTTGGGGTCGAAATTGATTCGGAGAACGTCAACTTGATGCATAATTTGCTTTTTTCGAAATGTTTTGAACCTGCCCAAATGTAACAAAGGTGTAGAAGGTTTAATGATTTCCGCGATTAAACCTTCTAAACCTCGCTAAACCTTCTAAACCTCAAAAAATCAATTGACCACCATTGCCAATTGCCCACTCGAACCGACGGCCAAACGCGTAATTTTTTTTACCTGATATTTTGATAAATCTTCAATCAAAAGCCAAGTCGAGTGGCCGGGCGGCAGGGCAAAAAGTTTGCTGTTTTGCCCCATCAAAAACGTACCGTCGGGCAGCACGGCAAAATCTTCACTTTCCGAAGGTGTGGTCGCAAGGATTTCGTAAGATTTTTTTTGAGGGTCGTAAGTTTTGATAAACCACGTCGTGCCGGTCGCTTTTTGAACAAAAGCCAAACGTCCGTCGGCCAATCGATGCAAACTCCGCCCGATGTTCGAGGCGATTTTCAGTGGTTTTTGGCCTTTTGTTCCGGCCAAAACCAATTCGTGCGGCAAGTCATTTTCGCCAACAATAAACATCGCAACCAGCGTGTCGGACAACCAACAATGATATCCCACGCCTTTTATTTTTGGAAAAACGGGTTGCCCAGCGTCCCGGCGGTCGAGCGGAAATGACCAAAGCCGCTGCGATTTATCGGCCTCGACCCGGACGGACGAAAAACGTTTGCCGCCGGGCATCAAAGTGGGGCTGTACTCGGCTTCGGCGGTGCGGGTGACGCGGGAAAAACTGCGGCGGGCGAGGTCGAGCGACACGATTTCGGTTTGATTGGTGTCGTTTTGAAATTGCGTGGTCAGGTAAATTTCGTTCGAACTGAAAAAATTCGGCTGATTGTTGTAGCCAATTTTATTAAAATCTGAAAGGTATTGCGGCTTGGAAATGGCAAACCCGCCCGCCGTATTTTTTGAAATTGAAACCAAAAGCAAGTCGTGGTGATCGAGTTTTTGGGCAAACAAAATATTTGCCGAAAGGCAGACGAGCAAAAACGGGCAAAATGTTTTACCCAAAAAATTGGTGAAAAAACGGGAATCGGTGAAAAACAGATTGGTCATAAATGCAGATTGAAATTTTCTCTGCAAATGTAAAACACCGCGGACGGTTGCCGGCGGAGGTTTGGCAATCACTGTTTTCGCCGCGTGTCCAAAATATATTGAATCCGCCAGCCGCCTTTTTCTTTCACCAATTGAAAAGAATTCGTGCCGACGTGGTTTACTTTTCCGTTCAACCAAAAAGTGTACGGCGTCCAAACGGAAGCCATTTGTGGTTCGATGGAGATGTTTTCGAACTCGATTTTTTCTTCCAATTTCATTTTTGAAGGCGTTCCCAAAAAATTCAAAAACTCCTCAAAATCTTCGGAATGGATTTTCAATTCACCTTTTTCATCGGCCATAAAAGTTTGGAAAACGGGCGTCGCCGTGCAAGTGCTGCGAATCAAGGCCGTGTCGCCGGTGTTCAAACCTTTGAAAAAATTATTGATGGTGAGTTTGATGGCTTTTTCTTCCTTTTTTTGGGAAAAAACGGGCATCGAAAAAAAGCAAAAAAGCAGCAGGAGAATGGAAGAATTTTTCATTTCAATTAAAAATTAGAAATTGTGAATTGGGAAATCTGTTCCATTTTTGAACTGGAAAAGATTTGCTCCAAAAGTCAAAATCTAAAATTGTGGGGAAGATTTTTTTCGACCAGAAAGGTTTTGAAAAAACAAGATGTTAGATTTGGTGTCTAATTTCGTTTCTAACTTGAATAAAAAATGAATTATCCTGAACTCGTTCCGCTCTTTTTTTTGGTCGCATTGATTTATGCTTCGGCAGGTTTCGGCGGCGGGTCGAGTTATTTGGCAATCATGGCTTTGTGGGGCATTTCGCCCGAAACGATGCGCCCGACGGCCTTGCTTTGCAACCTCGTGGTCGTGTCCGGCGGCACTTGGATTTTTTGGAAAAATAACTTTTTAGACCTCAAAAAAGCCCTGCCGTTCGTGCTTGCTTCCGTGCCGATGGCATTTTTAGGCGGCTATTTTTTGGTCAATGAAAAGACGTTTTTCATTTTGCTCGGAGCAAGTTTGACGGTGGCCGGACTGCTTATTTTTTTCCAAAATTATTTTTCAAAAAATGCACAACCTGTTGATAATCAACCAATCGCGAGTAAACCAATAACCAATAACCAATCAACCAATCAACCAATTATCGGCGGCGCGACCGGGCTGCTTTCCGGCATGGTTGGCATCGGTGGCGGCATTTTTCTCTCGCCGATTTTACATTTGCTGCGGTTCGACGCACCCAAAAAAATAGCTGCGATCGCCTCTTTTTTTATTTTGGTCAATTCGCTGGCCGGGCTGGCCGGGAATTTTGCAAAAAATTTGCAGCCCGATTGGGCCATGACTTTGCCTTTGCTTTTTGCAGTTTTGGTCGGCGGACAAATCGGCAGTCGGTGGTCGGCATTTCGGATGCCACAAAATTGGGTACGGTTGGCCACCGCGCTAGTCGTTTTTTACGCTGGTGTTTCTATTTTGATGAAAAATTTATGAATTTGAAAGTCCTAACTTTTGGCATCGCCCGCGAAATCACGGGTGGAAATGCTGTTCAAATTGACCTGCCGGACGGCGCGTCGGCACTGGATTTGAAGCGGTTTTTTTTGAAAAAATACCCCGCGTTTTCCAACCTCAATTATCTGCAAATCGCTGTGAATCAAGAATTTGCAGCCGATGATCAGCCGATTCTTTCGGACGATGAAATTGCCTTGATTCCCCCGGTCAGCGGTGGGTAAAAAAATTTTCATGGAAAAAAATATCGACATCCAACTGCTCGAAACGCCGCTCGACCCGACCTGCTGCGAAACTTTTGTTTCCGACCCGGAGGCAGGTGGAATCGTTGTTTTTGTCGGCACGGTTCGGCGAAAAACGGCAGGCCGCGAAGTCGTCCGTTTGGAATTTGAAAGTTACCAGCCGATGGCCGTCCGGCAGATGCAAATCATTGCAAATCAAGCGGTTGAAAAATTTTCTGCCCTGAAAATCAGCATGCACCACCGTTTGGGAAACCTTGAAATCGGCGGCGTCGCAGTGGTTATCGCCGTTTCGACACCGCACCGGGCGGCTGCTTTTGATGCCTGCCGGTTTTGTATTGATGAACTGAAAAAAAGCGTTCCCATTTGGAAAAAGGAAGTCTTTGCGGATGGCGAAATTTGGGTGGCGTCGCATCCGTGATTGGTTTTTAGTTATTGATGGATTGGTTATTGGTTGATAAGTTGAATGATATATTTGCCACCGAAATAGGATTTCCGACAACTAAAAAATGGGCGAGTTTTTCAAAAATATCATCAGAATTGGGAGTGCGCTCGTCATTTTATTGACGTTCCTATCTTATTTATGCCCGTTCATCAATCCCGAAAAATTCCCGTGGCTATCGTTTTTTGGCACTGCTTTTCCGTGGTTGGTTATCCTGAATCTCTGTTTTTTGTTCTTTTGGATGTGGCGTCGCGACCGTTTTGTATTTTATCATTTGGGTATTTTAATGCTAGGTTGGAGTTATATTAGTAGTCTTATGGGTGTTAATTTTGGTAAAAATATAGTGCCTGAAAATTCCATTTGCATTGCTACACATAATGTTGGCGCGATGTACTATAAAAAAGGCCGGATAACAAAAGAGACTCGTGAAAAAAACATCAATACTTATGCAGGTTTTTTATTGGAAAATGGGATGCCTGATATTCTATGCACACAAGAAACGCGCGGCGATTTCTATCATGCTTTGGCAGAAAAAATGAATTATCCGTATACTTTTAATTTACAAAAAGGCACGGTAATCTATTCGCGTTATCCGATGGAAGCAGGTGGCGAAATTCCTTTTGGTGAAACTTGGAACTCAACAATTTGGGTAAATATTAAATTGGATAACAAAAAAATAAGGGTTTATAATGTTCATTTAGAATCCAATCATGTTACAGAAGATACAGAAAAAGTCATTGAAGACGGCGAATTGAAAGAAGAAGAAACTTGGGACGAAATCGGCGGGATACTCGGAAAAGTAGGTTCGGCAACACAAATACGCGCAAAACAAGCCCAAAAACTGAAAGAGCATATTTTGAAATGCCCGTATCCGGTTGTTTTGTGCGGTGATTTTAACGACACGCCGAACTCTTACATTTATAGTATTTTATCGGAACAATTGACGGATACTTTTCGGGAAAAAGGTTTTGGTTTTGGTTCAACTTATGCCGGTGCAATGCCTTTTTTAAGGATAGATTATATCTTGGTGGATACAAAATTTAAGGTTTATGGCAGCCATCGGAAAAAGGCCAATTTTGGTGACCATATTCCTGTTTTTACTGAAATTGGTTTTTGATTTTTTTTACCACAAAGACGCATAAGGAAACATAAGTTTCTTATTAATTGGATAGAATTTTTGTAAAAAATTTATAGAAAAATGATAAAACGCACGCTTTTATTCTTATTGATTTTTGTATCGGCTGCGGCTTTTACAACTGTTTCGCAGCCGCCGACTTTGAAGTTGGCTTTGTTAAAATATGCTGGCGGCGGCGATTGGTACAATGATGTAAATTCATTGAAAAACCTCGCTAAATTCTGTAACGATAATTTAAAAACCAACTTCGATTTGGAATTTGCGACTGTCGAGCCGGGCAGTGCGGAAATTTTTAACAACCCAATTGTGTACGCGACCGGACATGGCAATATGTTGTTTAGCGATTTAGAAGCAAGAAATTTGCGAATGTATTTGGAAGCGGGCGGTTTTTTGATTTTGAACGATGACTTTGGTCTCGATCCGTTTGTGCGGCCTGCGATGAAAAAAGTTTTTCCGGAATTGGATTTTGTGGAACTGCCGTTCAGCCACCCGATTTATCACCAGAAATATGAATTTAAAAACGGAATGCCCAAAATTCATGAACACGATGGCAAACCAGCACAAGGTTTTGGATTGATTTTTAATGGCCGATTGGTTTGTTTTTATAATTTTGAAACCGACCTCGGCGACGGTTGGGACGATGTGCATAAAGACCCGGAAGAACAACGGCAAAAGGCTTTGCAAATGGGGGCGAATATTGTCAAGTTTGTTTTTGCGCAATAATTGGAGGGCGAAAATTATTTAGCCCATACATTTGGCGAAAAAAATTTAGCCCACCAATCAATAAAACGATAGTATTTTTTTAATTTTTATAAAGA
>JANNMS010000009.1:0-41884 GCA_031398055.1 Saprospirales bacterium | reverse complement strand
GCTGAAGCTCGACCGACTTGGAATTATAAAGGGAGGTAACGTAGTCCCGCAGGCCGTCGCGGTACATCTCTTGAGACTTCGTCAGCCTCGACTTCGCAATCACGACATGCTCGTTCTGAATTTATTCCGACCAGACCGTGGTCGGAATAAATTCCGACCTCCAAAATCAGGTTTTTGAAATCTTTTCAATCGCCCCGACCAATTTATCCAACTCACTTTCCAAAGTATAAACGTTCGGCGAGACGCGAACGCCGTTCACTTTTTCCCACTCGATTCCGGTGGTGTGGATTTTATAATCATTGAATAGTTTGCCGACGAGGTCGTTGGCTTTTTTGCCTTCGAAGCCAAAATTTCCAATCGCACCGCTAAATTTTGGGCGTGTCGGCGTATAAATTTTGATGCCCGGTAAATCTTTCACGCGCTCCATCCAGTAATTTTTTAGGTAAAAAAGCCGCTCGTTTTTTCGTTTCGAGCCGATCAAATTGTGGAGTTCGAGCGAATAACCGGTCGCCATTTCTGCCGGAAAACTGCGCGTGCCGAGGTTTTCAAATTTTCGGATATTTTCAGAATAGGTCAAATCCGCGCCCAAAAGCGGCCAAATTTTTGCAATTTTTTCCTTTTTCATCCAAAGCAGACCATTTCCGAACGGGGCGCAAAGCCATTTGTGCATGCTCGTTCCGAAATAATCGCAGTTCAAATCCGGGATTTTGAAATCGAGGTGGCCGAAAGTTTGTGCGCCGTCCACCAAAATTTCGATGTTTGGAATTGCTTGCCGGGCGCGGTCGGCGATTTTTCGGACTGGCAAAACCTGACCCGTCCAATTTATCAAATGGGTGAGGTGGACGACCCGCGTTTTTTCGGAAAATTTGGTGGAATATGCCTCGACAAAATATTTTTCATCTTCCGAAGGCAGTTCCAAATCCACCCAAACCAGTTTGATACCGTCGCGTTTTTCGCGCTGTCGCCACGCGTGCATCATGTTTGGGTAGTCGTATTTTGACAAAACGACCTCGTCGCCGGGTTTCAAATCGAGGCCAAAAATCACGGAATTAAGTGCCTCGGTCGCGTTGCGATTTATCGCAATTTCGTCGGTTTCTACGCCCGCGAGTTTTGCCAAATTCTCGCGCAGCGGCTCGCGCTGCTGGTCTAAAATCCGCCACATATAATACGAAGGAACTTCGTTGCACATCCGATTGAAATGGTCGAGTGCATCTTGCGAGGCGCGGGGCGCGGGCGAAATCCCGGCGTTGTTCAAATTAATCAAATTCGGATTGACCGAAAATTCCTGCCGGATTTTCCGCCAAAAATCGGGGTCGTCGGGCGAGATGTTTTTTTGATTTGAAATTTCAGGAAATGCGGCGGCCACGTTTTGGTGGAGGGCGAGACCGCCGAGCATCGCGGCAGTTTGGCGGATGAATGAACGGCGGTTGGACATGGATTTCTGATTTTAAAAATGGAGAAAAATGGAACACGGATTTGTAGGATTGGACACGGATTTTTTTCAAATGTTGAATCAAAAAAATCCGTGTCCAATCCTGTAAATCCGTGTTCCATCAATTTACCCTTTTTTCTGCTCTTTTGCCCAGGCATCTTTCAAAGTGACCGTCCGATTAAAAACCGGATTTTCGGCAGTCGAATCGGGGTCGCAGCAAAAATAACCGAGGCGGGTGAACTGAAATTTATCGCCCGGCGCGGCTTCAAAAAGTGCCGGTTCGACGAGCGCATTTTTCAAAATTTTCAATGAATCGGGGTTAATCGTTTGCAAAAAATCCTCTTCGGCAGCCGGGTCTTCGACTTTGAACAGCCGGTCGTACAGCCTGACTTCCGCAGTTTTTGCATCGGAATTTACAAAATGAATGACGCCTTTTACTTTCAAACCCGATTTGTCCTGACCCGAACGGCTTTCTGGAAAATAGGTGCAGCGCAGTTTTTCGATGCTGCCGTCCGCGTTTTTGACGACCTCGTCGCAACGAATGATGAACGCAGATTTCAAACGAACCATGCCGCCGGGGAACAATCTGAAATATTTTTCGGGCGGATTTTCCATGAAATCATCTTGTTCGATGAAAATTTCGCGGGAAAAAGCGATTTTCCGGTGGCCGGTTTCGGGGTCTTCCGGGTTGTTTTCGGTTTCGAGCCATTCGGTTTTGTCGCTTTCAAAATTGGTGATTTCGACTTTCAAGGGTTCCAAAACTGCCATGCGTCGCAGTGCGGTTTTGTTCAAATCTTCGCGGATGCAAAATTCCAAAAGTGAAAGTTCGATCAAGTTTTCGCGTTTGGCGATGCCTATTTTTTTGATGAATTCGCGGAGTGCTTCGGGGGTCACGCCGCGCCGACGAATCGCTGAAATCGTCGGCATCCGGGGGTCGTCCCAACCTGCGACGTGGTTTTCCTTGACCAAAAAAAGCAGTTTGCGTTTTGACATAATTGTGTACGTCAAATTAAAACGCGCCATTTCATATTGATGCGATGGAAAAATATCCAAAGTTTCAATACACCAATCATAAAGTTCGCGATGCGGCACAAATTCCAAAGTGCAAATCGAGTGCGTTATTTTTTCGAGCGAGTCGGATTGGCCGTGCGCCCAATCGTACATCGGATAAATGCACCATTTATCGCCTGTCCGGTGGTGGTGCGCGTGCTTAATTCGGTACAAATACGGGTCGCGCATGATCATATTTGGTGACGCGAGGTCAATTTTTGCTCGCAAAACGCAAGTGCCGTCGGCAAATTGACCGGCGCGCATCCGATAAAAACGGTCGAGATTTTCCTCAATCGAAGACAAACGAAATGGGGTGGGTTGGCCGGGTTCGGTCGGCGTGCCTTTTGCTTTTGCGATTTCTTCGGAGGTCGAAAAATCAATGTAAGCCTTGCCTTTTCGAATCAAATCCAACGCCCACTCAAACAATTGCTCGAAATAATCGGAGGCGTAAAAAACATTGGCCGGTTCAAAACCGAGCCAGCGGACGTCGGCCAAAATCGAATCCACATATTCTTGGTCTTCGGCGGTCGGGTTCGTGTCGTCGTACCGGAGGTTGGTCGAGCCACCGTATTTCTGCGCCAAACCAAAATTGGCGATGATGGCTTTTGAATGGCCGATGTGCAAATACCCGTTCGGCTCGGGCGGAAAACGGGTCGTGATTTTTTCATATTTCCCTGCCGCGAGGTCATTTTCGATGATTTCTTCGAGGAAATTGAGCGATTCTTTTTCTTCTTGCATTTATTTTTGATTGAAAATTCAATAATTGGAGGTCGAAATTTATTTCGACCATATCGTGGTCGAAATAAATTTCGACCACCTAACCATCCACCGTCTTAAACAGTTTCACTTCCCCCAAACCCATAAACAAAAGGCTCGCCACGACGACCACCAATGAAATATTTAACAACATCGAAGGTGCAATCGAAACGAACATCGGCAACAAAATCGCCACCGCCAGCATCGCCAAAATGATGAAAATACCCAAGCGAACTTCGTTCAAGCCATCTAATTTTGTCTTATAATATTTGTGGGGGAAAAGTCTTTTGTCCAAATATACGAAAAGGCGGTCTTGCAAAATGCCGATAAAAATTATCAATAAAAGGATGGCAAACACTTTATCTGTTTTGTCGCGCCGCGAAAGATAATAGACCAGCGAACCGAGGCCGCCCTGATTATTTAAAATTTCTGCGATGATAATATACGTCCACGAAATGGCCGTCAGCACACGCAAATCGTCCATAAATTTTGAAAAAACGGACGGGAAAAACACCGATTTTATCGTCTGCCAATTTGTCGAACCGAGCGTGTGAACCGTGTCAATGTGTACTTTTTCAACTTCATTTATCCGTTGGACAACCACCGGAATCATGTAAACCAGAATCCCAAAAGCCAAAAAAGCCACTTTCATGCCATCGCCGAGACCGAACCACATCATAAAAAGTCCGGTCAAAGCCGAAATCGGCAGGTATCGCGTCGCGTCGACCGGGCGCGAAAACAGGCCGCGAAAAAGTGGAAACAAACCGATGCAGCAACCCAAAAAAAGTGAAATCAAAATCGCCCAAAAATAGCCTTTCAAATTGAGCCAAATAGAATGCAAGGTGTGTTTCACCAAATCGTCCTCGGCCAAAAGTTTTGGAAAAGCGGCCACGACGGACAGCGGGGTGGGCAGGATTTTGTAAATTTTCCCCACTTTTTTTGCCCCGGCGAAAGCGATGCTGTCGGCCTGGGCAAGCGAATCGAGGTTGATTCCGTGCAGCGCGGGGTCGTCGAGGCGGATGGGTTTGTAGTCCAATTTGTCCTCGGCGAGCGTTTCGGCGAGCAGCCACCAAAAAGCCACGAGCAAAACCGCGCCGACGATTCCGAGCACCAGATTTTGCGTTTTTGTGAGCGTTCCGTTGAGTTCAAACATATTATAGCAATGAGGGATGACCAATTATTGGTCAAAACTTGGCTGCAAAAGTAGGTTTGACTTTGCTGAATTCGATTTGAAAAATGACAAAAGGTTAGAATTTCAAACAATTCAAATTAGAAACCGTAAAATTGCAGGGTCTTTTGGATTCAAAAATTTTGAATATCGAACGTCGAAAATTTCGTTGAAATAACACACTATTTTCAAACAATTTTAATCAAAACATTTAAGTCTCCCAGTCAATGAAATGCTACCCAATTCCCAACGGTACGATTTTTGGACGACGCAAGTTCAAATTTTCTGTCATGCGTTTGATTTTACTTTTTTCCCTCTTTCTGGGGTTCGGCAGTGGCGTGTCGGCTCAAAATTCGCAAGTCCAAGATTCGTTGGACGCTAAAATTTCTTTGTTAAAACAACTGGTTGCCGCGCAAAATTTTGAACGAGCCCAGTTCGAGGCCGAAGATTTTCGCTGGTTTTTGCGCCGCGAAAAAATCATCGTGCCGCACGCCGCCGTGCCACTTTTGTCCGGGATTTATTTTGAAAATGGGGACAAAAAATCTGTCGAATCTTTTTTCGCCGAAACCGAACTCGCCGCCCGCCGCCACCGGGATATTGACCAAAAATCTATTTTGTTAAAAACCTTGATTCTGGCTTACGAAAAATGGGAAATGCCCGAAAAAGCGCTCGCAGCGCAGCGGCAATTGTCTGTTGCACAAGATTCGTTGGCTTCTCGAAAAGTAACTTTGGAGACGATTCGCTGGCGTCGGCAGATTGATTCTTTGACCGCGCTGCGAAAATTGGAGCAAGCAAAACGCGATGAATACATTGAAATTGAAAAACCAAAAGCAAAAATGTTGGGTGCGATTGGCATCGGTTTGGCGTTTTTGATTTTGCTCGGTTTTATTTTGATGTACCGAAATGGTCGCCGAAAATTGGCCGAAAAAGAAGAAGAAGCCGAGTTTTTGCGGTCGGAAAGATTTTTGGGAAAAATGGAAGCGAAAACAGAAACTGCCCAAAATTACGTGCCGCCAGTCGCTGAAAAAATGGAAAACACGACAACCAATTTGGTGGTCGCCGAAAAATCCGTTCCGAAAGAATTTGTCCCGCACCGCCCCGGCGAAGTTTGGGCGACGCCGCTCAAAACGGCTTTGGTCATCGAACCAAACAGAAAAATTACGCTGTATTTGAAAACACTTTTGGCCGATGAATTTGAGGTGCACACGACTTACACGCCCTACGAAGGTTTGCAAATGGCCGCCGAATTGTTGCCAGATTTGATTGTTTGCGATGCGATTTTGAACGGAAAAACGGGCATCGAAGTCATCCGCGAAATCAAATTTGACCAGCGAACCAGCCACATCCCGGTTTTGATGTTGACCAATAAAGTGGGCAACGAAGCCAAACTCGATGCGATGGGCGCGGGCGCAGATTTGTATTTTCCTCGGCCGATTTTGGACACAGAATTGGACGCCCAAATCCATCTTTTGATGGGCGTACGGAAAGCAAAACAGGTCGAATTTTCGCGGACGCTGCACCTTTATTTTACCGACCACCGCGTGCCTGCGGGCGAGCCGTTTTTGGAAAAAACGATGGCCTATATTTCCAGTCATTTGCACGAACCGGATTTTACGCCCGACGAATTGAGCAAAAAAATGCAACTGACGAAGTTTCATTTTCAGAAAAAACTCTTCGTTTTGACGGGTCGGGAAGCCATCCAATTGATCCGGGAAATGCGGATGGAAAAGGCGAAAATCATGCTCGAACGCCAGTTGGCTCCGTTGAATAAAATTGCAGAACTCGTCGGATATACCAATACTGGTACGTTTTCGATGAATTTTAAGGAGTATTTTGGAGATAATACGGTTTTGATGCAGGGGTACAAAGTCTCTGGATTGATTGAGGAGAAGAACTGAAAATTGAGATTTTGATAAAAAATGCCTTGCCGGGTGAATTCGGCAGGGCATTTTTTTTGAAATCAATTTTCTAATCTTAATACCGTCGGCCCATTGGGCAGTCCATTTTCAATCGCCTTTTCAACCAACGGCACAAACCTACTCAATGTAAAATATGTGTTGTCAAACGCATCCAAAATCAAAACCGGGATTGGATATTGTTTGAAATTTTGCTGAAAAGCAATGTTTTTATCCCCAGTTATCAAAACGTCGAAGCCATTTGCAAGCAGCAGTTTTAATAATTCACCATTTTCAATGCCGTCCCACCGCATTTCGCGAACGGTGAAAATTTCATGATTTGCAAAATCCTGTTTGAGTTTTTTGGGCAAATTTTCGTCAAGCAGCAATTTCATAAAGTTGTTCTAATTTGGAGGGAACGAGTATGTTTTCAAAAAAATTAAGCACCGCTTTGGCTTGTTCCAATTGAACAGTTGGGAAATCATCCAAAAATTCTTCCAGCGAAATATTCCTTTCCAAATGTTGAAACAAAATTTTTACAGGAACTCGCGTGCCTTTGAAAACCGGCGTGCCGCCCAAAATATTCGGGTTGCTGATGACTATATTTTGAAGTGAAAACATGATTGAACTTTTGATTTTTTTACAAAAGTAGGTGCGATTTACGATTTTTGAATCACGATTTACGATTTTTGGGTGTGCCTTGAAATCGTAAATCGTAATTCAAAAATCGTAAATCCTATCTTCCCGACCTGTCAATCACCGTCGAATTCGCTTGCTGCGTCCCGAACAAATACAAATCCTGAATATTGACGTGCGCCGGGCGGGTCGCCATAAAATAAATCGCATCCGCCACATCGGCAGGCAACAGCGGTTGAAAATCATTGTAAATTTTGGCACGTTCGGCATCGCCATCGAAGCGGTTGAGCGCAAATTCCGTCTCCTCGACGTGCCCCGGACTGACTTGGCTGACCCGAATATTGTGGTTGTGCAAGTCAATCCGCATCGCCCGGCTGAGCGCGTCCACCGCAAATTTTGTGGCGCAGTACACATTTCCTTTTGCATAAACTTCCTTGCCCGCGCTGCTCCCAACATTAATTATGTGCCCTTTTCGACGTGTCACCATGGCCGGCGAAACAAGCCGAGTGACGTACAAAAGTCCTTTCAAATTGGTGTCAATCATCGTTTCCCAGTGCGCCAAATTGCCTTCGTGGATGAAGTCCAAACCTTTCGCCAGACCCGCATTATTTATCAATAAATCAATGTTTTCCCAGTTTTCGGGCAGCGATTTCAGTGCATTTTCGACCGCCGAAAAATCGCGGACATCGAAGTTCAAAGCAATGTTTTCATTTTTATAAGTTTCTGAAAATGAAGTTTTTATATCTTCCAAACGATCCTCCCGCCGTCCGGTCAAAATGACGCGATGCCCGTTTTTTGCAAACAATTCTGCCGTCGCCCGACCGATGCCGGAAGTTGCTCCGGTGATAAGTACGGTAAGTATAGTAAGTACGGGTTTTGGCATTTCGGGGGCTGGCTCGGCGATGGTTTCACGGTGTTGAAAAGCGAGCAAAAATTGCCGGTCGTTCGTCGGTGTTTTGATGGCCGGGTTGATTTCAATGGCATGCAAATAACACAATTCCGATTTTTCCGGGTCGCCCGTTTCGCGGTACGCTTCCGCCAAATCGAACCACGCCGACGGGTGTTTTTTTTGCAAAGACACCGTGTTCAAAAGGTATCGAATCGCCTTTTTGGGTTTGTCCAAATGTTCCAAAAGCATGGCCGCGAGTCGATAATGGATTTCTGGATTTTCGGGATCTTGGTCGGCGGCGATTTTCAAATATTCGGCTGCCGATTTTTTGCTGCCGCGAAAATGGTCATCTGTCAATTGCCCCAGTTTCCAATAAATTCCCGGCAAATTCGGTTCGAGAAAAGCCGCTTTTTCCCAGTTGTCTTTTGCCTCAAAAAAATCGTTGGCGGCGTTCGCCACATCGCCCCGCAACTCAAAATTTTCGGCAGTCGGGCGGCCATTTTCAATCAGATTTTTTTCCAAAAATAAATTTGCCTCGGTGGTTCGACCAGTTTTTGCCAAAGTCAAAAGCCATGATTTCGTGATTTTTGGGTCGCCCGGATACTCTTTTGCAGCCACATCGAGGATCCGCAAAGCCCGGTCGGTGTCTCCTTTTTCCTTCCAAAAATCAACGTCAGCCAGCACCATTTCAACTTTTTTGGACTGTTCAACTTGCCAAATTTCATGGTCAATTTCCGGCTCAATAGGTTGAAAACCAACGGCTTGTGGTTCATAAACTGGAATCGGTGGCTGCTCAATTTCCGGGTTTTCAATTTTTTCAAAATTCGCACCTGCCAAAATTTCAGGTTGAAAATTTTCATCTTGAAATTTTTCCAAAGTTTTTGCCGTCGGCCAATCTTGAAAATTTTCAACCGGCGACTTCGACGCGATTTCCCCAAAATCCGAGTGGTCAAATTCTTTTTCTTCCGCCACGATTTCGTCAATCAATTCATCCATTTCCGAAAAAACGTGGGGCAGATTTGCCTCGCCCGATGGGCCGTTTGCCGCAAAATCTTCTGGCTGCGGCGCAGGTTTTTCCTGAAAAATTGGGCGTTCCGGCGTTTCAAAAATCTGTTCGGAAGTCAAGCCATTCGGCGATGGTTGGAAATCAAAATGCGACGCGGCGGGGGCATCTTCGACCACTGGAATCCAAGTTGATTCGTGATTTTTTGGTGGAATTTCAGGAAAATTTGAAGGCATTTCTGCATTTTCAAAAACGGGGATTTCAGGTTGTTTTGAAATAATTTCAGCGATTTCAAAATCAGAAATTTCAGGTTGATTTGAAACAATTTCAACGTTTTCAAAAGCATGAATTTCGGGTTGATTTGAGATAACTTCAACACTTTTTGGGCTTTCAACTGTTGAAAAATGCTGCAAAACGTCCTGTTCCAAATCAAAAGCCGCAATTTGCTGGTACTGCGGATGCCAGTCGGCGATGCCAAATTTTTTGAAAAAAAGTTCAAAATCGTTGGCCTGAAAATTTTCCCAAGTCAGATATTCCGAGTCGCGGAGTTGGTTCAAAAACTCGCCGATTTCGGCGGCAATTTCCCGCACCACGTTCATCCGGTCATCAAAATCGGCGGATTCTTCCTTCGGCACGTCGTCGCGTTTTGCCCGGAGTTCGAGGAAACTGCTTTGCCAAAAATTCATGTATTGAATGGCGTGGATGACGCGATCAAATTGTGTCGGCGTGTTTTCCCACCGCCCGTCGCGGTTGATTTTTCCATCGGCCACGACCGGCAAAATGCGGTTGTTCCGCATCATTTGCCGCAGCATCGGCAGCCCGGAGGCCATGCAATTTTGGCTTTTCAAAAAATTATCGGTGACGAAAAGTATCACCGGGTCGGTCGTGCTTTGAACCCAGGCCGCAAATTGCCCCGGCATCGCGCCCGGTTGGTTGGTCACGTGCTCGAACGGGAGGCCGATTCGACTCAATTTTTGGTCAAAAAATTCGGCGAGGTCGGCGTTTTCGCGGCAATAAGCCAAGATGATTTTGTCCATAAAAATGGGAAGGATGAACTATGAACGATGAACTATAAACAATTTTAATAAATTGTAGGCAAGACAAAAACCAAACCAAAGGCAAGGAATATTAAAAAGACAGATGAGCGGCGCGTCTTTTCAAAGGACAAAGAAAACCAGATTCTCACGTTTTTTGACAAAGATTTTATCGAAAAACTATTGGCCGCGTGTTGAGTTTTTGGAACTTCGCCGCCGTTTTAAAAATTTAAAGTTATGAAAAAAATACAAATTCTGGGCTGGCTGCTGCTGGCCGTTTTCCAAAACCTGACCGCTCAAAAAATCCAATTTACGGAGTTTGACTTGCCAAATGGCCTGAAGGTCTTGCTCCACGAAGACCATTCGACGCCGATTGTCGCCGTTTCGGTGATGTACCACGTCGGTTCGAAAAATGAAAATCCGGAGCGCACAGGCTTCGCGCATTTTTTTGAACACCTGCTTTTTGAGGGTTCTGAAAATGTGAAACGCGGCGAATTCGACGATTACGTTTCGAACGCCGGGGGCATGAACAATGCAAATACGTCGTTCGATCGCACCTATTATTATGAAGTGCTGCCGTCGAACCAGCTTGCGCTCGGTTTGTGGCTCGAAAGTGAGCGGATGTTGCACGCAAAAGTTGACCAAGTTGGGGTCGAAACGCAGCGGCAAGTGGTCAAAGAAGAGCGTCGGCTGCGGGTCGACAACCGGCCGTACGGCTCTTTTTTTGAGCAAAGTTTTAAGCATGCGTTCAAAAATCATCCGTACCGCTGGCCAGTCATCGGTTCGATGGCGCACCTCGATGCGGCGAAAGAAGAGGATTACAAAAAATTTTACAAAGATTTTTACCGTCCGGACAATGCCATTTTGAGCATCGCCGGTGACCTCGATATTGAGCAAACCAAAAAATTGATTGAGGTTTATTTTAAAGATATCCCGCGCGGCAGTGGCGAAATTTACCGCCCAAAAATCGTCGAACCACCACTCGGCGGCGAGGTGCGCGACACGATTTTTGACAACGTTCAACTCCCGGCGGTTATCATGACGTACCGAATTCCGCAGCAGGGGACGAAAGATTTTTACGCGATAGAAATGTTGGTGACACTTTTGACGCAGGGCGAGAGCAGTCGTTTTGAAAAAATATTGGTCAACGAGCAGCAAAAAGCCTTGCAAGCCAGTGCTTTTCCTATAAATTCCGAAGACCCAGGCGTGACCATGATGTTTTGCATCGCCAACATGGGAGTTTCGCCAGACGACTTGGAAAAAAGTATGGACGCGGTTGTGGCCGATGTCCGCGAAAATTTGGTCTCGGAAACCGAATTTCAAAAGGTGCAAAATCAGGTGGAAAATAATTTTGTCTCGGCAAATACTTCGGTGGCCGGGGTGGCTGAAAGTTTGGCAAATTATGAAATGTATTTCGGCGACGCCAATTTGATAAATACGGAACTCGAACAATATCGAAAAGTGACCCGCGAGGACATTCGGCGGGTGGCGAAGCAGTATTTTCAAAAAAATAATCGGGTGGTTTTGTATTACATGCCAAAACCAAAACAACCTTAACAATTAGGAATTAAGAATTATAAATTAGGAATTGAGTTAAATTTAAAATTTGATGAAAAAAGTATTTGTTCAAATATTCGCTGTGGCCTTGTTTTTTGCCGCAGCCTGCACCCCAAAATCGGGTGATAAAATGTCCAAAACCCCAACCGAAAAGCCTGCCGAAAAAACCACTGTCATCCCAATCCCAACCGGAAATGTGCGGGCAAATTCCCCAAAACCCGGCTCGCCGCCGACCATCAATATTGGAAAGGCGGCCACGTTTTCTTTGGAAAATGGATTGAAAGTGATTTTGGTGGAAAACCATAAATTGCCAAAAGTTTCTTTTCAAATTTTTGTGGACGCTGGTCCGATTTCGGAAGGCGAAGCGGCAGGGTACACCGATATGTTTGGTGATTTGTTGGCAAAAGGAACGGCGACCCGAACGAAAACCCAAATTGACAACGAGGTTGATTTTTTGGGCGCATCCATCAATTCGAGTGCAAACGGTGTCAGCGGCGAGTGTTTGACAAGGCATTCTGAAAAATTGCTCGATTTGATGTCGGATATTTTGTTGCACCCGGTTTTTCCAGTGGAAGAATTGGAAAAAGACAAAACACGCACATTAAGTGGTTTGGCCACGCAAAAATCAAATGCCGATGCGATTGCCCGAAATGTGGCGGCGGTGCTGCGGAACACGAAATTTCATCCGTACGGCGAATTGACGACCGAGGCGAGTGTGGCGAAAATTTCGATTGAAAAAATCAAAAATTATTACCAAACATATTTCAAACCGAACATTTCCTACCTCGTCATCACCGGGGATATCGACCAAAAACTGGCCGAGAAATTTGCCAAAAAATACTTCGGAAAATGGCAGCGGGGCGAGGTGAAACGTGCCGATTTTCCGCCGCCGGCCATGCCGGAAAAAACGAAAATTGATTTTGTAAACAAGGAAGGCGCGGTGCAATCGGTCATCAACATCACTTACCCGGTAAATTTGCACCCCGCCGACCAAGACATTATTCGCGCGCGTTTGATGAACACGATTTTGGGCGGATATTTCAACAGTCGGCTCAACGCCAACCTGCGCGAAGGCCATGCCTATACTTATGGCGCAGGTTCGGGGCTTTCGCCGGACGAAGTGGTCGGCAGTTTTACGGCTTCGGCGAGCGTCCGGAATGCGGTGACGGACTCGGCGGTGCTCCAATTTTTGTACGAACTCAATCACCTTCGAGACGTAAAAGTGCCCGCAAAAGAATTGCAATTGGTCAAAAACGTGATGACTGGCAGTTTTTCGCGGAGCCTCGAAGATCCCGGAACAGTGGCTGCGTTTGCATTGCGGACGGCGCGTTTCAATTTGCCAGCCGATTATTATGAAAAATATCTGGCCGTTTTGAATGCCGTGACGGCCGAAGAAATCCAGGCGATGGCCAAAAAATATGTCCATCCCGCGAACGCCCACATTTTGGTGGTTGGAAACAAAGGCGAAGTGGCCGAAAAATTGGCGAAATTTTCATCCGATGGAAAAATCAATTACCTTGATATTTATGGAAACCCGGAGCGACAATTTGGAAAAATCCCAGACGGGGTGACTGCCGAAACGATCATTTTGGATTATGTCAATGCGATTGGCGGTTTGGAAAATATCAAAAAAATCAAAGATATTCGCTCGGTGGTTGCGATGAAAACGGGCGGGCCGGTTTTGACGATGACCAATTTTCAAAAAGTGCCGGGGAAATTTTTGAGCGTCGTTCAAATGAACAACCAAACGATGTCGAAACAAGTTTTGAACGGCGAAAAATCACTAGAACATGGCATGGGCGGCGCGACGCGGGCGGTCGAAGGTGAAAATTTGGTGATGCTGAAAGAAAACGCGATGCCGTCAAAAGAGGCATTTTACCTTCAAAATGGGTACAAATTGAAATTGGTTGGCGTTGAAAATTTGGATGGAAAAAATATTTACTTGCTCGAAGTGACTCGCCCGGACGGCTCGAAATTTTCAGAATATTACGACATGGCGACGAGCCTGAAATTTCGGGAAGTCCAAATCACCGGTGACGGCGAAGAAAAACAAACGATGCAGACCGAATTTTCAGATTATCGGGCGGTGGAAGGCGTACTTTTTGCCCATGCCCAAACTTTGACGGGCATTTATCCGACGCCGATTCAAGCCACGATTTCTGAAATCAAAGTGAATGAAGGTATTGAGGATTCCGTTTTTGAAATCAAGTAGTTTTTGGAATTGGAGGTCGGAATTTATTCCGACCCAAGTCCATAATTTTTTGATTTTCAAGGGTTTGCATAAAATGGTCGGAATAAATTCCGACCTCCAGTCACGTCAGCCAGCATGAAATTCCTAATCATCCAAACCGCTTTTTTGGGCGATGTCGTTTTGGCCACGCCGCTGATTGAAAAATTGCGGCACTTTTACCCGGCTGCCGAAATTGATTTTTTGTGCAGAAAAGGCAACGAAGGTTTGCTGGCCGGGCATCCGCACTTGCGCAAAGTGCTGGTTTGGAACAAAAAATCCGAAAAACTGCGGAACGGCTGGCGCATTTTGCAACACATCCGAGCGGAGAAATATGATTGGGTGTTCAATTGCCAGCGGTTTTTGAGTTCGGGTATTTTGACGGTTTTTTCGTGTGCAAAATGGACAGCAGGTTTTGACAAAAACCCGTTGTCCATTTTTTTTTCAAAAAAAATCAAACATCGTTTTGGCACGGACGACGCGCCGATTCACGAAACCGAGCGGAATCTTGAACTCGTCAAACATTTGACCGACGGCAGTTTTTTCAAACCAAAACTTTACCCGTCAGCTGCGGATTTTGATTTTTTGAAAAAAAAATTCCCAAAATTGAACGAGCCATTTTTGACCATCGCCCCGACCTCGGTGTGGTTTACCAAACAATTTCCCGGTGAAAAATGGGTGGAATTTTTAAAAATTTTGCCCGAAAACCTGCCCGTTTTTTTGCTCGGTGCGCCGTCCGATTTTGAGGATTGCGAAAAAATCAGGTTGGCTGCGGGCAAAACATCGGTTGAAAATTGGTCTGGGAAATTGAGTTTTTTGCAGTCGGCCGCGCTGATGTCTTTGGCAAAAATGAATTACGTCAACGATTCGGCACCGATGCATTTGGCTTCGGCGATGAACGCGCCGGTGACTGCGGTTTTTTGTTCGACGGTTCCGGCGTTTGGGTTCACGCCACTTTCGGATGTGCGTTTTGTGTTCGAGGTTTCCGAAAAATTGGATTGCCGGCCGTGCGGTTTGCATGGATTTCAAGCTTGTCCAAAAGGGCATTTCCGTTGTGCCTATAATATAGGTGTGGAACTTTTAACTATGAACTATGAACGATGAACTATAAACGGTTAGCCACATTTTTTAAACTTTCGTAAACCTTGCCGAAAATGGCAGGATGAACTTTGAAAAACATTTCCTTTCTTTGCCCCTGTAAATGGAGATGAAAAAATATATTTAAACCCAACCGACTTTCAAAACATTGTAAATCTGAGGTTTAAAAATTCATCGTTCATCGTTCATCGTTCATCGTTTACCAAAAAAGTCCTTTGAAATATCATGCTTAGCCGCCGCAGCGTCCGCATTAAAGTAATGCAATTGTTGTACATCTTGAACCGCGACGAATCCGTTGCCTTTCCAGAATTGGTCAAACAGTACAACGAAGGCATTTGGGCCACGTTTGAACTGTACATTTTTCACCTCAATTATATCCTGCGCCTGGCTCAGTATGCTGAAAAAGACGCGGTGAATCGAGCCGCCAAACTGATGCCTTCCGAAGAGGACAAAAATTTCAAACCCATTTTGGCGACCAATCCGTGCACAAAAAGCCTGGCTGAAAATGTCGGTTTCAAGAAATTGACCGAGAAATATCAGTCAGGTGTGGGTTTGGATGAAGACCACATTCGCACGTTGTACCACAATTTTTGCGACACGGCGGAGTTCAAAAAATACATTTCCCAAGCCGAACACACCGACGCCGAGCATGCGAAAATCCTGCTGGATTTGTACAAGTTCCTCTCTTCCAACGATTTATTTATTGAAATTACGGATGACCGGTACAACAACTGGTTCGACGACGAATCGCTCGTGACCGGGGCGATGAAAAAAACATTGAAAAGTTTGCCGTCCGCCGGGGAATTTTACAAAGATCACGAGCCAGCGGACGAAACGGTTCGCGAATTTGGCGAGCAACTTTTGAGAAAAGTTTGCCAAGAGGATGCCAACCTTTTTGCCCACATCGAACCTGCGCTGAAAAACTGGGAAGCCGACCGCGTAGCCGTTTTGGACATGATTATGTTGAAAATGGCACTTTGCGAGTTGCTGAATTTCCCGACGATTCCAACAAAAGTTACACTGAACGAATTTGTGGAAATCTCAAAAGGCTATTCCACAGACAAAAGCAAGGATTTTATCAATGGAATCCTTGACCGATTGATGAAAAAACTTCAAAAAGAAGAAAAAATCATCAAGGAAGGACGTGGTTTAATTGAATAAATTTTTATTTCAATTAATTGTTTAGGCATTGAGTCCTGTTGTACTTTTCGCCGACGAATCAACTTTTTTTAACAAATAAATATCCATCGATGAAGCGAATCTTGACCTGCTTTATGATTGTGTTTGGTCTCTTGTTATTAACAACTGAGGCTTTTGCACAACCCAAACATGCCCTCAGTTATCGGAATTTGTACTACAATTATGTAACGCCAAAAGCAACAGATTGCACTTGGTCGGACATTTTTACAGATTCTCCTGGTCACCGAGGCATTGAATTGGCTTACCAACGCCGAATTGACCACAATACCTACGTCGTTTTTCCTCTGAAATTCGGTTTGGCGGAAATTCCGCAACGGGCTACGGATGTCCGTCCGCGCAACGAAACCGTTGGCAATTTCGATGTGCTGATCCAACGGCAATTTTTTAAATACGGTCGGTTTATCAATCCGTATGTGCATTTTGGATTGGGAAGCACCTACCGATTTAAAAAAGAAGAATTCAATTTGAATCTTCCGCTGGGTGTCGGTTTGAATTTCAAAATTTTCGAAAATTTTTATCTCTCCGCACAAACTCAATATCGTGCTTCCGATCGCAAACATGAAGGTTGGCATCATGGCATCGGTTTGACTGTGTTTTTTGGCGACAACCAGGATGCTGACCGCGATAAAGACAAAGTTTTGGACAAGGTTGACCGTTGCCCGGATGTTTTTGGCTTGGTCGATTTGGGCGGTTGCCCAGACATGGATGGCGATAAAATCGCCGATATGGATGATAAATGTCCTGATGTGGCTGGTATTGCTGAACTTTCAGGCTGCCCGGACAAAGACATGGACGGCATTACCGACCTCGAAGATGAATGCCCGACTGAAAAAGGTTTGGCTCAATTTGCCGGTTGCCCGGACACGGACAGTGATGGTTTGGCCGACAAAAATGACAAATGTCCAAAAGAAGCAGGCCCGATTGCCAACGGCGGTTGCCCAGTTCTTGACCGCGACGGCGACGGAATCAACGACAAAGATGACGCTTGCCCGGACACCAAAGGCTCAGCCGCTACTCGTGGCTGCCCCGACCGCGATGCGGATGGCATTGCTGACAAAGACGATGTTTGTCCAGATTTGAAAGGTGTGGCTGCTGGAAAAGGTTGCCCAGACTCCGACGGCGATGGTTTATATGACAACGGCGAAGACAGATGTCCAACGGTGGCTGGCACTCGTGCAAATAAAGGTTGCCCAGAAGTTGCGAAGGAAAAACTGGCAAACATCACCAAAAATGTGCTGTTTGAGACTGGAAAAGCCACCTTGTTGACGCGTTCGTACCCGGTTTTGGATGAAGTGGTTGGTTTGATGGCACAGTACAAAGAATACAGTTTGCGGATTTCTGGCCACACCGACAATGTGGGCGATGATGCCATGAACCATGATCTGTCTCACCGTCGTGCAAAAGCTTGTTTTGATTATTTGGTTTCGAAAGGTGTCACAGCGACTCGCATGAGTTCAGCCGGTTACGGTGAAACACAACCGATCGCTGACAACAAAACCAAAGCAGGCCGCGACACGAACCGTCGTGTTAATTTTGAACTTTATGTTCCTTAATTTTTGAAGGAAAATATGAATGATAAATATTGAATTTTTCATTCTTCGGGTCAATCGAACTTTTGTTCGTTTGACCCGTTTTTGTTTTTGTGAAACAACATTTTCTTATCCCGTCCAACATTTTTGATAATCAATTTCCAATCAAATTTTTCTGAAATTTCTATGCACGCTTTTCACAAATCTATCCTCGTAATCGTTTTTTCTATCCTTCTTAAACTATCTGCAAATGCACAAACTGAATTAGATTCAATTGTGCAAACAACGTTTTTTTATAAGATAACAGAAGATGTCCGTATCCGAGACTTGTTTAAATTTATTGACTCGACTATTAATTTTTTACAACCAAAACTATCTTATAAATTAACAGAACACTTGTTGTTGCGGGCAAATCCAGACTTGATTTCTGATTTAGAAAACACAGATTATTACACCTTAAAAAACCGAACCGGACTGACAGTTTATGACCATGGCAATTTGATTATTTTATATAAAAATGACAGCCTGCGAATCCCGTCCGCCAGCGAAGCCGAGCAGATTTTTGCGCTGCAAGCCACCACCCAAATTAATATAAACTTACCAGAATTTCGCCTTCGAATCATTGAAAATGGCGAAACCATCTTCACCTGCCCCATCCGAATTGGCCAAAACCGCAACCGTTTTTTGGAAGCCGTCGGGCACGAAATTGATTTGCGGACAAAAACTGGGCGGGGTCAAATTGCAGTTTTGCACCGCGATTTGGTGCACGTTGACCCGGTTTCGGGTGATATTTATACACACACTCGGCGCGATGATGATGTTACCACCTTGATGCCTTTTATTCCGTGGATCGAACCACGAATCAATGGTCAACTTTTTGGCCAATGGATTCACCCGACCACCAACCCAAAAACTTTGGAAAAACCATATTCGAACGGCTGCATGGGTTTGCGGGAAGGCGATGCGTGGCGGGTTTATGCTTTTTCACCGGTCGGAACTGCGGTGCTGATCCGGTACGATTTGGAAGTTGCGGACGGGCAGGGTGGCACTACTTTTTTGGACGATGTTTATTTTCGAGAGCCAGAATGGTTTTTGCCGATGCAATCTGCTGAAATGCCGGAGGAAAATTTGGAAGCAAAAAATTAAGTACTTTTTTGTCATTCAGAAGGAATTCGTGTCCTTCCAGTTTCGGCATATTTTAAAGCAAAACTGGATGGACACGGATTCCCCCTGAATGACAAAAAACCTCTTCTTTATTTCCAAAAAATGTCTTTTCTGGTTCATTTCCCAAAATCAAGCCTTTCAAATTTAAAAAATCAGCCATTCTTCTTTTTACTTTTGTCCCACTATCTCACCCGAAAGTATTTTTTCTAACCAATTATTTATTCAAGTCATGTCAAAAATCTACCGCCTCGTTTGCGGCGCATTTTTTCTTGCGCTTTTTTCCCAAAATCCTGCGAATGCACAGGATGTCATTTTGCAAGGTTTTTATTGGAACACCCACCCCGGCGATGTTTCCAACACCACCTCCGGCGGTGTTTGGTGGGATACCCTCGCAACTGTTGCCCCGCAACTCGAAAATGTGGGTTTCAATACCGTCTGGACTCCGCCGCCAAACAAAGGTTTTGCAGGGATTTGGGACATGGGATACGGGCCATACGACTATTTTGACCTCGGAAATTTGAATTCAAAAGGCACCACGCGCACCCGGCACGGCTCAAAAACGGAGCACGATAACATGGTTTCGACGCTCCATGCCAACAATTTGAAAGTGATGTGCGATGCCGTTTTGAACCATCGCGGTGGTGCGGACGCTCAATCGGACCGGGAATGTCAGGTCAATTCGACGACCACAGATTACAACATTTACAATCCGCCGAGCCTGCGGATTCCTTCAAATGCTGCCCATTTTCATCCAAACAACACGCATTGCAGCCTCGATGGGGATTTGTACACGCCGCTGTTTTTCCAAGATATTTGTCATTTTAACCAATCGGACGCCAATCCACCGACCAATATTGATGGCACGCCGGGCAGTTGGTTTTTTGGTACGCCCCCTTCGATTGGTTCGATGGGCGACTCTTTGATTATGTGGGGACGATGGTTGGTCAGCCCGACGGGCGCGGGGTACGATGAGTTTCGTTTGGATGCTGTAAAACACATCGATCCAAATTATATCGCAAAATTTTTGGTCGAAAGCAAAAATAATACCCAACCATTTGCCATCGGCGAATCATTTGACTATGATTTGGGTGATTTGACAGGATATTTAGATGCTGTGCAAAACAGTGGGAATGACGGTGGAATAAAATCTGCCAAAATGTCAATGTTTGATTTTCCGCTGCGCGGTGCTTTGAAAACGGTGTTGAACACGACCAACGGTAACGCAGATTTGTACCAAACCCTCGGCAGTGCAGGCCTGGTTTGGGGCGGCGGTCGCAGCGGTTTCGATGTGGTAACTTGGCTTGAAAGCCACGACACAGACCGGCAAGGTTACATCGGTGCGACGAGCGGTTGTCCGATTCCGGCGGGGGCAAGTTGCCTCGAATTGCATACTGAAAATGACCACGACCCCATAGTTTCCGACAAAGAAGACATGGGTTATCCTTTTTTGATGGCTGCGGAAGGCCGTCCGGTGGTTTTTTGGAAAGATTTTTATTGGTACGGCATGGCCGAGGACATCGAGTGGGAGATGAATTTACGGAAAACGACGGCTATCGGCACGTCAAATTCCATCCCAGATTTGGCCGGTGTTTGGCCAACGACGGGCGATTTTGACTCCGATAATCACGGTGGAAATATGTTTGCGATGCGCCGAAACGGGTTGACATCCGGCGTGTCGGACGGGATGATTTTGGGTTTGAACGACCACGCGACCAAAAAAGGGGGTGTTTTTGTCAACACGCCTTTCGTTTCAAAATATTTAAAAGACTACTCCGATGGTTTTCTTTTTGTTGCAAAACAAACTGCTGCCGACACTCGCGTTTTAATCGAAACCAATAAACGCGATTATTCTTGGTGGTCGGTCACGGGTTTGTACCCGGCATCGCCGAGCAGCGGCAGTCATTTTTTGCCCGATTTTGATGGCGTGGCGGGAAGTTGTCCACATTTCGTGGCGATTCGGGCGGCGAACGCTGCGAATTTGATTGTCAACGGTGCGCCGATTGCGGCGGGCGATGAAGTTGCGGTGAAAAATGCAAGCGGCGCGGTCGTCGGCATCGGTCGCGTCGGCCAAAAATTTCAGTGGGATGGGACGCACGACATGATCATCGAAGTTTTGGCAGGAAGCACGACGAACGGCATGGCAAACGGCGAGGCGTTTCGCGTTTTTGTTTTTGACGAAAGTGCAAATGCTGAAATTGAAATCGGCACGGTGCAGTTTTCGGCAACGGCCACTGCTTTTAATTTTTCGCCCGACCGTGCAAATTCACCGAATCGGAACGGAAATTTTTCAACTTTTTCAGTGACGACGACTGCTGCCGGGTCTTTTTCCTGCCAAGGAATTTCACAAATCGTGGCCTTCAATTCGCAGGCCGCCGTCAACCAAAATGTTTGCGGAAGCGACAACGCGAACGCCGCAACCTACGATTCTTGGGCAAGTGGCGACAACGGTGGGACGAATTTTGGCACTTGGACACTTTCTGCAACTGGAAATGTATCGCAAACTGGATTTTTTGTCGGCAGTTCTGCCAGCAACGGCGACGGCGATGGCAACAGCGATGGCGATATCAATGTCGGCGGCGAGGCGTGGGGACTTTATGCAAATTCCAGCCAAACAACCAATGCTGTCCGTGCTTTTGCCTCAAATTTGGTGGCAAACAGCACTTTTTCAATAAAAATGGACAACGGTTTTATTGACAACGGAGCGACGGTGGGTTTTGGTTTGCAAAATGCGAGTGGTGATAATTTGTTGGAATTTTACTATCGGGGTGGTGACGGCACCAATTCTTACAAAAAAAATGACCTCGGTGGCGAGGCAAATGTGGGTTTGGGATACACTGACGAAGGCCTTTCGCTCACATTCAATTTTCCGACAGCGACGACGTACACCGCAGTTTTGACCTCGGTTTCGAGCGGCTCGACGGTTTCTTTTTCAGGAAGTTTGAAAAATCCGGGAGCGAACGGGCAAGCCATTTCCAAAATCCGGCTTTTTAATTTCAATGCCGGAAATGGCGGAACGAACAACCTGTTTTTCAACAATCTCTCGGTCTGTTATCCGCCAACTTTGGTCATCAACGAATTTGACTACGACCAACCGACGGCGGACAACAAAGAATTTATTGAAATTAAAAACGTCAGTTCGGCGGCGGTGAATTTGGACAATTACAACCTCGAATTGGTGGACGGCACGGGAAACACAGTTTATCAAACCGTGAATTTGCCGAACGTGAATTTGGCTGCGGGCGACTATTTTGTGGTCTGTGGCACGGGAAGTTTAGTTGCAAATTGCGATTTCAGTTTTTCGGGCGCGACCGACCAAATTCAGGATGAAACGGATGCAATTCGTTTAAAATTAAGCAATTTGACGGTGGATGCCGTGAGTTACGAAGGTTCGGTGGCGGGTGCGGTTGAAAATTCGGGCAGCAGTTTGACGGATGGAAATGCTGCAAACCAAGCAAATTTGAGTTTTTCCAGAACGCCGGACGGCGATGATTCGGATTCAAATAATGCGGATTTTGGGTTCGGTTGCGCCACGCCGGGCGTTTCAAATATTTCAAATTCAGATGCCGACGGCGATGGCGTGAAAGTTTGCCAAGGCGACTGCGATGACACGGATGCCAACGAATTTCCCGGCCAAACTTGGTTTGTCGATGCCGACGGCGATAATTTCGGCGGCAGTTTCGTCGTGCAATGCGAACGCCCGACGAATGGAAAATTACTTTCCGAATTGCAGGCGGGCAGTACCGGAACGGATGATTGCAACGATGCCGACGCAAATGTAAAACCGGGCGCGACCGAAATCGTCGGCGACGGCATCGACCAAAACTGCGACACCCAAGAACTTTGTTACAACGACGGCGACGATGATGGCTACACCATTTCTAACCCGACGACCAACGTTTCCACAGATTTGGATTGCACGGATGCGAACGAAGAAGCCACGATTTCGGCTTCCGCAGATTGCAACGATGGAAATTCAGCCGTGAAACCGGGCGCGACCGAAATCCCTGGCGACGGAATTGACCAAAACTGCGACACCCAAGAACTTTGTTACAACGATAGCGACGACGACGGATTTACCATTTCCAGCCCGACAACTTTAATTTCTGTTGATTTGGATTGCACGGATGCCAACGAAGAAGCCGTGATTTCTGCTTCCGCAGATTGCAACGATGGAAATTCAGCCGTGAAACCGGGCGCGACCGAAATCCCCGGCGACGGCGTCGACCAAAACTGCGATACCCAAGAACTTTGTTACAACGATGGCGACGACGATGGGTACACCATTTCCAGCCCGACGACCAATATTTCCGCAGATTTGGATTGCACGGATGCGAACGAAGAAGCCACGATTTCTGCTTCCGCAGATTGCAACGATGCGAACGCATCCATCAAACCGGGCGCGACCGAACTTTGCAACAACATCGATGACGACTGCGACGCGATGACAGATGAAAATTTGACCCAAGTCACTTTGTCCGGCGTGGTCACGAACGTCACTTCATGCATTTCTAACAATGGCGCAATCAATTTGACCGTCAATTCTGGCACGCCGACCATCACTTTTTCGTGGAGTAATTCGGCGACGACCGAAGATTTAATCGGCATCGGAACGGGAAGTTATTCGGTCACGGCGACCAGTTCGCAAGGCTGCACAAAAACCACATCGTTCACAGTTGGTGCCACCACTTCTCCCATAACGCTTTCATTTTCAGTAACCAACGTGGCTTGCAACGGCGGCTCGAACGGTACCATTTTCACGACAATCACCGGAACTGGGCCATTTGCCTATTCTTGGAGCAATGGAAAAACCACCAAAAATATCAATTTGCTACCACTCGGAACGTACACTTTGACCGCTACGGGAGCCGGTGGCTGCACGGCTTCGGCATCCGCAAATGTCACCCAACCGACTGCCATCAATTTCACGCTATCGCAAACTGGTTCTTATAACATTTCAATCGCTGCCAGCGGTGGCACGGTTGGCACAGGATATTCCTACAATCGATCGGGAACTTCAGGTTATCAATCATCGTCAACTTTCAATGGTTTGACCGCCGGAACCTATATTTTCAAAGTGAAAGATGGCAACGGTTGCCTCAAATCAAGGATTGCCAAAGTGCCGTTGGTCGGCCCCAAACCGGCGGCCAATTCGAGGGATTTTGAATGGGATTTGACCGACGAAGAGGCTTTGTTGCCAGATGAAGTTTTGTTGGCCGCTTTTGAAAGCCGTTTTTCGGGTGAAAAATGGAGCGTTTTCCCAAATCCCGTTGCCGGCAATTTGACTGTTTTGTTTTCAGAAATTCCTGAAATGGAAGGTCAACTTTCAATTTTTGATGCACTCGGCAAATTGGTTCGTGCTAAAAATATCAATTTGGAAAATGAAAAAGTGGTGATCAGTGAGCGTAGCCGAACTGTGAATTTGGAGACAAGCCATTTGCCGCAAGGCAATTATCTGATAGTTTTCAAATCCAAAACTGGTTTGATTTTGCAAAAACAATTTGTCAAAATGTAACTCCAACCTCCCGGTTGGAAAAGCAAAAAAAAGCCCAACTTATTGAATTTCAATAAGTTGGGCTTTTTTTTGGGGAAATATTTTCCACCAATATTTTGATTTCCAGCAACGTCGATACCGAAAAAGCAAACACTGAAAATGAAATTTCAATTCACCCAAACCAACCGTTTCGTCATCGTAATTTTTTGGCCAAAAACCACTTGCAAAATAAACGTCCCCGACGAAATCACAGGCCGCAGCACATTTTGCCCTTCCAAAATATCTTCCTGAAATTTTAAATTCCCAGCGAGGTCAAAAATTTTGACTTGCCCGCCCGTTCCTAAAATTTGCAAAACCACCTCGCCGCGCGCCGGGTTCGGAAACATTTTCACATCAAATTTTGTGGGTTCGTCCGTTGAAATGACTTGTTTCCAATGGTCATAAAGTGTTTGCAATGAATCAATTGGCTCCGTTTTCGTGGGCAAACTCGGCACGTTCAGATCCAAAAAAAGGTTGTTCAAATCGTCGTCCGGTTTGGCGACCCGCAAAAAAGCGGAGAGCGAAGAAGTGCCGTTCGAAGTGCAACGCGAGTCGGCTCCAACCATATTTGCGCCCTGCATGCAAGCCATCAAACGGTCGGCGAGCGTCCCGGTAGCTTTCAAAAAGTTGTTTTCCATGCTGTCCAACACCTTTTTTCCGAGCAAAATATTTCCCTGAATCGAGTAATTTTTGCCGACGCGGTGGTTTTTATAATTCAAACAATTCAAACCCGTGTGCGCCGCAGCCGATGGATTCAAAGTTCCGGGAGCAAAAGCCGCGATGCCATATTGACGAATCCCCGGATTGCTTTGGACATCGTTGAATTGCAGCCAAGTGATAATTTCCTGTGGCGAAAGCCCTTCGGCCATTTTTTGTCTGGCGTTCAATTGATTTTGCTGCAAATAATAGGATTGGGTGTGAATCGCACCGCGCCCCGGCAAAATATCGGAAATTATAAACGCGCCGCCGCTCCCCGGAAAAGAATTGTCATCGACGCAGCTCGCCCCGGCACTGCCGACTTCGCCGGTCAAAGTATCCACCGCGACGATGGAAAATGTGTGCTGGGAAAAGAGGTTTTGGGAAATAAAAAACAGGAAAAAGAGTGATAAAATTTTCATTTTTAAAAATTTTTAGGAAAAAATCAATTTCAAAAAAGGCAAAACCTCCGCCGCTTGCGCTTCATTTATCTGAAAATCAACCGTTTTTCGAGCCGTCAAACCGAGTTGATTTTTGGCGAGGTCAAGCATTTTTTGCCGTTCTGCTGGCTCAAATTTGGAAAAAGTTCGGCGAAGCAGCGGCAATATTTCACGAAAAATTTCAAAATCAAGTTCAGAAAGCCACGCATCCAAAATTTGCCACAGGCCGGGATGATGAATCAAAAGCAGACCGCTGCCGTGTAAAAAACCTTCCAGCCAACGCGCCCCGTCGAGCGGCTCGGCGAGGTGCGACAAACGAAATTGAATCAAATTGCCTGTTTTTTCGGCATCCGAAAAATTTTTGTCAAACAAAAAACGCGCGGCCAAACCGGCGGGCAACGGCGCAACCAATTGATTCTCACAAATTTGGACGAGGCAGCCGCGCCAATTTTCATCAAAACCATTCGGTTCGAGAGCGTCGCCGAACGACGAAAGCATGGCCAACGCCCGGTTGAAATTGACCACCGTTTTCAAAATCGTTTCGGCCAAATCTTCGTCCACGCCGCAGCAGGCCGAGGGCAATTGCACACAAACCCGAGGGACAATTTGGGCAATCAATTTTTCCAAAATATCGAGTTTGATTTTTCGCGCCGAGCCATACCGCAACGCACTGGCCAAGGGCAAAACGGCGTCGGCCAACGACAAAACATCTTTCGAAACGGCGGCCACGGACTGCAATTTTCGCATCAAATCGGGCAAAATTTCGGGCAAATCGGCTTTCAAAACACTGGAAATCAGACCAGTCAAATCGGGCAAATCTTCTGTTTCCCGAATTTTATGGATTGAAAAACGGCTCGCCGCGTCCAAAATCGAGTTGCCCCAAACCGACATTTCGATGAGTTGGATTTCGAAATCTGGCAGCCATTTCACAGTCCAATTTTCGTGGAAACTGCCTTGTTTTTGGCCTTGCACGGAGAGTTCTTTTCCCCAAAAAATTTTGAGCAAATTGACGCGGTGCAACAGTTTGCTTTTTAATAAATCGGTGGGTTTTCGCAGGTCGAGTTCGAGTTTTTGTTCGCGGGACGAAATTTCGAGCCGGGCAGATTTTGCCTCTTTTTCGAGGTCAGATTTGAGTGGCGCAATGTCTTTCGATGGCGGAACTTGACCCAAAATTTCGCCGATAACCATTTGACTGTCAATCAGTTCGAGCGGTTTTTCCGATCCTTCGCAAAGCACGGTCTTGGCCGATTCCCGCAATTCTTCGATGCCTGGAAATTCGGTAAAACGGATTTTTGCCAGCGCATCGGCCAACCGAATCGCCTCGATGACGTGCCCCGGTGAAACGGCAAAATCCTTTTTTCGAAGTACTTGTGCCGCGCCGACAAACCAATTTGTTGTGGCATTTTCGCGGTCGGCAAACAACAAACGATACCACATCGGTGCCAAAACCCCGGCGGCGTAGCCACTCGAAATGCTCAACCGATCGAAGGACCATGGCGCCCAAACCGCCACCGTTTTTACCTTTTTCAAACCTTTTAAAATGGCAACGTCGGCGGTGGTTTTGATTTTGTCAATTCCGGCGAGGGCAGGGGAGTGCCACGCGCCGCAAATCACCGCGATTTTTTGAAAACCTTCATTTTTTGCTTGCCGAATCGTTTGCCGCATCCATGCTTCGCGGAGTAAAGTTTCGCGAGTTTCGAATTGCCCGGCGGCAAATTTGTCCTCGCGCAGGGCGGTCATCAATTCCAAAATGCTTTGAAAAATGGCTTCCGGGTTTTGGTTTTGACGTTCGATCGTGGCTTCCCACCAACGTTCGGGGTCGGAAAAACCGGCCAATTTTGCGAGCCGCGAAAACGGGTCGAGCCGCAGCAATTCATTTTCCTCGACGGTTTTGTCAAAAAAATGGAGTTCCTGCGCGCGTTCTTCTTTCAATAAAAATTGGCGTTCCATTGGCAAATCCATGAAGCGAACCGCGATTTTTTCTTTCAAACCATGCAAAATCGCTTGCCATTCGGGCGAAAATTCGGCAAACGGGAAAAACGAGGCTTGCGACAAATTGCTCGGATTGTAAACCAACATCGCCACCGGCGGCTGCATTTCTGGGTGCGCAACGGATTTTAAAAGTGCCTCGCCGTCGGGCGGGCCTTCGACGAGCAAAATATCTGGTTGGTAATTTTCGAGGGCAATTTTGAGTTGCTGCGCCGAGCCGGGGCCGTGGTGCCGGATGCCGAAAATTTGCATTTTTTGTTGATTTGCAGATTCGTTGGGTTTGGAAAAAAAAAAACCAGTGGCAAATTAACCACTGGTTTTTTCAAAGACGGTTTCGTAATCGTGGCTTCAATTAACCACAAAGACACCTCAGGAAACATAAGTTGTTAAAAATCAAAAACTTATGTTTCCTGAGGTGTCTTTGTGGTAAAAAAATCGGTGATTCAGAATTTATTTTGAAAAAACATGAACCGGCAAACCTTCAAAAGTGAACTTGCCTATTTTTTCATTGCCTTTTTCGTTGGTCTGGGCAAACATGTTTTGAAAACGATCGACCACGTTTTCAACTTCGGCGAGGTCGGTTTTTCCTGAATTTTCAGCCGTCAAAGCATCGGTCGCGAAACCATGCAACAGCGATTTTGCTTGACGACGGAACAAATCCGGGTGGCCAAAAATATCGACGCCCAAGATTTTATCGCCTGAAACGACCACAAAACCCACAACATTTTCGAGGTTCTCAAATTTTCCTTCGAAAAATTTCATGCAGGCATCGCGTTTGGATTTGAATTCATTTTGGGTTTCCAAACCTGCGTAAGTTTTGGTGGAAGTCGCGGCGGCGTTGGCCGAAGTCACGCGGTCGACGGCATCCCAAACTTCCTGTTGGCTGCCGGTGCGCTGAATCGCTTTGCGAACTTCGGTCGAGGCAACATTATAATATCCATTGAAAGCCGCCACTTTTCGCTCGCTGGCCGACGCATTTTCATCGTGAAACTGCCAACGGCCATGCTCCACGCAAAAAACTTGGATGTTTTTGATAGAATTTGCGGCAATTACTTGGTCATCGGCAATCACGCGATCCTGATTTCCGCCAGTCACGACGTCGCCAGACATCAAAAAAACGGCGTCGCCGCTTTTGTTGGCAGCCGTCAAACCGCCAACTTGATGGCCAGATTCGCGGCCAAAAGGTTTCAATTCAGTGATCCGAAACCCGGGGGTTTGCATGGCTTCGGCGGTGGTTTTCAGTTTGGCGAGTGGTGCATTTTGGGCAACAATTTCAGGCGAAGCGACGATTGGGAAAACGCGCAGGTTTTCAAATTTCAACTCTGGGTTTTCATTCAGCAAAACCGAAATCGCGCCTTTTGGCTGTTCGGTTGTCGAATTGGTGGTGGAAATTGGGGATTTTTCATTTTGCTGGCAAGCAAAAAATCCGACCAGCAACAAAAGCGCGAACAGTTTTTTCATTTTTTTAGAATTTAAATTTTTGGTAAAAACAGTTGCAAAACGCAGATTTTGGGGAGTTAGTTTTATTTTTTACGACACATAGATACATTTAGGAGTTTTCACATAGAGGCACATAGAATTATTGTTTTTTTAAAAAAAATTATGTGTCTCTATGTGAAAACTCCTAAATGTATCTATGTGTCGTAAAAAGTTATTTTAACGGTTCGACGCGAAAACCTTTGATCCGGAGCAAAGCCAAAACGCCATCTTTCCCACCCAAATGTCCTGCGCCGACGGCAAAAAATGTCGGTTTTTCCAACATCATCCGCGACATCGGGGCAATCCAATTTCGGTTCCGTTTATTTATTAGGATGTTTTCAAAGTCCTTCATGCCGCTGTCCTCGGAAATGACCATCGCTTGCATCGCAGAAATATCTTGTTGACGATACATTTCGACCATTTTTTCAAATTCATTGTCGCCGTGGTCGGTCGAACGGAGATTGTCCACGAGCATTTTTGCTTGCGCAGAATATGGGATTGAATCAAAAATCGCCATTTGATAACCCGCTGTTTCCAAACCTGCCGATGGGATGCCCTGCTTTTTTGAAAGTTTGAAAAGTTCAACTTCAATCGAAGTCACCCCGGAATTGTTGAACGTGCCGCCTTCCTCGTCGGTGCCAAACATCGTGGACAAAAACATCGGTTTCATCTTTTCCATCATCGTCAATGGCAGGCCTTTTTCATCCATTTTTGTGCGGACGAGGGCGTAATCTTCGGGCGAAAGCAACGTGCGCAGCGTGATTCCTTCGGGCATAAATGCTTTGGACATCAGGCTGATTTGCGTGCGGAGATTGGTCATTTCTTTCATGTCAATCTCAAAAGTGATGCGTTTTGAGTTTTGCAAAGCCGTCGTGATGGCTTGGGAAAACCCAAAATCGTCTTTTGGAATGAGGTGAATTGTCCCAAAAACATAGGATGGTTTTTTCAAACCATTTCCTGAAACCTTCCAAAGTAGGCTTTTTTCAGTGGGGACGATTTCGCTGGGCGCGTAATTGAATGGTTTTTTGTAGGTCTGGCAGCCGAAAAGGAAGGTGAGGACTGCGGAAATCAGGAATATTTTTTTCATTAAATTTTTTTTCATCATTTTTTCTAAAACCAAATTCACCAATTATCGGTACATCTCTTCTTTCATTTTCTTCACCTTTTCGCTGTGTAAATACTCGCCGTAATTCATATTTTGGTCAATCAAACCTTTTGGCGTGATTTCGATGATCCGGTTGGCGACCGAATCTAAAATGTGATAATCATGCGAAGTGAAAATGATATTCCCCGAAAATTCCTGCATGCCATTGTTCAAAGCCGTGATGGATTCCAAGTCCAAGTGGTTGGTCGGCTCATCCAAAATCAAAAAATTCGGGTTGGCCAGCATAATTTTTGACATCATGCAACGCACTTTTTCACCGCCAGAAAGCACCCCCGATTTTTTGAAAACTTCCTCGCCGCTGAAAAGCATCCGACCGAGAAAACCTCGAATGAACGATTCGTCTTTTTCCTTTGAATATTGCCGCAACCAATCAATCAAGTTCATGTCCTGGTCGCCCGAAAAATATTTGTAGTTGTCGTTGGGCAAAAACTGCGATGAAATGGTCTGCCCATATTGAAAACGACCCGAAAAATGTTCTTCCTCGCCCGCCAAAATTTCGAACAAAGCCGAAACCGCCAGCGCATTTCTGCTGAAAACTGCAATTTTATCGCCTTTGTTGAAGGTCAAATGCAAGTTTTTGAACAAAAACTCGCCCATGTTATTTTTTGCCGACAATCCATCAATTTCCAAAATGACATCGCCGGGATCGCGCTCCGGTTTGAAATGGATGTACGGAAATTTACGGTTCGACACCATGATTTCCTCCAAATTCAGTTTTTCCAAAGCCTTTTTGCGGCTCGTCGCCTGTTTCGATTTTGAAGCATTTGCCGAAAACCGGGCGATAAAATCCATCATTTCCTGCCGTTTGACTTCCACCTTTTTGTTTTTGTCGGCCGCTTGGCGCGACATCAACTGACTCGTTTCGTACCAAAACGTGTAGTTGCCGGTAAACATCCTGATTTTTCCAAAATCCACGTCCACCATGTGCGTGCAAACCATGTCCAAAAAGTGCCGGTCGTGCGAGACAACAATGGCAATGTTTTCGTAGTCGGCCAAAAAATTGCACAGCCAATCGGTCGTCTCCGCATCCAAATCGTTCGTCGGTTCGTCCATCAACAAAATATCGGGCGTGCCAAAAAGTGCCTGCGCCAGCAAAACTTTCACGCGCTCCGAGCCGTCCAATTCTTTCACCAATTTGTGGTGCAAAGATTCGTGGACGCCCATGTTGCTCAGCAATTCAGCCGCGTCGGTTTCGGCCATCCATCCGTTCATTTCCCCAAATTCGCCTTCAAGTTCTGCGGCGCGCATCGAATCTGCTTCCGAGGCGTTCGGGTCGTCGTAAATCGCGTTTTTCTCTTTCATGATGTCATACATTTTTTTATGACCCATGATTACGGTTTCCATCACCGGAAATTCATCGAAAGCAAAGTGGTTTTGGCTCAAAATGGCCATCCTTTCGCCCGGCGTGATGTCCACCGAACCTTTCGTGGCATCAAGCGCACCGGACAAAATTTTAAGGAAAGTAGATTTCCCGGCACCGTTCGCGCCGATGACACCATAACAATTGCCCTTTGTAAATTTGAGGTTGACCTCGTCAAAAAGCACGCGTTTGCCAAATTGTAGGGCAAGGTTGTTGACTGAAAGCATCTTTTTTGGATGGATTTTTATTGAAATTGGGCGCGAAAGTAGCAAGAAACGGGCGGGAAATAAGTTTTCAGGTTTTCAATTTTAGGTTAACCCTTTTAAAATCAGGCTTGTTTGTTCAGGAAAGTGCAACTGCGGCATGTTTTTTTCAATTCGCTGCTACTTCGCCACAAACAACATTTCCTCTGGCAGCCGCGACAATTCGATGACCCGGCCTGTCACCGTAATCAATTGGTCGAGCGTTGTGCGCGAACCATCCAACAGCCGCACTGGGTCTTTGTCCTTTTTGAGATAACCGGTCAACTCCGAGATTTCGCCATATCTTTCACAAAAAGAAGTCAAGCGACGAAAGATTTTGGGCATGATTAAAATGTCTTCGTAAATCGTCCGCACGTCCCAAAACTGAAAACCGTTCGTTCGGTCAATCACCCAAAAACCGCGGCGTGCATCCCTCGCCGCGCTGGTCGCCTCTCCGAACATCCGGACAATCTCCAAATCCGTCGAAGTATAAAACGTGGGATAAACCAAACCTTCCAAACACATCTGATAATTGGCCGAAAGTTCGATGGGCAATTGCACCGCCGTCAAAGCCGTGCCATCCACCAAAGGCGCATCCGCCGGAAAAGCCAGACAAACTGGACGGTTAAACCCGTCAATCTCCACCGCCGCAATAAAACCCGGCACATTGTCGCGGGCATTAATAATGGTGCGGACACTCAAATTTAATGCGTTCCAACGCTCACTGTTTGCGGCCTTGAAACGGATGCTGTCGCCGTCCGGCTGAAAGCCTTTGACGTGAAATGTACCCTTTATAATATGAAACATGGTATCGTGGATTAAAAAATGGATTCAATCTAGATTTTTCAAAAGCAATCAAATTTTAAGTTTCCCACTTTGTCATGCTTCCAGCATGACAAAGTGGGAAACTTAAAATCTCAATATTTTCAATTTGACAACAATTTATTAAGGTGCAAATCGCCCAAAAGCACTGCCAAGTTTTGCCGATTGGCTTTTCGCCGCTTCCGGTTTAACCGCAGATTCCGGCGGAGCAGCGGTTCTGGTTCGTCGCGCGAAGAAATCCGCGAGGCAATCGAATACGGCGCGGTCAAAATGAACATCGACACCGATATGCAATGGGCGTTTTGGGATGGCATCCGTGGTTTTTATGAAAAGAAAAAAGACTATTTGCAAGGCCAAATCGGCAATCCCGACGGCGCGGACAAACCGAACAAAAAACATTACGACCCGCGAAACTGGCTCCGCGAAGGCGAAAAAGCCTTGATTTCGCGGTTGAAAACTGCGTTTGAGGATTTGGATTGCATCGGACGGAACGAGTGAAAATTTGCAAGTTTTTTCAAAATAAAAAAAGGGAGCGCGGCTTGGCCGTGCTCCCTTTTCATTTTACCAGGTTGTTTTGCTCAGTCTGCAGCCCGGGTCGAACGGGCGAGCGGAGCGGTAAAAAACCCGCCGAGCCAAGCCTCACTTCTTCAAAAGTGGCATGACCCGACGGGGTGTCTTTCAAAAGAAATGCTTTAGAAAAAGCCAGCAAGGCAAAAAATTGCCCCACCGGCTTTGTCCTCACATCTTCAAATTTTCACAAACTTTTTGACCAAAACCGTTTGGTTTTTTCCAACGAAAGCGATGGCATAAGTTCCTTTTTGCATTTCGGCAGTGGTCATTTTCACACTTGTTTTTTCCAAAAGATTGATTTCCGTGCGGGAAATGATTTTGCCCAAAACATTGGAAACAATCAAGGTGCCAGCCGTCTCACGGCTGTTTTTCAAAACGATGTTCAGTTCGTCCTGCACCGGATTTGGGAAAAGCAGCATCTCGTTTTGCCCAGCCACACCTGCCAGTTCCGCTTCAAAACGTGCGATGACGATTTCTTCGGGCAACAATTCTTCCTCGGCGGTCAGTTCGCGACCGGATTCAGAACGGTCAGTCGCGCCGCCGCCCGTCATGCTGTTGGGCAGTTTTTTGATGGCCGTTTTTTGGCAGCCATTGGCATCCTTTGTTTTGAAAATGTAAGTGCCGCCCGGTGTCAGCCCTGTAAAAACTGGGTCGGGCTGGAAAGTGAGCGCGCCCGTGCGGTTGTACAAATATGTGCCCGTTCCGCCGCTCGCGGTGACGGTGGCGGTGGTCGGCGTGGCAGCGACTGACATGGTGATGGACGAGGGCTGGGTCACCTCCACATTTGCAAAGGTTTTCGAGCAGTTCTCGGTATCAGAAATGATCAATGTGTAAAGTCCGGCGAACAGCAAATTGATGTTTTTGCTGGTCTTGCCATTGCTCCAAGCGTAAGTAAGTTGCCCAGTGCCGCCCGACGATGCGGTAAAAATGGCACCATTTGAACTGCCCCAACAAGTGGCATGGATCATTTGAAATGTGGCGGCAAGGGTGTTGTTTTCGTCAATTTCGGTGTCGCAGTCGTCGTCAATATGGTTGCAGACTTCGGTCGCGGCGGGATTGACGGCATCGTTGCCGTCGTTGCAGTCGTTTTCGCAGACCATGAATCCGTCGTTGTCCGAGTCCGATTCGCTGGTCGGGATTCCGTCGGAACAGTCGTTGTCCAAGCCGTCGCAGATTTCGGGGTTGCCGGGGAAGCGGGCAGCGTCGTTGTCGTCGCAGTCATTTTCACAGACCATGTAGCCGTCGTTGTCGGCATCTGCTTCGTTTGCCGGAATTCCGTTTGCGCAGTCGTTGTCCTTGCCGTCGCAGATTTCCGGGTTGCCGGGGAATCGTGCAGCGTCCGCGTTGTCGCAGTCGCCGTTTTGGGTGACGTAGGTTGCGCCTGGCGATTGGCAGGCATTGATGGCAGTGCCTGCACCGAAGCCGTCGCCGTCAGTATCCAAGTAATAATTTAGGAACGTTAGCCCATCGTCCGCCGTGCCGTCGCAGTCGTTGTCCACGCCGTCGCAGATTTCGGTTGCGCCCGGTTTGATTGCCGCGTTCGTGTCGTTGCAGTCGGTGCCGCCGCAGGAGGAAGCCGTGTAGCCGTCATTGTCGGCATCGGCGCAAGGAGGGGGCGGAACCACCAGCGTGTAATCTTCCACCTCCCCATACTCGCTGGTGCCGCAAGGATTGGTGGGCGCAGCGTAGTAATCAGTTTCGGTAAACACCCGCATCCTTTTGGGCCCCGGGGTCGCATTGGCTGGGACTGTGAAAGAACCCGAAGTGGCACTAGTGGGATATAACAACAGATTTGTCAGCACCATTTCACCGGCATCCGTTAAATCTCCATCGTTATTCCAATCCACAAAAACGGAGGCTTTCAGGTTGTGGTAATAATTATAGTAATCAAGGTACCATGATGTCAGCGAAATCGTGTAGGTCGCCCCCGGAAAAATCAGCGTACTCAGGCCGGAATAATTGGTATAACCGGTGCAGCCTGTGATATTGTTGATGCTGCCGAGGGTGACATTGTAGAGATACATATAAGCGCAGGCACCCGTGGGCGTGCAATAGGTCAGCTCGTCAACCTGTCCGTTGCAGTTGTCGTCGATGCCGTTGCCAAGCACCTCGGCATGGCCGGGATAGACCTGGTTGTCGTTGTCGTTGCAGTCCGAGCCGCCGCAGGAGGAAATCGTATGGCCGTCATTGTCGGCATCGCAAGTGAACGGAACCACCTCCAGCGTGTAATCTTCCGCCTCCCCATAATAGATGTTGCCGCAAGGATTGGTGGGCGCACCGTAGGATTCATATTGGGTAAACACCCGCATCCTTTTGGGCCCCGGGGTCGCATTGGCTGGCACGGTGAAAGTGCCCGAAGTGGTATAACCGTAATATACATACAGATTTGTCAGCACCATTTCACCGGCATCCGTAAAATCTTCATCGCCATTCCAATCCACAAAAACGGAGGCATACTGGTTGTAGGAACCGCCTCCTGTCAGCGAAATCGTGTAGGTCGCCCCCGGAAAAATCACCGTACTCAGGCTGGAATAATTGGTATAACCACCAGCGGTGCAGCCTGTGGTATTGTTGATGCTGCCGAGGGTGACCTCGGTGAGCCACACATAAGAGCAGGCAACGGTCACCGTGGGCGTGCAATAGGTCAACACGTCAACCAGTCCATTGCAGTTGTCGTCGATGCCGTTGCCAAGCACCTCGACATGGCCGGGATTGACCTGATTGTCGTTGTCGTTGCAGTCGTTCTGGCAGACGCGAAAGCCGTCGTTATCGGCATCCGTTTCATTAGCAGGAATGTTGCCGTCGCAGTTGTTGTCGAGGCCGTCGCACAATTCGGTGGCTCCCTGATGAAAGGCGGCATCGTTGTCGTTGCAGTCAATGATGACGTTCGGAGTGCAGACATTGAAATGGATATGGCCGTCGGCATCCACGTCCACGCCATCAATCGCGCCATTGCAGTCATTGTCTTTTCCGTCGCAGATTTCAGGTGCGTTGGGGTAAATGGTGTTGTCGTTGTCGTTGCAGTCGCCACCACACGCCGTGAATCCGTCGTTGTCAGTGTCGGCAATTGCGCAAACCACCAGCGTGTAATCTTCCGCCTCCCCAAACTGGCTGTTGCCGCAAGGATTGGTGGGCGCACCGTAGTAATCATATTGGGTGAACACCCGCATCCTTTTTGGCCCCGGGGTCGCATTGGCTGGCACGGTGAAAGTGCCCGAACTGGTCTGATTGGAAGGTAAAAGCAGATTTGTCAGCACCATTTCACCGGCATCCGTTAAATCTCCATCGTTATTCCAATCCACAAAAACGGAGGCTTTCTGGGCGTCACCATCGATGTCGAATCCTGCCATCGAAATCGTGTAGGTCGCCCCCGGCGCAATCACCGTACTCAGGCTGGAATAATTGGTATAACCAGGTGCGTTGCAGTCTGTGGTGGTATTGTTGATGCTGCCGAGGGAGACATAGTAGAGCCACATATATTGGCAGGCACCGGACACCGTGGGCGTGCAATAGGTCAGCTCGTCAACCTGTCCGTTGCAGTTGTCGTCGATGCCGTTGCCAAGCACCTCGGCATGGCCGGGATAGACCTGGTTGTTGTTGTCGTTGCAGTCCGTGCCGCCGCAGGAGGAAGCCACATGAAAGTCATTGTCGGCATCGCAAGTGGACGGAAGCACCACCAGCGTGTAATCTTCCGCCTCCCCAAACTGGCTGTTGCCGCAAGGATTGGTGGGCGCACCGGAGTTATGAACTTGGGTGAACACCCGCATCCTTTTTGACCCCGGGGTCGCATTGGCTGGCACGGTGAAAGAACCCGAATTGGGAGCACCGAAAGGTACTAACAGATTTGTCAGCACCATTTCGCCGGCATCGGTTAAATCTCCATCGTTGTTCCAATCCACAAAAACGGAGGCTTTCTGGTTGTAGCCGTAGTCACCGCCTGTCAGCGAAATCGTGTAGGTCGCTCCCGGCAAAATATCCGTACTCAGGTAGGAATAACCGGAATAACCACCACTGTTGCAGTATGTGTTATTGTTGATGCTGCCGAGGGTGACATTGGCGAGCCACATATCATCACAGTAACCGTACACCGTGGGCGTGCAGTAGTACACCTCGTCAACCCCTCCGTAGCAGTTGTCGTCGATGCCGTTGTTAAGCACCTCGACATGGCCGGGATTGACCTGGTTGTTGTTGTCGTTGCAGTCGTTCTGGCAGACGCGAAAGCCGTCGTTATCGGCATCCGTTTCATTAGCAGGAATGTTGCCGTCGCAGTTGTTGTCGAGGCCGTCGCACAATTCGGTGGCTCCCGGATAAATGGCGGCATTGTTGTCGTTGCAGTCAATGATGACGTTCGGAGTGCAGACATTGAAATGGATATGGCCGTCGGCATCCACGTCCACGCCATCAATCAGGCCATTGCAGTCATTGTCTATTCCGTCGCAGATTTCAGGTGCGCCGGGGTGAATGGTGTTGTCGTTGTCGTTGCAGTCGGTGCCGCCGCAGGAGGAACCCGTGTAGCCGTCGTTGTCAATGTCGGCAACTGCGCAAACCACCAGCGTGTAATCTTCCGCCTCCCCATAATTGCTGGTGCCGCAAGGATTGGTGGGCGCACCGTAGTAATCAAATTGGGTGAACACCCGCATCCTTTTCAACCCCGGGGTCGCATTGGCCGACACGGTGAAAGTGCCCGAAGTGGTACCATTGGCAGCTATATTCAGATTTGTCAGCACCTTTTCACCGGCATCCGTTAAATCTCCATCGTTGTTCCAATCCACAAAAACGGAGGCTTTCTGGATGTAGGCACCGCTTCCTGTCAGCGAAATCGTGTAGGTCTTCCCCTGCAAAATCACCGTACTCAGGCCGGAATAATTGGTATAACCACCAGCGGTGCAGCCTGTGCTATTGTTGATGCTGCCGAGGGTGACCTTGGCGAGCCACATATATTGGCAGGCACCGAACACCGTGGGCGTACAATAGACCGGCTCGTCAACCTGTCCGTTGCAGTTGTCGTCGAGGCCGTTCGCCGGCACCTCGACATGGCCGGGGTTGACATCGGCATTGTCGTCACCGCAGTCGTCGCCACCGCAAGCAGTATCCTCGTCCTCGTAGCCATCTCCGTCATCATCGGCACCGGGGCATGGGTCATTTTTCGCCAACGCAAAAAGGTATAAGCTCGAATTGCCCACATCGGTTTTCGTGATGTTGACCGATGCAATATTCTTCGTTTGGTTTGCGAGGGAAATGCCGAACCCGTATGAATAGATTCGTGGATTGCCGGAGCTGAGATTCTCAAAAGCGCCAGTAAACCGATTTATCATACCATTGGAAGTGAATGCAGCCGAGTTTCCGCTGAACCAGTTACTGACCGGGGCATTTGTTGCAATCTGTTGCGTTGTGCCATCTGTAAAGTTCACAACCACGTTCATGGATGCGCTCCCATTGGTACTCAAGGCCAGAAAATACAGCTTTGCCGCAGTTGTCGGGGTTTGAAGGGTAAGCAGCCCCGAACCGGAAGAAATATGGCGAGCGTTAGCCCCGGTATATGGCTGCAACTGATAGGTAACAGGGCCGGTCGCAATGGCCAACGAGGCAGGCATCCCTCCACCCGGATAGCCATAGCTCCATAATGCGCGGCCCTCATAATCCATCGAAGCACAGGAAGCGGAAGCCGGTGCAGATTCGGCCACTGCATCAAAATTAAAGCTGCCCGAGGTAAGTGGAACAGCTGCATAAGTCTGCGCTGCCGCCTGATTTATCGCCCCTGAGAGGAACATCAAAACGAGCAAGGTCAGAAAGGGAAACGAGGAAAGGAGCCAGTTCTGCACGGACGGGCTGTCCGAACAGGGGACAGGTTTCCGGGAGCGTTGGACAGTACCCGAAGTGTTGCTGTACATGAAAGTGAAATCGTTCATTTTTGAAGAATTTGAGTGAACAAAAAGAAGTGAATGAATCCCTGCCGAGCGGCCCGCACTTGGTTTTTGCAGGTGCCCGGCAGGGCTATGTTTTTTATCGAATGATGATCGGTCAAAAACCCGCCGAGCCAAGCCTCACTTCTTCAAAAGTGGCATGACCCGACGGGGTGTCTTTTGTCTGGACAAGCCAATTGCCCGCCCGCTCGCGCGGAGTGGTGGTGGTGGGCGTTTTCGGAAATAGCATGGAAAAACGGAAAGGGAAAGTTTTTTGGGCGAGCCTTCGTTTCGTTTTCTGGGGGCAATTGTACGGGCGACAACTGCGGTTCAGGTAAAAAAAAGACTGGACAAATACTGGACATTTTCACGGAAAACCGGCTTTTGAGCGGGTTTTTGGGGCGAAAACGGAGGTTTTGGGGACGCGGGGCGGGCCGACCCGAAAAAAATAAAAAAGGCAGCGGAGCAATTGCCCCTGCTCGCGCCGGGTTATAAATAAAATTTAAACTGCTGGCGCGTGGCTGTGCCACGTGTCTACTATCAAAAAGGCTTTGCCTTCAATTTTGTAAAATAAAGCAAAGCCTTACAGATTTTACACACGAGGCATAGCCTTTTCGCAAGCGGGAGAGCCCCTGTTTTCAAGCAGAAACAGGAGTTTTGTTGTACCTTTGTGGCAAAATCTTAACGAATGAAATTCGCAGACGTAAAAAATGACGTTGCTTTTCGCAAGATATTTGGCAACAAAAAGAAAACACAAATCTTGATTTCTTTTCTGAATGCAGTACTGCAATTGGAAGGGAGGCAACGCATTGTATCGGTAAAAATAGAAAACCCGTACCAATTCCCCCGCATCGCAGGAGAGAAGTCGAGTATCATTGATATTCGTGCTACGGAGGAAAGTGGACGGCAGTTTGTAATAGAGATGCAGGTGTCCGAGCCTGACGGTTTTGACAAGCGAGTTCAATACTACGCAAGCCGTGACTATTCCATGCAAATTGACAAGGGAGAAGACTATCCTAAACTCAAACCTACCGTTTTCATTGGAATACTTAATTTCCCATACTTTTCAGGTTCAGATTACCTTTCGTACCATTCACTTTTGGATGAGAAAACTTATGAAAATAAGTTAAAGGACATTCGTTTTGCCTTTATCGAACTGACAAAGTTTAAAAAGAAAGAACATGAACTGAAAACCATGATTGACAAGTGGACCTTCTTTATCAAAAATGCACCTAAATTGGAGGTAATCCCCGAAAGTGTGGATGATGAAGGATTGAGAGAGGCGTATTTGGACGCTGACCAACACAAATGGAGGAAAGAAGAATTGATAGCATATGATAATGCCTCTATCGCTGAACAAGACGAAAAAGGGAAACTTACCGCAGCAAAGAAAAAAGGAAAAGAAGAAGGAAAAGTAGAGGAAAGAAATGAAAATATTATAGGACTACATGAAAATGGTGTAGCAGTTCCTGTTATCGCAAAATCTTTAAAAATCAGCGAAACAGACGTTTGGAAAGCAATCGAAGCGTACGAAGGTAAATAAAACTGCTGGCGCGTGGCTATGCCACGTACCTACAATCGATAAGGCTTTGCCTTCAGCCTATGCGTTTCACAATTATGACCAACTTATCAATTGAGTAATCCAATCCTCGGGTATGACCCGAATTTTCTGGGGAGCGGGTTCAACTTCCACAATTCGACAAGACCCAACGTCAGGAGGTGCTTCCGTCCGGGCTTGCCGGTAGCCGGGACAGTTTTCCGCATCTCTCATATAGCGTGATGATGTCGCGCTCTCGGCGGCTTGCTTATTTGAGCGCGGCGAACGTTGATGTTGGAAGACAGCAGGAAATCAACCGGACGCAACTCAACCAGACATGGAAATTCGAGCCGGGTTTGCCAAAGGAACAAATGCTTGGTGATGCCTGGTACAAGGCCTCGAAGCAGAAACTTCAACGTGGTCATTTGACCCCGGCGGATTGCATGGAGTTTGGAGCGGATAAAGAGGAGGCAAAAAAGATTGCGAGCGATACGTTTTATTTCAGCAACGCGGTCCCGCAGGCTGCCCGGATGAACGGCAAGGAATGGGGGATGTTGGAGCAGTACATCGGCAAGGAAGGTTTGAAAAGTGGGAATGGTCGTTTGTGCGTGTTTACCGGCCCGGTATTGATGCACGATGACCCGCTTTATCGAGAGCGCATCGAGGGGCAAACGCTGCAATTGCCCCGCTACCTTTGGAAAGTTGTTTTTTATCGCAACCGGGGCAATGTGCTTTGCCGCATTGCTTTCATCATGGGACAGGGGAAACAATTGGAAGCACTCGAATTGGTGGAGGAAAAGGTTTTGGAACGTTTTGTACCCGCGGCGGAACTGCCTTTTGCCGACTTGGGCAAACAAAAGACCTATCAAATCAACGTGAAAATGTTGGAAAAACTGATAAAGATGAAGTTTCCGGCGGCGGTGGATACTTTCAAGAACAAGATACCCCAAGCATTGCTGTTGGAGGCTGTGGAGACAGAGATGGAATCGGTACATACGCGGGGCGTGTTGCTTCGGATGCCGAAGAGACAACGCTTTGAGAAGAAGATGTTTAGGATGTCAGGTTTGGTGCTTTGACTCAACAATCCAATTCAATAAAATCAACAGGAGCAAATGAATCGCTTTCACACCGTGCCTCCGGCACCGTTCGCGCCGATCACACCATAACAATTGCCCTTTGTAAATTTGAGGTTGACCTCGTCAAAAAGCACGCGTTTGCCAAATTGTAGGGCAAGGTTGTTGACTGAAAGCATCTATTTTTGGATGGATTTTTAATGAAAACGGGCGCGAAATTAGGGATGACTCGCCCGCTATTTTATTTTTTCTGCTTTACTTCAGGTCAAACGCATTAAAATTTCAAAAACCCGTAGGGTTGGCATTTAGGTAGAAAATCGAAGTGCGTTTTATTAAAAATGCCGTAGGCTTGGCATTTTGGCAGCAACATTCACGGATAAAATGCAATGCCTACGGCATTTCCCTGCTTGATTAACCTTGTTTTCTACTAAAATGCCAAC
>JANNMS010000321.1:0-6322 GCA_031398055.1 Saprospirales bacterium | reverse complement strand
GAAAACTCCTCTGTGAACTATGTGTCAAATTGGTAATTAGAAAGTGATGTTCAAACCCACCATCATGGTGCGGGCCATTGGAACGGTGTTGCGGTCAACGCCCGGTGTCAAGTTGCGGTTGCCGTTGGACGAAACCTCTGGGTCGGTGCCGGTGTAATTTGTAAACAAAAAGGCATTGTTAATCGTCCCATAAACCCGGAGGTTTGAAATGGCCGAAAGTCTGCCAACTCTATCGGTCGGCACCCGGTAGCCCAAAGTGATGTTGCGAATCCGCAAAAAATCGCCTTTTTCCACATTTTCAGAAATGGCAAAAGCAGAGCCGTTGGACACGTTGTCGCCAAAAACGACTTTCGGAATCGTGCCCGATTTGTTGGCTTCCGTCCAGCGATTCATCACGTCTTGGTGGTTGTTCCAAAAACGCTGGTCGCGCAAACCTGCTTTCGAACCGTTGTAAATCAAATTGCCGCCCGCATAATTTACCTGAACATTCAAGTCAACCCGGCCATAAGTAAAGGTGTTGTCCCAGCCGCCGTACCATTTTGGCAAAGCCGAACCTTGCACCACGCCATCGGCCACCAAAGAAGGTGCGGTCGTGGCCGTCCCGTCGAGCAGTGTCCAACGGGTTGCGCCGCCCGCGTGGTTGTATTGAACCACCGTTCCGTCTTTTTTGACGAACAAACGACGGCCATTTTCTGGGTTGACACCCATCGTTTTTACCGCGATGATACTGCCGACCGCCTCGCCAATTCTGGTGATATTGGTCGTTTCGAGGCCAGCAGTGGTGGAAAAAATGTCGCTGGTTCCGTAAAGTTCGGTCACTTCGTTGCTCATCAAAGTGAGGTTCACATTGGTTTTCCAAGTGAATTTACCCATCGAAAGCACGACGGCGTTTATCCCAAATTCGTGGCCTTTGTTTTTCATCGAACCGATGTTGATTGGGATTTGGTTGCCCGGAATGCCCCGCGAAGGTGCTTGCGGCGCAAAAAGTACGAGGCCGTCAATCAGGTTTTCAAAATAAGAGTACTCGCCATAAATGCGGTCATTTTTCAAACCAAAAACAAAGCCGATATCGGTTTTTTTGCTCGTTTCCCAAGACAGTTTGGAGTTGCCGGCCTGCGCCCAAGTGAACGTGGGGATTGCGCCGTACAAACCAGAATTGTAAAGATATTGGGACTGAAAATCGCCGATGCCGTTGTTGCCGACCGTGCCGTAACTGCCTCTAATTTTAAAATAATTGAAAAAATCACCGATGGAATTTTTCCAAAAACCTTCTTCCGAAATTGCCCAACCGGCAGAAAGTCCCCAAAACAGGCCTTTTTTCTCGCCGGGCGCGAAGGCTGAATATTCATCTTGCCGAAGATTGGCGGTCAAGTAATATTTTTTGTTGAAAGCATAATTCAACCGGCCAAAATAGGAAAGCAGGTAATTCTGCGATTGGAAATTGCTGGACGGGTCAATCGTCGTGTAATTGCCCTGAAAAGTGGTGAAAAATGGGTCGGCGACACTCGTCCGAGACGCGCCCCAACCTGCGAATTTCGTGGCCTGCTCCTCGTGTCCAACCAAAACGCTCACATCATGGGTTTCCGAAAACGTGTGGTTGAAATCGAGGACATTTTGCCAGTTCCAGCGTTCATTTTTTACAGAAACATTGGTTGCACGGCCATTGGTTGCAGCCCCGTCGCCGTGAATTGGGTTCCAAAACTGCTCGTTATCGCCGCTCAAATGGTCAATTCCGAATTGAGACCGAAAATGGAAGCCTTCCATAAATTTAAAAGCCGCTTTGAAAGCAGTCTGGACTTGGCTGCCCGACGAAAGGTTGCGGTTGAGGTCAATCAAAGGAACCGGGTTGACGAAACCGACCGATTGTTTGTTTTTGCCCACACCCAAAGCGTTCGAAGCAATGTTGTAGCCCGCAACTCCGGTCAGGCGGTTGCCCGAAGCATCATATTTATACGGGTCAACAATCGGCGCGAGGACAAAAGCCAAACGGCCAATCCCGGAAGTTGCAAACGCCTCACCATCCAAAGAACCCGTGTTGGGTGCTTCGTTTTTGATTTTTCCGTAAGCCACATTGCCGCCGAAAGAAATGCGGTCGGTCAGTTGGTGGTCAAAATTGATGCGGGCATTCAGCCGGTCGAAAGTGTTGTCGACAATCATCCCTTCTTGCTTGGAATATCCGAGCGCGAAGTAAAAAGTGGTTTTTTCCGTGCCGCCGCCCACACTCAAATTGTGGTTTTGCTGCACGCCCTGCCGATAAATGTAATCTGCCCAGCGGGTGTCCACCAATTTGCCAGCGATGGTATCCAAAAAGAATTGCTGCCCGACCAAATTGGCGTTGGCTGCCGCTTCATTTTTGATGGTGACATACTGTTCGGCACTCAAAACATCCGGCACGCGAACCGCGTCCGTGACCCCAAAAGAGGTGTTGTAACTCACCCGCGCCTTGCCCGATTTGCCCCTTTTTGTGGTAATCAGCATGACGCCCGCCGCCGCCCGCGACCCGTAAATGGCCGAAGCAGAAGCATCTTTCAAAATCTCGACACTTTCAATATCGGCTGGATTGATGCTCGAAAGTGGGTTGTTTGCCGCCGAATTTTGGCTAAAATTGTTGGTGTAAGTCGGGATGCCATCCACCACAATCAACGGAATGGAACTCAGGTTGATCGAATTAATGCCCCGCACCCGGATCACCGGCGGGTTGTTCAGCACCCCGTTTGGGATGTTGATGTAAACGCCCGGCGAGCGGCCTTGCAAAAGTTGGTCAAAACTTTGGGCGGGCAATTGCGCGATTTCATCGCCTTTGATGGTCGAAACCGTCCCGGTGATGGCTCGTTTTTGCTGCGTCCCGTAGCCTACTACGACGGCTTCTTCCAAAACATTGCCCTCAATCAGCACGATGTTGACCACGTTTTCGCTGCCGAGCGTAATTTCTTGGGTTTTAAAACCGGTGTAACTGACCACGAGCGTGGCCGTTTCTGCTTCCAATTTTAGCGAATAACGTCCGCTCAAATCGGAAACCGTGCCTTGGTTGGTGCCTTTTGCTTTGACGGTCGCCCCGATAAGTGGTTCGCCGTCGTCGCCGGTCACTGTGCCAACTACTGTTCTCTGTGCAAGTAAAATACCTGCAGACAGAAACAGCAACGTCAGAGTAAACAAGAGTTGCTTCATACGAAAATTTGATTTGGTTAATAAAAAATGATTGGTTTCTAACTAAAATTCTTTCGTTTTCACGGGCAAATCTATCATTGCCTTCTAATCATTTTTTATTTTTTTTGCGTAATAATTTATCAAAACTAAGAATAGTTCGTGTCGTCCAGGCCCATTATTCATTGCTGAAAAATATAGATTGCCGACTACATTTGCTACCTCATCGTTCACAACTTATCACTTTAAAAATGAAGCATTTATACCAATTCCTCTTCCTCTTTTTCGGCCTCGCAGCCGCCAACGCCCAAACCGACCAGTACCTCCATTTTGACCGCGTCGACGATTTTGTCGAGCTGCCGAACGCCTCCGCGCTCATCGCAAGCGCCCCTGCATTTTCACTGACCGGCTGGTTTTACACCGATCAATATGCCTACGGCCAAGGGATGATAGGCATCCGTGGGACGAACGCCGGATTTTACATGATTCAATTGGACAACGGAAAAATCGAGTGCCGTTTTGCCAATTCGGCGGGCACTTTGTACGAATATGTCGCCCCGTTTTACACCATCCAACTCGAAACGTGGCAACATTATGCCTGGGTTTTCACCGGCACGAAAGTCGAACTTTACCTCAACGGCATTTTGAAAGGCAGCAAAACGGCTTCCGGAAAAATCACAAGCACCACCACTTCTTTGGCACTCGGAAAAAGCATTTTGGCCGGTTTCAATTTCAATTACGGCGGGCGGATCGACGAGGTGACTTTGTGGAAAAAAGCATTGACCAAAGACGATATTTTGGCGATGATGGCCACCGAACCGACGGGCAGCGAGCCGGATTTGGTCACTTATTTTAAAATGAACCAGGGCGTGCCGGGTGGCGACAACACGTCCATTTCAAAATTGACCAACAAAATCGGCGGCGGAACTTTGGACGCCGACCTGAAAAATTTTGCGCTGAACGGCCCCGTTTCCAATTTTGGCGGCGTGCTGAACACCACTTTTCAAGCCATTACTTTTCCAAAAATCCCGAACAAATTGACCTCCGACCAGCCGTTTCAAGTCAGCGCGGTGGCCACCTCGGGTTTGCCGGTTGCCTACGAAATCGTGTCCGGCCCGGCGACGATTGCCGGAAATACCATCACTTTGACCGGGCAGCCGGGCGAGGTAAAAATCAAAGCATCGCAGGCCGGGAACGCGAGTTTTGAACCTGCCGACGATATTTTGACCGGTTTTCAGGTGCTCGACCCGCAAACTTTTGTCCCGGTTGTTGACACGCGCAGCCCGCTTTCGGGCGATGTTTTTGTCCCAAATTTGACGGCCATCCAACTTGCGGCCATCGTTTCGATTGATTACCCGGAGTTGTTTTCGGTTCAAAATGTCAAATTTGAAATGGACGGCCAAATCGTCATCCCACAAAATCACGGCAACAAACATTACACTGGCTGGTGGACGCCGGGCAGTTTTGGGCCGCACGTGATGAAAATCATCGCGACCAATAATTACGGTGCGGACGCGGTGACGACCGTCAATTTTAATGTCGTGGCCACGACCGGCGATTTGGAAGCCGTCGCCGCGACCGATGTTTGGCTCAATTCGACGGACAACACGAAATCGGTCGAGGCCAATTTGCCCTCGTTTTTGGGTGCTTTTGACAAAATCACGGCGGTTTTGCAGGTAAAATGCCCGACGGGCGGCTGCGGCGAGTGGGACAGAATTTCGAGCATCGATGCAAAAACCCACGACGGTCGGTGGGTCGAAATCATCCGGTACATCACGCCGTACGGCACGCCGTGCTCCCACGAACTGGACGTGACCGATTACACAAGTCTTTTGCAGGGAAAAATTGCCTTTCGTTTGAACAACGGGACGCTTGACAATGGCTATTTGTACAATTTGAAATTTCAATATCGGGCAGGCAATCCGGCACACAAATACTCGAACGTCAGTGTTTTGTGGCAAAAAAACTACCCCTTTGGCGATTTGAAAAATTTGCAGCCCGTCGAACCTTTGAAAATAAATTACCCGGCAAACGCCGTCGCTTCGACCCTGAAATTGATTTCCGGCGGCCACGGCTGGGGCGACAACAACACGGGAAATGCCGCAGAATTTCACGACGACACCCACCACGTTTGGGTAAACGGCGCGCAAACTTTCACCCAGCACAACTGGCTGACCTGCAACCCGAACCCCGACGGCTGCTCGCCGCAGGCCGGGACCTGGTATTTTGCCCGCGCCGGATGGTGCCCGGGGAGCATCGCGCCGTGGTTTGATTTTGACATGACGCCGTTTGTCGGGGCGACGGCGGTGGATTTGGGCTACCGTTTTGACGAAGATTACAAAGACCTCTGCCACGTGAACAACCCGGCCTGCGTCAGCGGCGTGACCTGCCCGGACTGCAACGACGGTTTCAACCCGGTTTTGGTGGTGGCCTGCAATTTGATAACTTTTGCCGATGGCCCGATCGGCGCGGCAACCGTCACCGGAACGGACGATGTGCCGTTCGACCCGGAACTGGTTTTCTCTGTTTTTCCGAACCCATCGGCGAGCGGGATTTTCAATTTTATTTTAAAAGAAGAAAAATTGGAAGGGCTGGATGTCGCGGTTTTCAACGCCGTCGGGCAGCGCGTGGCCGGTTTTTCTGAAAAAAATCGGGCGGAGCGGATTTATGAAATCAACCTCGGCGGGCAGCCGGACGGCATCTATTTTTTGGTGGTGCAGACGGAAAAGGGGATGGTTTCGAGGAAGTTGGTGAAGAAATAAAAGCAGTTTCACGCTAGGCCACGGCGGCACAACGGGTTGATTGTCAATTGTTAAAACGTTGTGCCGCCGTGTTTTTTTTGAAAACAACTTGAAATCAAAAATGAGGTTTTTCATTTTTTTGCTCGCCATGCTTTTTGGTTGCCAGGTAAAAGAAGCACCCAAAAATTTGCCAAAAACTGTTGTCCAAGCCATGGATTCCGTGCCCAATTCCGGCGCGAAAATGATTGATTTCAATTTTTTTTGGACATTTGGTTTGACCGTCCCGGCAGAATTTGGCAGGTTGGATTCGATAAAAGCACCAGGTCAAACGCATTAAAATCCATTCCCGAAGGGAATCTATGTTTATAGAAATTGAAATGGACATGCACGAGAAATCCCGAAGGGATTTTATGTAAAAACTCGCGCCTGAAAACATA
>JANNMS010000319.1:0-4425 GCA_031398055.1 Saprospirales bacterium | reverse complement strand
GCGAGCCTCTGTGGAATTTAGAATGAAAACCGCTCCCCGCCCCGTAAAACCCGATAACCCTGCCCAATTTTTTCAGCCTCGCGGACAAAACCCCGCACGTCGGCGGTGTTAAATTCGAACATATCATAGTGGCACGGGACGACGATTTTTGCCCCGATTTCTTTGCCGAGCCCGGCGGCTTCTTCGCAATTCAAATTGCCCGCCACCCGCCGTGCCGGGTCGTTTCCGTTGATTGGCAAAAGTGCCACGTCAATTTTGAACGGGCGCAATATTTCAACCAATTCATCAAACCAAAGTGTATCGCCGGAGTGATAAATTTTGAAATTTCCGAGTTCAACAACGAAACCCATAAATTTCGGATGACCGTTTTTATCGCGTTCTATTTCGTTGTGTTTTGCTGGAATTCCGTGGATGTAGCCCGGAAACGACAGCCCGGGGCGCAGCGATTCCCAAATTTTCCAGTCTGGAAAGCCCAAACCTGACGGAAAATTTTCATCACAGCCCAACCGTTCAGCCACAAATTTCCGGTTGGCTTCCGGGATGAAAAATTTTGCCTGCGGGTTGTTTTTCAAAATCGGCAGCAGCGTTTCGGCATCCAAATGATCGGTGTGGTTGTGGCTCGAAGTGATGATTTCGAGGCCCGTCAAAAGTTCTGGGTCGATGACGCGTTCGCTGATCCGGGTGTGCGGTTTGTCGGTCGCCGCGTATTTTTTGGTCAAAGAATCGGACAAATACGGGTCAAAAAGCACCCGCCGCCCGTCCCACTGCACCAAAAAACCACTTTGGCCGAGCCACCAAATGTGGAGGGTTTCGCGGTCGGCGAGGAGCGAATCCATTTCGGCGAGGAGTTTTTTGTCTTTTTTGAATGCTGGAATCAGGCTCATTTGTTGTCGTTTTTGGCTTCCAAAGATTTTTTTACCACTTTGTCAAAATCGGAAAGGAACATCCGATCTTGGATGGGTTTGTATTTTTCATACTCCGTTTCGGCCTTGATTTTGGCTTCGAGTGCGCTGATGGTGCCTTTTGAGTTCAAGATTGGGTAGTTCGAGAGGTCCAAAAATTGGTGCAAAAACGTTGTCCAATCACTCATTTTCATCTGGATTTGCCGTTCGGCACGGTTTTCGGCCAAATCCAAATAGGCCGAAACGATGCGGTTCAGTTCGGCGAGGTGCTGTTCGTGGAGGTAGTTTTTGGCCACGGCAACGTCCGACTTTTGGATTTTTCCGTCCGGCGCATTTTTCCAGGTTTGCAAACCCATATACAATCTTGCGGCATCGGCTTCGGAGTAAATGGTTTCGGCGGCGGTTTTTCCGGTGATCGCCCAATGCAGTTTGTTTTGGACGGAGGCAAAAAAATCTTTCGTGGCCTCCGCGTCGCGGTCGTAATCTATCGAAAGCGTGTAGATGTCGGTGATTTTTTGGTAAAACCTGCGCTCGCTCGTCCGAATGTCGCGGATGCGTTCGAGCAGCTCGTCGAAGTAGTCCTGACCGAAATTTTTGGCTTGTTTCAACCGCTCGTCATCCAGTACGAAACCCTTGATAATGAACTCTTTAAGTGTTTGCGTCGCCCAAATTCTGAACTGCGTGGCGCGGCCACTGTTGACCCGGTACCCGACTGCGATGATGGCATCGAGGTTGTAAAAATCCACGTCGCGGGTCACGTCGCGCTGACCTTCTTTTTGAACTATCCGGAATTTCCGGATAGTTGCCTCCGGGTCGAGTTCGCCGGTCTTGAAAATGTTGGTCAAGTGTTCGCTGATGGTTCGCACGTCCACCTCGAACAGTTCCGCCATTTTTTTTTGGCTCAGCCAAAATGTTTCGGCCTCGAAAAAAATCTCGATTTTCACCTTGCCCGCCGGGGAAGTGTAAAGTAAGATCTCGGAGGATGTTGGATTTTTTTCTCGCATGAAAACCGTGTTTTTTGAAAATTTTTTCTCACAAATTCTCCCGCACCTTTTTCGCCCCGCGAACCATGTTCGCCAATTTTTGCCGCGCCGCCCACCTTGCCGTTTGGCTCAAACCGCAGTCCGGCGCGACCGAAAGTTTTTCCGCAGGCACATATTTTAAGCATTTTTGGATGCGTTCGACGATGTCTTTTTCCGTTTCGATGTAGTAATTTTTCACGTCCACGATGCCGACCGCGACGTTCATTTTTTCGGAAAATACGGCCAAAAGTTCGATTTCCGAAAACTCGCGGTTGGCCATTTCAATATGAATTTCGTCCACCGTGAAATCCAAAAAATCGGGCAACATCGGCTGGATGCTGCGGTAGCCGACCGGTCTGCCTTTGAAATTTCCAAAACACAAATGCGTGCTCAAATTGCATTTTCCGACAATCGGCGCGACCGTCCGATTGAAAATATCCACAAAACGGCGCGTATTTTCTTTGTAAGCATAGCATGACATCGAAGGTTCGTCGACCGTGATTTCCCGGCAGCCCGCCGCGACGAGTGCCTCCAATTCTTTGGAAATCATCGGCAAAAGTGCTTCCGTGATGTCAAAACGGTCTTTGTAAATTTCATTTGGCAGCAGCCGACCGCTCAAAGTGTACGGCCCCGGGATGCTCGCTTTCAAAATTGGCCCGGCGGGTGCCAGTTTTTTCAAACGTTCAAATTCTCGGACTGCGCCCAATCCGTTCGGCGCTGAAAGTTCGCCGACGATCGAGTTTTTCCCACGTTGGTCGTGGGCGGGTGGGCCGAATTTGCGGGTCTCCGAATCGTTGTTTTGGATACCGTTGATGAATCCGTAAAACGAAAGATTGAAATCCAAACGGGTCTGCTCGCCGTCGGTGATCACGTCCAAACCGGCGGTCATTTGGTCATGGATAGCGGCGATGACGGCATCTTCGATCATCTCTTCGATGTCGGCTTTGCCAAATTGGTGGAGGTTTTTTGAACCAAATTCGAGCCACCCGGGAAATGGGTAGGAGCCGACGACAGTGGTTTTTATCATGACAATTTTATGGTTTTAATTTTTTCGCACCTGCTTGCAAAAGCACCGCCAAACGGTTGTTCTCCAAAGCATTGTTTTCAATTTTTTGCAAAAAGAACTGGTGGGCATTGAGCCAATTTTCAGCCCGGTGTTGCCGCAGTTCGGTGTATTCTTTGAAAACTTTGAACCGGAATTCGGGATCCATCGTGCTGCAAAATTCCAGCGCAATCAAATGGTGAGCGAAAGTGCCGCCCGTCCGCCCCAACTTCATTTCGATGCCGATGGCTTGCGTGCGTTCGATCCATTGCTTCGGGCTGAGGAAAAAATTGGGCACACCTGCCCGCATCCTGATTTCCAAAAAGCCCGATTCGAGGTAATTTGGGTTGTAGTTTTTCTCCCAAGTATTCAAAAAATCGAGGGTTCGGAGCAGTTCGATCCATTTTTGAATGACGCGCGAAGTATCGTCATGCACCAATTTTGCCAAATCGGTCAAGGAAAGATAGTCACCGAGGGCTCTTTCGGCGATCCTGATTTGGTGTTCGCCAATCGTGATGTGTTTTTCCACTTTGTCAAATGTTTAATCCCCCTGAATTGGGGGGGGTTTAGGTAAAAAATGTCGGGACGGCCTGCGTTTTTCAACCCCACACCTCGCCCACATTTTTGTACAAATCTGCCATTCTTTTTGAATGTTCATCGTAGGCCGCTTCAAAAAGTTGGGCTGCTTTTTCATTTCCAACAATCGCCCCGGCGGTCAAAACTTTGGGCGGCTGCCCATTTTTCGTCAAAATTTGGGCAATTTCGGCTTTGATCGAGTTCACCAAAACGACGCCGCCGACCGTCGAACCAGGCGCGACGGGCGTTTCCAAACCATCCACATAAATCATCGAATCGCCAATCGGCGCGCCGGTGTCCAAAATCAAATCAGCAAAATCGGTGAGTTTTTTGCCGTCCGGACGTTTGCTTTTGCTTGCGTCGAGGTGTTTTTGGGAAACGAGCGCGACGACTTTCAGACCTTTTTTTTGAAAAATTTCGGCCATTTCGATGGGCACGATGTTGCAGCCGGACGACGAAATGACGAGCGCGGTGTCCATTTTTGAAAGTCCAAAATTCCGCAAAATCTGTCGGGCGAGGCCGGGGACATTTTCTAAAAACATGGCCTGCCGCTGCCCGTTCGCCCCGATGACATTGTTGTGGTTCGACAACGACAACTCGACAATCGGGTTGAAACCGGGAAACGAACCGTATCTCGGCCACATTTCTTCGACCATGATCCGCGAGTGGCCGGAGCCAAAAAGATGCACCACGCGACCCGCCAAAATGGACTGGCTGAACCATTCGGCGGCTTGCAAAATCTGGTGTTCCTGCGCCCGGATGGTTTCGAGGATGGCGGCGCATTTTTGTAAATATTGATTTGTGAGACTCATAATTGATAATTTATTGGAGGGCGGAATTTATTCCGCCCATCAAATTAAAAGTAACATTCGAGCCGCCGCAG
>JANNMS010000168.1:0-9220 GCA_031398055.1 Saprospirales bacterium | reverse complement strand
ATGTTTTCTATGTGAAAACTACTCTGTTTTCTATGTGTCAAAATCAAAACAATTCGACGCCCGCAAAATGAAAAGCGCCTTCGATAGCTGCATTTTCATCGCTGTCCGAGCCGTGAACTGCATTTTCGCCGACGCTCGTTGCGTACTTTGCACGAATCGTGCCGGGAGCTGCGTTGGCCGGGTTGGTCGCGCCGATCAGTTCACGGAAATCAGCGACGGCGTTTTCTTTTTCCAAAATTGCCGCGACGATTGCGCCGCTCGACATGAACTCGCAAAGTTCTCCGTAAAATGGGCGAGCAGCGTGGACTTCATAAAATTGCCCTGCTTTTTCGAGGCTCAATTTTGTCAATTTCATCGCCACGATGCGAAAACCTGCGTCGTTGATCATTTGAAGGATGTTGCCAATATTTCCGGCGCGAACTCCGTCCGGTTTGATCATCGTAAATGTGCGGTTACTTGCCATTTTTTTAGAATTTTTGTTAAATTGAAAGGTTGATTTGTGTGCCGCTCAACCAAAATTTGGTGTGAAATTTTACTTTAAACTTTCAAAAACTGGCAATCTGAAACCTGTTTTTGAGAAGCGCGGCAAAAGTAGGGCAAGATTTTATTTTAAATTGAGGGATAAAAAAGGTTTTCCAAAAAATAATATCCTGCGGAAACTGATTTTTTTACCTTCGCACCCGTTTTTCAGGGAGGTCGAAATTTATTCCGACCCTGTCAAAAACAGTCGGAATAAATTCCGACCTCCAATTAAAAATATGGAAATCAGTTCAGACCTGCGTCAACTTCTCACCCAACCCAAAAATGTAGCGATTCTCTCGCACCGCAACCCCGACGGCGACGCTATCGGAAGTTCGCTCGCGATGCGGCATTATTTGGAAAATTACGGGCACACGGTGCACGTCATCGTGCCTTCCGAATTTCCCGCCGAACTCGATTTTTTGCCCGGTTCGCAGGACGTGATGATTTGGGATATCCACACCGATGAATGCAAAACGGTGCTCACGGCGAAGGACGTTTTTATTTATTTGGACTTCAATTCTTTATCTCGGATAGATAAAGTGGGCGATTTTATCAAATCCCTGCCCCGAAAAAAAAGTGTGATGATCGATCACCACCTTTTCCCGGACGACATGGCGGATTGGATGTTTTCGGAGCCGACGGCGAGTTCGACCTGCGAATTGGTGTACGATTTTATCAATGCAATGGGCGACAACCAGAAGATTTCGCCGAAAGTGGGCGATTGCATTTATACTGGTTTGGTTACGGACACGGGGTCGTTCCGGCACGCGACGAACGCACATGTTTTTAGAATTGTGGCAGATTTGCTGGAACACGGCGTGAACGACACGGGCATTCAAGACGCGTTGTTTAATTGTTTAAAAGAAAAAAACCTGCGCTTGCTCGGCCATTGTTTGTACAACCGGATGGAAATTTTCCCGGAATTCCGCACCGGGCTGATTTATTTGACCAAAAAAGATTACGAAGATTTTGACATTTCACGGGGTGACACCGAGGGCATCGTCAATTATTTATTGTCAATAAAAAGTGTAAAACTCGCGGCGTTTATCCACAACCAACCGACGATCGTGAAAATCAGTTTGCGGTCGAAAGGCGATTTGGACGTGCAGGAAATTTGCCGAAAACATTTCAACGGTGGTGGCCATAAAAATGCTTCTGGGGCGCACAGTCATGATAGTTTAAAGGCGGTTGTTACAAAATTTAAAGACTTGTTACCGCTTTATAAAACTGAACTTTTGAAATAGCAAAACAGATTTTAACGACGATAGAAAAAAATTAACCTCAATTACAATTTCAATAGAAATCCAATCAATTTCATAGACTTTTTTAAAATGAATTTTCAATTAAAACTTATAATCTTGGCTTTGGCCGTTTTTACTTTTTCTAATTGCAGTAAAAGTAAAAAAATAGTCGCCACGCCAGATCCAAAAGCAATTCCGACACCGGCAGTTGTTGTAGCAAAAAAGACAATCGACACCACCGCAAACGGTTTTCGGATCATCCGCCACACCAAAATGGCGGGTCAAAAACCAGTCGAGGGCGACCAAGTTAGCCTTTCGATGAAAGTGTTTTTGAGCGATACTTTGATCCACAGCGCAGACCCAAAAGTTGCCATGCCACCTGCTGCTGCAGTGCAACGCCCTTCGCCAATTTTGGATGCTTTGTATTTGATGGCACCGGGCGACAGCGCGACGGTTTTTCAAAAAATTGATGCAGAAATGCGCGAGCAAATGCCGCCCGGAACTACTGCGACCGAACTTCGGTACGAAATCAAACTGATTTCATTAATATCTGCGGAAGCAGCGGCTGCAGAAGCGGCTGTGGAAGAAGCAAAAAGAACTGCGGAAATTGAAAAATTAAAAGGTCGTTTGGCGGAAATTCAAACCCGGACGACGACTTTGGTTGCCGATTTTGCCGCTGGAAAAATGCCAGCGGGCCTCAAAACTTTGCCATCTGGCCTGCAAATGTTGGTGCACGAACAAGGCACGGGCGCGGCTGTAACAAAAGGCGAAAACCTCGATGTGCATTATTATGGTTGTTTGACCGACGGAAAAATGTTCGACAATTCGTTCGAGCGCGGCGAACCGATTGCTTTTCAACAAGGTATGCACATGATGATTCCGGGTTTCGACGAAGGTGCAGGGCAACTCAATCATGGCGGAAAAGCGACTTTATTTATTCCATCGAGCCTTGGTTATGGTGATGAAGGCGCAGGGGATTTGATTCCTCCAAAGGCAACTTTGGTGTTTTATATTGAAGTTCAATAAAAAATCTTAAATCTTAAATCGTAAATTAGAAATCATGCGTAATTTCATTTTCGCCGCATTGGTCGGCACATTATTTATCGCGTTGTCGGCTTGCCAAAAAGGTGCTGGAAAAGGCATCAAAATCGGCGAAATGGGTAGTTTGGTTATCCATACTACTGGCAAAAGCCCAAAAGTTGACTATTACAATATGGTCAGTTTGAACGTGGACACTCGGATCGGCGACTCGTTGGTGAGCAGCACCACCCGCGATTACGGTGGCCCACGCGAAATGTTCATCCCCGAAAAAGACACCACGAAAGGTGCGCCGCCACTTCCATCCATGATGGAAGCCATTTTGATGATGTCGCTCGGCGACAGCGCGACCTTTACCGAAATGCTCGACTCTGCGCAAATGAAACAAGTGGAGACTTCTTTTGGCAAACACGATCACGTAACCTACACCATCAAAGTAGAAAAAATCGTGGATCGCGCCGGAGTCGAAGCCCGTCAAAAAGAAATGGAAGCCATCCCAGCGATGGTTCAACAAACGATTGACGATTACAAAGCCGGAAAATTGAAAGACAAGTTGCAAAAAACGGAGACTGGCCTTGAATATGTCATCCACGAAAAAGGCACAGGCGCACAAATCAAAATGGGCGATGTGATTCCCACAAATTATCACGGTGCGCTGCTTGCCGACGGCAAAGTTTTCGACAGTTCGTACCGTCGTGGCCAACCCGCCGATTTTCAGGTGGGCGGCATGATTCCGGGTTTCAACGAAGGCATGATGCTTTTGACAAAAGGCTCAAAAGCCACTTTGTTTATCCCTTGGAAATTGGCCTACGGCGAAAAAGGAACAGGCGAAGGCGGGCCAATCGGGCCAAAACAGGACTTGGTTTTTTACCTCCATGTTGAATAAAAACGGTTGGACGGCGGACGGCGTTTGAACTTGTTTTTTGTAATTTTGAAAAATCGAAAAGGTCAGATGGCAGCGTGTCGTCTGACCTTTTTTTATTTTTTGAAAAAAATCTACCACACTGATTTTCAATTATTTAAACAAAAAATCGTCCTAAAAAATTCATGAAAATCTCTTGCAAATTGGGTGAAATTTTTACACCTAATTTTTTACCTTTGCCCCCCTATGATTGAAGAGCAAAAGCATCCAGAAGAAGTCCCCGCGTCCGGCCAGCAGGCCAGCACAGATTACGGGGCGAGCAGTATCACTGCCCTCGAAGGCTTAGAAGCCGTTCGTAAACGTCCCAGCATGTACATCGGCAGCACGGACACGAAAGGTTTGCACCACTTGGTTTGGGAAGTCGTGGACAATGCGATCGACGAGCACCTAGCCGGCCATTGCAAAAATATTGATGTCCGGATTTTGGCCGACAACAGTATCCGAGTGCAAGACGACGGGCGCGGCATCCCGACCGGCATGCACGAAAAACTCAAAAAATCCGCCCTCGAAGTAGTCATGACCATCCTGCACGCAGGTGGTAAATTTGACAAAAACACCTACAAAGTTTCCGGCGGTTTGCATGGCGTGGGCGTTTCCTGCGTCAATGCTTTGTCGGTGATGTTGCACGCCGAAGTGCACCGGGAAGGCAAAATTTTTGAACAAGAATACGAGCGCGGCAAACCAAAATACGATGTGCGCCAACTCGGCGACACGACCGAACGCGGCACGATCATCACTTTCACGCCCGATTCGCAGATATTCGAGACCCTCGAATATCGTTTCGAAGTGCTGGCGCACCGCCTGCGCGAGTTGGCATTCTTGAACTCCGGCCTGCGCCTCAAACTCACCGACGAGCGGGTAAAAGACGAAGACGGTTTCAAAACCGAGGATTTTTTCTCGGAAGGAGGCTTGCGGGAATTTGTCAATTGGATTGACGAAGCCAAAACGAAGTTGATTGAAAAACCGATCCACATCACTTCTAACGAAGACAACGTGGAAGTGGAAGTGGCGATGACTTACAATACTTCGTATTCCGAAAATGTGCTTTCGTTTGTCAACAACATTTCAACGCGCGATGGCGGTACGCACGTCAGCGGTTTTCGCCGTGCCTTGACCCGCGAATTCAAAAAATACGGCGAGGACGGCGGTTTTTTCAAAAAAATCACTTTCCCGATTTCGGGCGAGGATTTTATGGAAGGTTTGACGGCGATTGTTTCGGTGAAAGTGCAGGAGCCACAATTTAAAGGCCAGACAAAAGGCGAATTAGGCAACTCCGAGGTCACTGGCATTGTCTCTCGTTGCGTTGGTGATGCGTTGAAAATATTTTTGGAAGAAAATTCGAACATCGCCCGCCGCATCATTGAAAAAGTGGTTTTGGCCGCCACTGCTCGGAATGCCGCTCGAAAAGCACGCGAAATGGTGCAACGAAAAGGTGTTTTGACCGGCAGCGGTTTGCCCGGAAAATTAGCCGATTGCGCCAGCCGCAAACCCGAGGAAAGTGAAATTTATCTCGTCGAAGGAGACTCGGCAGGTGGCACGGCCAAGCAAGGTCGCAACCGGCACACGCAAGCCATTTTGCCGCTGCGGGGAAAAATTTTGAACGTCGAAAAAGCGATGGAGCACCGGATTTATGAAAATGAGGAGATAAAAAATATGTTCACTGCGCTCGGCGTGAGCATTTCTGAAAATGAAGACGGGCACCGCATTTTGAATGTTGAAAAATTGCGCTACCACAAAGTAGTCATCATGTGCGACGCCGACATCGACGGCAGCCACATCACGACTTTGATTTTGACCTTTTTCTTTCGGTACATGAAAACTTTGATTGAAAATGGGCATATTTATATCGCGCAGCCGCCTTTGTATTTGGTAAAAAAGGGAAAAAACTCGCGGTACTGCTGGAACGACACCGACCGGAAAGCCGCCATTTTTGATTTTTCGGGCGGAAAAGAGGACGATGATTCGGTAAAAACACAACGATATAAAGGTCTCGGTGAAATGAACGCCGAACAACTTTGGGAAACAACGATGGATCCCGCCAACAGGATCCTGAAACAAGCCACCATTGACGATGCCGCCGAAGCCGACCGGATGTTTTCGATGTTGATGGGCGATGAAGTTCCGCCGCGGCGGGCGTTTATCGAAGCGAATGCAAAATATGCGAGAATTGATGCTTAATCGTAGTTATTGGTTATTGGAGAATTGGGAAATTGGTTATTGGGAAATTAGAAATTTTATAATTCTCCAATAACCCGATAACCAATTTCCCAATAACGAATAACCAATAACCAACACACAAATGTCTTCTTTCAAAAATTTAAATAACATACTCGGTTGGCTGGTATTCGCCATCACCGGTTTTGTTTTGTGCGCTGCCGCCGAACCGACGGGCAGCCTTTGGGACTGCGGCGAGTTCATCGCCGGGGCTTACAAATTGCAAGTGGTTCACCCGCCGGGTGCACCATTTTTTTTGCTGGTCGGGCGGCTTTTTGCGTGGGTCGGCAGCATGGTTTCGTCAAATCCTGAAACGATTGCTTTTGCAGTGAACATGCTTTCGGCACTTTGCACGGCTTTCGGGGCGATGTTTATTTGTTGGAGCACGGTCATTTTGGGGAAATTGGCACTCGTCGGGCGCGATGAAGACATGGATCAAGGCCAATCCATCGCCGTTTTGCTGGCCGGTTTGGTGGCTGGTTTGACGACTGCTTTCACTTCTTCCGTTTGGTTTTCGGCGGTTGAAGGAGAGGTTTATTCAATGTCGATGTTTTTCACCTGCCTCGTTTTGTGGGCGATGTTGAAATGGTACAACCTGCCCGACCGCGCCGAAAATGACAAATGGATTGTTTTTGTTTTGTACGCCGTTGCTTTGTCAATCGGCGTCCACTTGTTGAGTTTGCTCACCTTGCCTGCGCTGGCGATGTTTTATTATTTTAAAAAATCAAAACAACCAACTTGGAAAGGAGCACTTCTGGCAGGCGTGGTTGGCGTGGCGTTTATCGTTGGTATTCAGGCAATTATCATCACTGGACTGCCAAATTTGATGGCTTCTTTTGATAGAACTTTGGTGGGCATGGGATTGCCTTTTAATTCTGGGATTGCCGTTGTTTTGGCGATTTTCAGTTTTGCGATTTGGTTCGGTTTGCGTTTTGCCCAAAAAAGAAAGAATGGTTTGATTCAAAAATTGGTCGTTTCGCTCGGCGTGATGATTATCGCTTATTTCTGTTACGGCATGGTGATTATCCGTTCGAATGCCAATCCGCCGATAAATATGAACGCACCGTCCGACCCGGTTCGCCTGTTGCCCTACCTCAACCGTGAACAATATGGCGATCGCCCATTGCTTTACGGGGCGCATTTTGATGCCCAACCTTTGAAATTGAAAGTGGAAGAACGTTACGGACGGGTGGGAAATGAATACAAAATCGTTGACCAAAAAGTAGATTACGAATATTCGGATGCCGACAAAACCCTTTTTCCTCGGATGGGTGATTATTCGCAAGGCCGTCCGAAATTGTACCGGACTTGGATTGAAAAACCTTCGGGCACGCCCACGTTTGGCGATAATTTGGAGTTCTTTTGGAGTTATCAAATCAAATGGATGTACTGGCGGTATTTCATGTGGAATTTTTCGGGTCGGCAAAACGGCGACCAAGGATATTATGCTTGGGATCCGTCTGCTGGGAATTGGATTTCTGGTTTTAAATTTTTGGACGAACAACGGCTCGGCAACCAAGACGAACTTCCAGAACGTTCGAAAAATGACCCCGCTCGGAACAAATATTACATGATTCCTTTCTTTTTGGGTTTGCTCGGTTTGTTTTTTCATGCCAGCAGAAGGAGAAGGGATTTTGTCGCGCTGTTTTCTTTGTTTTTAATAACGGGTCTCGGCCTGATTGTTTATTCAAATCAGCCGCCGAACGAGCCTCGCGAACGTGATTACGTTTTGGTCGGTTCGTTTTTTACCTATGCGATGTGGATTGGGATGAGCGTTTTGGCGATTTATGATATGTTGAGAAAAGCAGCGGGCGGCGTGGGAGCAGCGGTTGTCGGCGGTGCGTTGGCTTTGTCCGCGCCGATTTTGATGGTGACCCAAAACTGGGACGACCACAGCCGCGCCCGGCATTACGGTAGCCGCGATTATGCCTCGAATTTTTTAAATTCTTGCGAACCGAACGCCATCATTTTTACCTACGGCGACAACGACACCTACCCACTTTGGTACGCGCAGGAAGTTGAAAACATCCGGACGGATGTGCGCGTGGTCAATCTTTCGTTGATTGCAGTGGATTGGTACATTGACCAAATGCGAAGAAAAGTAAATAATTCTGCGCCGATAAAATTGAGCATCCCATCCGATGCGATTCAAGGTTTCAAACGGGTGCAAATTCCATTTTATGCACCGGGCGGCGAGCGCAACGAGAAAGAAATGACCCTCGGCCAAGCCCTAAAATACATGGGCGAAAACCACCCGCTGCCGGCGCAGGGACAAGGCCGCGACTTCGATTCGGCTTTGCCATCGCGCAAATTATTTATCCCAGTCAACAAAGCGGACATATTTAAATATGGTGTCGTTTCGCAAAAAGACAGCGCGGCGGTGGTAGATACCATCAGTTTTCAACTTAAAGATGGTGGCAAACTGAAAACGTACATCACGAAGGATGATTTAGCAGTTTTGGACATCATCAATTCGAATATTTGGGAACGCCCGATCTATTTTGCCGTGACCTGCCGCGACGAAAAATTAATGGGTTTGGAAGATTATCTGCAACTCGAAGGCCTTGGTTTGCGCCTCGTCCCAATCAAATCCAAAAGCCAAACGGGTCAATATGGTATCATCGGCGCAGGCCGGGTGAACACGGACGCGGCTTATAAAAACATCATGGAAAAATGGCGTTGGGGAAATTTTGATAAAATCCAGATGTACGTTGACCGTTCGTACCAGCCGAGCATCCAAACGATGCGCGTTTCGTTCATCCGTGTTGCCCGCGAATTGATGAATCAGGGCGACAAAACCCGCGCGGTGGCTTTGGTGGATAAATATTTTGAGGCATTTCCGTCGTTCAATTTTTCTTACGATAATTTCACGACTTACCTCGTTCAATTATATGTTCAGGCAGATGAAAAGGAAAAAGCAAAAGCCAGAATCATAGACATCGCGAAAGATTACGAGGCCAATTTGAAGTATTTTGATTCATTGGACAAAGAAACCATGAAAGCCGGTTATCAATCTGAATATCAAAATATGGTTTCTGGAAAAGAGGCTTTGATCGACCTCGCCAAAATGATGAAGGACGATGATTTGGCGAAACAATTGGAAACGCAGTTCGCAGCATGGGCTATGGATCCACAAGATTTTCCGGGTCGGATGCCACAGTAATTGGTTATTGGGGAATTAGTTATTAGATAATTGGTTATTAGTTTTGTCTTGTTTCGATAAGAAAATTAATTGTTTTTCTATAAAAAATAGGCGCATCGAAACGATGCGCCTATTTTTTTT